>JBFZAG010000034.1:0-8144 GCA_041309145.1 Candidatus Omnitrophota bacterium | reverse complement strand
GCTGGGCCATTCCGTGGACTTCGGATTTCTTGACGTGAAATCCTTCTAAGATCGCGGCCTGGCCTAAGATCTCCGCGGCGGTCAGAACTCCCTGGCCTCCGGTTCCGCAGAAGAAAACATTTATGATATCCGGCTTATTCATTTTTGGTCAATGCTTTCGCAGGGCAGATATTTGCGCAGAGATTGCAGCCCACGCAGAATTTTCCGTTGATCTTCACCAGGCCAAACTCATCTTTACGCAAAGCCGGGCAATCCAGCCCCAGGCAAAGATAACATTTTTTGCACTTTGCCTGGTCTAAAGCCGGGCTTGGGGCCCTGGTCCGCTCGATCAGCCGGCAGGGAGTGCGCACAATGATCACTGACAGGCTGTCGGCATTGACCCGGGAGCTGATCAGCTCTTCCAGATCCTTGATCCGATAAGCTCCAATCACATCCACATTATCCGCCCCGCAAGAGCGGCAAAGGTCCTCTAAGACCAGTTTTTTGGTCGGTTCGCCGTTGATCGTGATCCCCACCCCGGGATGAGGCTGGTTGCCGGTCATGGCGGTGGTGGAATTATCTAAAATAATGACCAGCCCCCTGGTCCGATTATAAGCCAGGTTGATCAGGCCGGTGATTCCGGAATGGACAAAAGTGGAATCGCCGATCACGCCCACTACATTCCGGCCGAGGACTTTCTTGAAGCCTTCGAACAAAGTGATCCCGCCTCCCATGCAAAGGCAGGTATGCAGGGCTTGCATCGGCGCTAAAGCCCCAAGAGTGTAACAGCCGATATCTCCGGTGACCGTTAAACGCAGTTTTTTGAGCACCGAGAATACCGAGCGGTGCGGGCAGCCCGGGCACATCACCGGCTTGCGGCTGGTCGCGGGAGCGTGAATTCTTTTCTTCCCCTTGACGATTTCCGGTATATCTTCCGGCCTGAGCTCTCCCACCCGCAAAGAGGGGTCTTTGGCTTTAGCCTTGATCCCGGCCATCAAAAGCTGTTCTTCCAGAAAAGGCTCAAGTTCTTCGATGACAAAAATATTTTTTACTTTTCCGGCGAAATCCCTGGCCAGTTCTGCCGGGAAAGGAAAGCTCATCCCCAGTTTTAAAAATGAGGCTTTGGGATAAGTCTCTTTGGCGTAAAGATAAGTCACGCCGCTGGTGATAAACCCGATCTTCCTGTCGTTGATCTCGGTTTTATTCAGCAAAGATTTTTCGCTGTAAGCTTTTAATTTCAATAATTTCTTCTCCAGCTCGATATGCCTCTGGAAAGCGTTCTTAGGCACCATCACGTATTTAGGGATATTGATCTTGAATTCCGGACAACTAAACTCTTTTCTGATCCCGGTCAATATATTTTCTTTGGTATGGGCAATACGGGTAGTCAGCCGGATCATGACCGGGGTATCGAATTTCTCGCTGATCAAAAAAGCTTTCTTGACGAAAAAATAAGCTTCCTGCGGGCTGGAAGGCTCTAAAAGCGGGATTTTAGCGACTCTGGCCAACAAACGGTTGTCCTGCTCGTTTTGCGAAGAATGGATACCCGGATCATCGGCGCTGACCACCACAAATCCCCCCCCTACTCCGACATAAGCGGAAGTCATCAAAGGATCCATGGCTACGTTCAAACCCACGTGTTTGGAAGCATAAAGCGAGCGGGCTCCGGCGATAGAGGCGCCCAAAGCGACTTCAAAAGCCACTTTCTCGTTTACTGACCATTGGGCGCTGACTTCAGGAAATTTAGCGAGGTATTCCAGGATTTCTGTGGCGGGAGTTCCGGGATAAGAAGAAGCAAACCCCAGGCCCGCTTCAAAGGCTCCCTGGGCCAGAGCTTCATCGCCGGAGAGAAAAACAGTTCTTTGGGCTTTTTCGTTCATAGAAAAATTATTATACACTTTTAAGCGAAAAGAATCAAGAAAAAGGGGACGTTTCTTATTATCGGGAAAAATAAGGAACGGTTCTTATTTATTTTTAAGAATTTTTCTCACGGAAATAAATAAGAACCGTCCCCATTTTCCCCCCTTTAGAAACGTCCCCTTTTTTACTTTTTTTTAGAACTTGAATTCCAGCTGGGTGCGCACGAAGATCCCCGGATCAGCGTCCTTAGTGTAGAAACCTTTATTGCCCCGGTCAGGAATAAAATATTCTCCTAATAAGTATCCGGAGACTTGCTTGCTGAAATTATAATCCAGCTTGCTGATCACCAGATGACCACGGTCTTTTCCGGTCCCGGAAAGATTATAATTCGCGCTTGCGGGAACCAGCTCATTGGCCCGGAGAAAACTGTAGTTAATGTTGAACTTGGACTTTTCCGTGGGCTTGACGGTCAATCCTATGCGATACAACTGGAGGTTGGTCCAATAAGAGTTGCCTGATTCGTTCTGAAAAGCCTGAGCGTAAAGCTCCGAGTAGATCGGGAACCTGCACCATAACGGGTTCCACCCCTCATTTTTAGTGGTCCCCTTGTCATCTCCGGATAAATAAACATAACCGCCGGAAAGTTGCGGCTTCCAAAGGGCATCTTTAATGTCATAGTCCGCGAATAAATATCCTCCCAGCGCGCGGCGGTCTTCCAGGCCGTATTTGCCGAACTGGTCAGCCAGCTGAACGCGGAAAGTAAGCGGCGACATATTGTATTTGCTGAAAAAACCCAGGGTGTTGATCCGGCCTTTATGCGCCTGCAACCCCGAACCGTAATCGTGGTCCTCCCGTTTGAAGATATAGTACGGCTCGAAGGCGAGGTCTTTGTTGGGCTTGTTTTTCAAATACAAAACGTAGCCCTCTTCCGCGGTGAGGTTAAGGGCGACCGGGACCTTATCCTCATTAATCACCGGCAGCCAAATTTCGTCCCGGGGATTGTTGATGTAGAGGAAATCCAGGGTGTTTTGAGCGTCCAATTCCCAGCTGGCCTTAAGCGCGTTGAAATAGAAAGTCCGCGAGCCGTCTCCGGGGGTGCCGTCGCAGATCAGGAAATTCTCTCCGTAAAGTCCCAGGAGGTCCTGCCTTCCCAAGCGGAAACTGACCGGAAAATCATCGGTCTTTCTGATATCCATATAAAAGTTATCGAAGATTATCTCATCCGGATCCCAGTGCTGGTGTCCGGTGCTGTAGATCTTCCTGTTGCCGCTTCCTAACAGGTTATATCCTTTGAACTCGTTGGTCAGCTTTGCGTAGAGGCTCACATCCTTGCCGTAATCGGCCTGGCCCCAGACGCTGGTCTTGGCCCGCCAGAAATTCCGATCGCCTCCCTCATAATAAAGGTTGTTCATGTCGCGATTATTTTTCCAGAACTCGTGGCGCAGCCTCTCGTAAAACCCGTTTTTGAATTTCCATTCATTTTCCTGAGCAAAAGCCAGCGGACTGAATACCGCCAGCCCGACCGCCATAACCAGGATCAAACTAAGATAACGCCGCAGCATTGTTACCTCCTTGGATTATATGTGTTTAAAGCAGGCCTCGATGTGGTCCTTGGGCAGTTTTTTGGTGAAAGCGCTAACCAGAAACGCGGTGATCAGAGAGACCGGTAAAATCACCACTATCGGATCGACCACGGTCCAGGGGTATTGAGACAGCGTCTGCTGGTTAAAGATGAATTTGCATAAACCGATCGCCGCGGCTTCTTTCTGGTGGATAAAAAGCAGCCAGAATATATTGCCTAAGAATCCGACCATCATACTGGCGATGACCGCTGACTTGGTCATCCCTTTCCAGAACAAAGCTCCGATATAAGCGGGCAGAAAAGTCGAGGCGCATAGCCCGAAGAATATCGCCGTAGCCACCGCGATCACGTTATCCGGAAGCTTGAATCCCAGGATCACGGTGATCAGCACCCCGGCCAAAATCCCGATCCTGGTCAAACCGATGGTGTGCTTGGTGTGCTTTCCTCTCAACAGCCCCCTTTCAAAAAAATCCCTGCCGAAAGCGGTGCCCAGGGAATGGAACTGGGAACTTGAGGTGGACATTGCCGCAGAAAGCAAGGTCATCATAAAAACATAAACGAACCAGGTGGGCAGAGCGCTGTTGATGTAGGTCGGGATGATCTTGTCGATATTGCCTTTTGCCACCGCGAGGGAAATCGCTCCGAACTGAGGATTACTAAAGAAATACCAATTGGACAAAGCGCCCACGACAAAAGCAACGCCGGTCATACAAAGGATGAACACGCCTCCTACTGCCACGGCGCGGTTAAGCTCTTTATTGCTTTTGACGGTCATAAAACGCACTGCCAGCTGCGGCTGGGCCAGAACGCCGATGCCTACTCCCATGACAATAGTAGAAACCAGGCTCCACCACAGCTCTGAACCCAAGGCCGGCATGTGCGTCCAGCCGAGATGGCCTTTAGCCGTTAAAGCCGCCGGAACCTTATCGGCAATAGCGGTAAGCGCTTGATGCGCTGTGGCCACGCCTCCTAACTTCACATAAGTAAATACCAGAAGGATGGCCATACCCACGAACATGATCGTACCCTGCAAAGCATCGGTGTACATTACCCCTTTGAGTCCGCCGGCGAAAACATAGGCGACGATGATAAGGGTATAGATCAGGATCGCGACATTGAAGTTGAGGTAATTCGGGAATGTGGTCTCAATAAAACGGGCTGCGCCGATCAGGACCGCGGCTGAGTACAAAGGCATGAATAAAAAAATTACCAAACCGCCAAACCCCTGCACGAAAGTAGATTTGAACCGCCGGCCTAAAAGTTCGGGAAAGGTGTGCACGTCAAGGTTGTGGCCGATCTTGCGGGTGCGCTTGCCGAAAAAAATGAAGGCAATAAAGATCCCCACGAATATGTTCAGGAACGTCAGCCACAACAGCCCCATGCCGAAAAGCCCGGCCGCGCCTCCGAAACCCACGATAGCGGAAGTGCTGATAAAAGTCGCTCCGTAGGATAAAGCCATGACCATCGGATGCGCTTTTCTTCCCGCGACCAGGTAGTCGGACGCGGTTTTTGTATTGCGATATCCGTAGTAGCCCAGATACCCGATGACAAACAGGTATATGACTACCAGGATCGTTAAAAGAAAGATATTTCCCACGGTTTCCTCCAGGATTATAATTCTTCTTTAACAACCGCTTCGTCTTTTACCCATTTGACATCTTCCGGATAGACCTGTTCGTCGCCTTTGTTCCAATTAGCTGCTCCGTAAATAACGCATAAAACAACGCTGAGTATGCATAGCAGGTAAGCCAGCCATACTCCGGGATCAGGAATCCCCAACATAAGATCCTCCTTGGTTAAAAAGTTTATCTATATGGAAAGCCTAAAACCGCCTCTTCAGGTGCACGGTTAGGACATTGTTTTGATTATATCATTTCAAATCAGGTTTGTATAGATAAAAAAGCTGATTATTGGCAAGGAGATACAGATAAATGACATTCTGACTCATCCTTTTGCCACCGTGTTTACCAAAGTGCCGATACCTTCGATCCCCACCTCTACTCTATCTCCGGGCTTCATCGGTCCTACACCCGGAGGAGTCCCGGTAGAGATGACGTCCCCGGGATAAAGGGTCATAATCCCGGAAATAAAAGAAACCAGCTTTTTTACCGGAAAAATGAGATTGCGGGTGGAAGAATCCTGTTTTAAAAAGTTATTCATACGCAAGGTGATGCGCAAAGAAGCCGGGTCTATATCCGTTTCAACCCAAGGACCTATGGGGCAGAAAGTGTCAAAAGATTTTGCCCGTGTCCATTGCCCGTCTTTTTTCTGAAGGTCGCGGGCGGTCACGTCATTAAGACAGGTATAACCGAGAATATACTGGCTGGCTTTTGCGGCAGGGATGTTTTTGGCTTGTTTTTTGATCACCAGGGCGAGCTCTGCCTCATAATCTAAGCGGCCAATGCTTTTCGGATAGATGATGGCATCTTGGTGGCCGATAACCGCTGTCGGAGGCTTGAGAAAAATTATCGGCTCTTGAGGTATTTTCATACCGAGCTCCCGGGCGTGGTCGCTGTAGTTTAAACCTACCAGGACAACTTTGGAAGGCTGCGCGGGCGGCAGGAGCCTGACTTTCTTGAAAGTGATCTTTTCTCCGGAAAAAAGTATCTTGGCGAACGGGGTGTAACGTAAAACAGCGATCGTTTTTCCTTCTAAAACCCCGAAAGCAATGCTGTCCTTATAGCGGAACCTGACAATGCGCATGATTATATCCAACCTGCCATAGACAAAGCGCAGATAGTCTTGGCGTCCTTGATCTTTCCTTTTCTAAACAGCTTTCCGACCTGCGACCTGGTCGCGGTTTTTACCTGGATAACCTCGTCTTTTTCCGCAGCAAAGATTTTTTTAGCCAGGCGTTCCCCCCTGAAAATCACGATCTTTTCCGTGGAATATCCGGGCACAGGATAAATCTCTCCCAGGCGGGTCAGTTTTCCGGCCGCGTAACCGGTTTCTTCGACTATTTCCCTTCGGGCGCATAAGTGCGCGCTTTCGCCTTTATTCAAGGTTCCCGCGGGAAGTTCATAAAGATAGCCGTTTATGACCGGCCGGAACTGGCGCAAGATCAATATTTTTTCCCGGCTAAGCTCGGGAACAATAAGCGCAGCTCCGATATGGTCAACCACTTCCAACCTGGCTAAAAAGCCATTAGGCAGACGCTGTCGCTTTACGGAAACCCTGATCAGCTTGCCTTTAAAAACCTGCTTGCTTTTTGACATCAAAGATCAATATTTAAAGTAATTAGCCGGGGTGGTCTGGGCGATGTATTTTACCGCTTCGATTATGCAGACCCGGATCGCTTTTTCCATCGGAGTGTTAGCGTACCCGCCTAAACCGATGCCCAAAGGGACTCCGCCCAAGGCTCCCGCAAAAATCCCGCCCATAATATCAGTGGCCTGGCCCTGAACTCTTGTAGCCGCGAGCACTTCCGAGGTGGAAGTATCGATTATGCGGATATCCAAAGCCATATGGGCTTTGTTCATCGCGCCTCCGAGCAGAGCGCCAACCAGAGCTCCGCCGGATCTTCCTCCGATCCCAAATCCGCCCCCGCCTCCGGAAGCCTGCGGCTCAAACTCCGTGACCGCCGCGGTGATGATTATGTCCGCGGTCTTGATCTGGCCTCTTTGCGCTGAGCTTTGGCCCGGAGCAGCTGCTCCCGAAGCGCCTAATTGCTGTTCCTGCATGACCGCATCCAAAACCTGACGCTCTACCACCCGGAAACGATTGCTATTAACCAAAGCCGTGACCAGCATCTCGCGTAAGCCCGAGCCGATCTCTCCGTAAGCCTTGGCAGCTTTAATATCGAAATTAGCTACCGCAATCCTCGCCCTCGGCCCGTTATAAGGCGGCATAGCCTGGGTTCCGGCATTGTTGTCGACCTGAGCCGTCGGCTGCAATCCGGCGCAACCCAAAGACGGCAAGAGCAAACAAAGCATCGCTGCAATTACAAATCTCCTCATTTTCCCCTCCCTTAGTTAGTAATGGATATTAGTGAAATTTTATAACGTAAAAGCGGATTATTCAACACAAATATTTATTATTTTAATATATTTTTTTCAGGTGCACCCGGCTGAAATAATGCTTCAGTATTTCCTGATAGCTTTTCCCGGCCTTAGCCATTCCGCAGGCACCGGATTGGCACATCCCCACGCCGTGGCCCCAGCCTCCGCCGTAAAAAACAAACTCCTTAGGCAAGCGGTCCTGGCCGTACCTGGTCTCAACCTTGAACATGCTGCTGCGCAGGTTCCCCAGGGTTTTGCGGATGTTCAATTCTTTTTCCAGCTCTAAAGAAGATTCGCTGCCCACTATTTTCAATTTGTCGACGTGACCGGAAGGGTTGCGCTTGAGGACAATGATCTTTCTGACCTCTCCCAGTGAAGATACCTTTTTCACCATTTGGCTTAATTGCTGCGCGGAATAGATCCTGACCCAGCGGAAATTGCTGGATTTGGAATATTCCGGAATATTGCAATATATACCTTGCGGGGGGTTCTTCAGCCAGGATTCCAGTTCAAAAGGCGATAAAGGGAAAACTGTATTACCGACATTATCCGTATCCGCAGTGCCGGTGAAGTGAGCCAGGTTTTGGGCTTTACCGAATATGTTCCCCTGGGTGTGACCTCCGCAGCTCGAAGAATAAACCGCGTCCACCGGTTTAGAGTTATGTTCCAGGATCATTCCCCGGGTCGAGTCGACCGCCATGTTGCTTAACTCGGCTTCTTTTTCC
>JBFZAG010000033.1:0-3729 GCA_041309145.1 Candidatus Omnitrophota bacterium | reverse complement strand
AAGAAAATTTTTCTCATCGGTTTATCTCCAAGTCCCCGTTGGCTGACGTTAAGACCACTTTATCTCTCAAGATCTCCTTGACCTGATAATCTCCCACCGGATCCCCTATCGAACAATAATAATCTTTGTTGGCTTTTATATCCCGGATCACCGCGATATTCTTTTTGCCCATTGAGATCCCCAGAAGAGTAAACGTCTTTTTTTCCGGGGCTGTCTTTTTAGAGCCGGACTGGTTAAACAGGGGTTTAGACTTAAAAATATCTTCCTGAAAGAGCGGGACAACCTCACTGACCTTGCTTTTAACCATCAATTCCAAAGGCCGGGCCGGTTTTTTCCTGGCCTGGACGTTGGTGGCGTCATAGGTGCGGTTAATGCTCGAATACAAGGACGCGGTCAGGATCGACGCCGAAACGATCAAAAGAATATTCAGCTTCGGGACCAGGTTTATAAAAATATCTTTTTTCAGGGCTTTCATTGTTTAAAGACCAAAGCATTGACCGTGATACTTACTTTAGGCAGCTCGTCCCGGTTCTGGGCGCTAAACTGCATCCGCTCGATACTCAAGCCCTTTATCTGTTCGCAGAGGACATTGAGAAATCTGGCCACGGAGTAAACATCGTCCTGGCCGTCGATCCGGATCGCGTACGAGCTGAACCCCGGCTCCTGTTTGACGGTTCCCGGCTTAATGTTGATGATATTCACATTAAGCTTCTTGGCGATAGAATCGATCTCCTGAAGCAGGCTGTCCGAATCTTTGATCGGCCGGTAATTGGAAAAAATATTATCGTACTCGGCGCTTAATTCCTTTTCCTGCTTTAAGACCGCTTTGAGCCGGTTCAGCTTCGCCTGATTAATGGTTATCTCATCGTCCAGCGAAATAAAGCGCGAACCGGTTTTGCGCATCAGGGCATCGATGCCGACAGCCAGTAATATTATAAGCCACAACGCCACTAAAATCAACACCCGACTTCTTTTTTTATTCTTCATTTTAAAATAAAGGGACCCGGTCCCTTTTTTTCTCAAAAGCCGGCCTTGATCTCAAAATCCACGCCGCTTGGCCCGGGCTGTCTGCGTTTATTGATATAAGTCACATCGCTTTTCTCGATAAAAGCCGAAGACTTGAGATTATTGGCGAACTTTAACACGCTTTCCGAATCCGCGGCCTGGCCGATCAAAACTATCGCTCCCTGCCCTTTGTTGCCGCTTATATCCAGCGAGCCCAAAAATATCCCCGCCGGCGCGGCCCGGTAGATCTCCGACAATAGCCCCAATTTATTTTTTCCGGAGCTGATATAACCGCGCAATGTGCGGGCCTTTTCCATATCCTTCTGCAAACTGTCCGCGCGCTTTTCGATCTTTTTGATCTCGGATTTCAAAGCGTAAAGATACCCGTCTTTAGCCTTGATCTTGAAAAAAGCGATATTGGCGATCAATGATATATTTAAAAGCGCGAGTATGCCCAGATAGACCAGCGACCTGGTCCGTCTTTGCTTGACTTTGCGGATCTTGTATTCCTCGGGAAGCAGGTTAAGTTTGAGCGGACCGGGCTCCCGGATAAAACCTTTAAGGTTATCCAGGGAATCGTCGAATTCGATCGCGCCGGCGTAACTTTTATTTAATAACTCTTTGAATTCTTTCAGCCCGGTGAATTTGCCCGCTAACACAACTTTGCTGATCTCTTTGGCCTCGGTATTCAATACCGCAATGCTGTTTTGGATCTCCCGGGATAAATTCTCTAATGCGTCCTCTTTGAAATTTATAGCCCGGCTGAATTCCAGCAGCCCCTGGTTAAGATAAAGCAATTCCGCGAACCCGTCGTCAAAATAAGCCACTAAACATTTATCGATCTCTTTTTTCTGGTCCTTGAGCTGATTGAACAATGACACCGTGCTTAAAAAGACTTCATCCGGGATAAGCCCGGCGTGTTTTAAAAGAGCGAACTTCGGCAGGATCTCTTGCCGGGGCACCGCCGCCAGGATGATCCGGGAAAACCCGTCCGCGGACTTGGCTATCACCGCCTGGTCAAAAACCAGCTCATCCTCTTTATAAGCGAACCTGCTGGCCAGGTCATAGCCCATCATTGAGCGGATCTCGTTATCGTTAAGCGTAGGGAAAGAAAAATAGCGGATATTAGCCAGGTTGCGCGGGAACCCCAGGATCAAATGTTCCGGCTGGATCTTATTGGCTTTGAGCAGATTTCTGACGGCGTGAGGGATCTCTTCTTTTTTAAGCGAAGAAATATTCAATTCCGCGACTTTAAGCTTCTCCGGACTTTCTCCGGCCTCGCAGACCCGAACCAAACTCCCAGTAATATAAATAGCGCAATTTTTCATAAAATAAAGGGGACGCTTCTATTTAAATAATGGGGACGCTTCTATTTATTTTCACCTGACGCTTCGGGGAATAAATAGAAACGTCCCCATTATTTTATTCTTCGTCCCAATTGTTGATGTCGTCCTTGCCGCCTTCGGCATTGTCTTTGCCGAATGAATACAGGTCATAGCTGTTGGCGTTATGGCTGCCCGGAGCTGCGTAATGGTAAGGATTGCCCCAGGGGTCGACCGGCTTCTTCTTGACGTACGGCCCGTTCCATTTGGCCGGAACCGGGGTAGTAGACGGCTGGACCCGCAGAGCATCTAAGCCCTGCTCAGTCGTAGGATAAAACCCGTTATCCAGCTCGTAGAGGTCCAGGGCCGTGGGAATATTGACCATGATGTCAGTTCTGGCTGCCGCGGCTTTGGCCTGCTCAGCCCGGCCGGTAAACTTAGGAACCACCAGCGCCGCCAAAGTGGCGATGATCACTACCACCAGCATCAGTTCGATCAAAGTAAACCCGCTATGTCTTCTCAACTTATCCCCCTCTGCTTTATATAATAATTTTTATTATTATATCATAAAAAATAGGGGACGGTTCCTATTTTTTTAAACAAAAATAAAGGGGACGCTTCTATTTATTTTCCAAAACGCTTCTTGCCGGAATAAATAGAAGCGTCCCCTTTATTTCCAAATAAAAAGGCCGGATCCGCATAACCTTGACCCGGCCCCGCACCATTCCTTTCAGAAGATTATTTTCAAAATAAATGGACCTGTCCCCTTTATTGCATTTTGTAGCTGAGCAGCTGCATCTTGCCGTTCCTGAGCACGCTGACTTTGATCTCAGACTGGGTCCTGGCTTTATTGAGCACCTGCAGAGCTTTCTGATAGCTGTCGATCTTCTGAGCGTTGACCATGGTCACCACATCCTTATTGTGAATCCCGGCCGCGGCCAGAATGCTGTCCTCAGTCACACCTTCGACTTTTAGACCGGTGACTTTCTTGGATTCAAAATAAGGGCTGACTTTTACCTGCTTGAGATCTTTCAGGACTTTTCCGGCTTCGTTGACTAACCGGGTTTTATTGACTAAGATATGATCTCCCAAAAGAGTGATCATGGAAGGCTGTTCCTCATCAAGCCGCGCCCAGGATTTGCCTCTCTCGCTCATGGTCAGGACCTGCTCTTTGCCCTGGACATCCAAAACCACTTTGCCCATGGTGATCTTGACCACTTTAGCTTCCTGGATCTTGCTTCCCAACTTGTAGATCCCCTGCTTTCCGGAATCCAGATCTTTGATAAACGCCCTCGCGTCTATAAGAATACCCATGGCGGAACCCATCACCTCTAATTTAAGGGCTTCATCGGCTATATCCTGCTCAACAAAAAACTCAAGATAGGAAGACAACACGTCTGAA
>JBFZAG010000032.1:0-5940 GCA_041309145.1 Candidatus Omnitrophota bacterium | reverse complement strand
GCTGGGGATCAAGCGGGATACCTGCCTTAAAGTATTTAAAAATTTTAAAGGGCTTGAGCACCGGATGGAAGAAGTGGCGGACATCCGGGGGGTGCGGTTTGTTAACGATTCCAAGGCCACCACGGTGGAGTCAACGATCTGGGCTCTGCGCAATATTCATTCTCCGGTGATCCTGATAGCCGGAGGCAAGGATAAGGGAGTGGATTACCGGGCTTTACTGCCTGCTGCCCGGGGCAAATTAAAAGAAGCCATCCTTATAGGCCAGGCCCGGAAAAAGATCCAATCCGCCTTTAAGGGAAAGCTGGCTTTCAGCGTTTCCCCTACCCTGGAAGAGGCGGTTTCCCGCGCTTTCCGCCGGGCTTGTTCCGGAGACTGCGTGCTCTTGTCTCCGATGTGTTCGAGTTTCGATATGTTTTCCGACTACCAGCACCGCGGCCGGGTGTTTAAAAAAGCGGTTTTAAAGCTTAAAGAATCCAAAGGTTAAATAGAATGGTAATGCGCAATATCCGGATCCAGCTGTTCATGACCACGGTGACTCTGATCTGCATCGGCCTGGTGATGATCTACAGCGCTTCGGGCATCTACGCCGCGGATAAATATCATGACGAGTTCTTTTTCGTCAAAAGGCACCTGAGTTTTATTCTTATCGGCTCTGCTTTGGCGGTCTGGCTAATGAGCCACGATTACAAAAAACTGCGTTGTTTCGCCCGTCCGGTTTTGATCGTTTCTTTTTTATTGCTGGTTCTGGTTCTGACGAATTTAGGAAGGGAAGTCGCCGGAGCCCGGCGATGGTTCAGGTTCGGCATTTTCAGTTTTCAGCCTTCGGAATTCGCGGTCCTGGCGATTATAGTTTATGTCGCGGATTTCATCGCCCGCAAAGAAAACCAGATCAAGACCATCCGCTGGGGGCTTTTGCCGATAATGGGGGTGTTAGGCAGTTTTTCTTTGCTTATTCTGGCTCAGCCTGACCTGGGAACCACCATCTCGATCGCGGTGGTGATATTTTTAATGCTTTATGTCAGCGGCGTTCCCAAACGCTACCTATTGTTCATACTTCTCTTGGCCGGATGTCTGCTCTACGTTTTAATAGCCAAAGAACCTTACCGGATGCGCCGGATCGTGGCTTTTATTAATCCCTGGGCAGACCCCAAAGGCAGCGGTTTTCAGATCATTCAATCCCAGATCGCCCTGGGTTCCGGCGGACTTTTGGGAAAGGGGCTGGGCCATTCCATGCAGAAGCTGTTTTATTTGCCGGCTGCGCATACGGATTTCATCTTTTCGATAATCGGGGAGGAGTTAGGTCTTATAGGCACTATCGCAGTGCTTTTACTTTTTGCTTTCTTTATCCGCTTGGGGCTTAAGATAGTCAGTAACGCTCCGGACAGGTTCGGATATTTCTTGAGCCTTGGGCTGGTCAGCATGCTGTCTTTCAGGGCGATGGTCAACATCGGGGTCTCCTGCGGGATAATGCCGACCAAGGGGCTGCCTTTGCCTTTTATCAGTTACGGAGGTTCGTCTTTTGTCTTTGACATGATCAGCGTGGGTTTGCTTCTTAATATCGCCAAAGTCGGCGACGAGAAGTAGAGAAGTAGGGGACGGTCCCCATTTTTTTAGGGGGCCTGAGCCTGATGTAAAAAATGGGGCCTGTCCCCTAGATTTTACTTGGAGTTTTAAATGAAAGTTCTAATCGTAGCCGGTTCCAGCGGCGGACATATCTTCCCGGCCCTGGCTTTGCTGGAATATCTCAAAGATAATTATCCGCTGGCGGATACTCAGTTGGTCCTGCCCAGAAGAAACTCCGGCAGCAATATCGAGGTCAAGGGATTTAAGACAGTTTATATCGATTCCGCTACCTTGAAAGCCAGCTTTGACCGCCGTAATTTAGCGGCAATATATAAATTTCTCAAGGGTTTCTGGCAAAGTTTTTTTATCATTCTGCGCTTTAAGCCGGATGTGGTGGTGGGATTCGGGAGCATTGCCAGCATCCCTTTAGTGTTATTGAGCTGGCTGGCCCGGATCAAAGTCGTGCTGCACGAGCAGAATGTCATTGCCGGCCAGGCTAATTGTTTCCTGCTCAGGTTATGCGACCGGATGGCCATTTCTTTTGAAAAGACCCGCGACCGCCTTAAACCCCACTCGGACAGGATCGTTTTGACCGGAAATCCGCTGCGCAAGAATCTAATAAAAATCGATAGAGCAAAATGCCTGGAGTTTTTCTCCCTGGAAGAAAACAGGTTTACCGTGCTGGTCATGGGCGGGAGCCAGGGGAGCTTTGGGATCAATCAGGGATTTTTAAAAGCCCTCTTGGCTTTACCGGCAAAAGATAACCTGCAGGTCATCCATCTTGCCGGTTCCTCTGACCGGGAAAAGCTGATCCGGGAATATTCCCGGTTACCGGTGAAATCCAGAGTATTCAGTTTCCTGAACGAGATGGAATACGCGCTCAGCCTGGCTGACCTGGCTGTCTGCCGCGCCGGCGCCACCAGCATCCAGGAACTGATCTATTACCGGCTTCCGGCCGTGCTCCTGCCGTATCCTTTCGCTTATCAGCATCAGACGGCTAATGCCCGGGTTTTAGAGGCTCAAGGCGCTGCTGAGATAGTGGAAGACCGCGAGCTTGATTCCAACAAACTTAAAGATGTTTTGTCAGGGATCCTCAATGACCGCCAGAAATTAGCCCGGATGCGCGCGGGATTTGATTTCTTTAAGCCCAAGAACGCGGCCAGAGAGCTTTCCGCTCTGGTCATGGATACCAATTATGGACACTAATATGGGACATGCCTGCCTTCCGGCCGGCAGGCATAAACATTATTTCTTTATCGGCATAGGCGGGATCGGCATGAGCGGGATCGCCCGCCTTATGCTTGAGAGGGGGATAAAAGTGAGCGGCTCTGACCTGAAAGAGAGCGAGGTCACTGCCGGATTGAAGTCTTTGGGAGCCAGGATCTTTATCGGCCACAACCAGGAGAATTTAAGCGGTTGCGATGCGGTGGTCTATTCCTCGGCCATCAAAGCGGACAACCCTGAGTTCGCGGCCGCGGTCAAGGCAGGCATCTCTGTGATCAAGCGGGCCCAGGCGCTGGCTGAATTGATGGAAGATAAGATCGTGGTCACGGTCACCGGCAGCCACGGAAAAACCACGACTACTTCTTTGGCCGCGTATCTCCTGCTGGAAGCGGGGTTTTCTCCGACCATGGCTATCGGCGGGATCTTGAAAAACATCGACCAGAACGCTTCCCAGGGAAAAGGCCGCTTTTTTGTGGCTGAAGCCGACGAGTCTGACGGATCCTTTTTGCATTACCGCCCTAAATATTCGATCATCACTAATATCGACCTGGAGCATATGGACCATTACCGGACTTTCGATAAAGTCCTGGCCGCTTATCAGGAGTTTATTGATCTTACTGCGGCGGACGGGTGCCTGTTCTGTTGCAGCGATGACGAGAACCTGATGCGCCTGGCCCGCGGCTACAAAGGCAAGCTGGTCAGTTTCGGCTTGAAAAAAGAAGCGGATATCCAGGCTCGCAATATCGATTTCTCCGGCCTGGCTTCGGATTTTGATCTGTTAGCTCAAGGTAAATTCATCGCCAGGCTGCATCTGGCCCTGGGAGGAGAGCATAATATTTCCAACGCTTTAAGCGTGGCCGCTCTGGGCTTGGAGTTAAATATCCGGCCTGAGATCATCGCCAGGGTATTTAGCGGTTATAAAGGCGCGGGAAGAAGGCTGGATGTAAAATTCCAAAACCTGGATTACACAATCATCGATGATTACGCGCATCACCCTACAGAGATCAAAGCGACTCTTGCCGCCCTGAAACATACCCAGCCTTTAAGGATAGTCGCGGTTTTCCAGCCTCACCGGTACAGCCGGACCCAGCTGCTGCTGGAAGAGTTCGGTCAATGTTTCGCAGATGCCGACGCGGTGGTGCTTACGGATATTTATCCGGCCGGCGAGCCGGCCATCCCCGGAGTGAGCGCGCAGCAGGTTTTGGAAAAGATCAAAGAAAATTTCCCGGATAAAACAATTGAATACGCCGCTAAAGAAGATATCCCGGCAAAGGTGCTGGGCCTGCTCAGGCCCGGAGATACCCTGATCATGCTGGGAGCGGGAGATATTATAAAGGTATCCGATGGCGTGGTTGAAGAAATTAAAAAATCCAGGTAAGCGATCCGAGCTTCTCAAGAACCATACCACTTTCAAGATCGGCGGTCCGGCCGGATCATTTTTCCGGCCGTCAGGGCTCCGGGAGCTGGGCCAGATTGTCCAAAGCGCCCGCCAAAGAGCAATAAAGGTTTTAGTGCTGGGAGCGGGAAGCAATATTCTGGTCAGCGACCAGGGAGTCCGGGCCGCGGTGATCAAGCTCGACCGGCCAGCTTTTGGAAAAATCAAGAATTCCGGAGATATCGTCGAAGTGGGAGCGGGAAAGACTTTGAGCGGGTTGCTGGCTTATTGCCGCGCTCGCGGGCTGTCCGGGCTGGAATTCGCGGCCGGCATCCCCGGGACTGTCGGCGGCGCGCTGGCCATGAACGCGGGGGTCAGCCGGAGAGCTGAAAAATTGGCGATAGGAGATTTTGTTGAATCAGTCCGGGTTTTAGATTATAATAGCAACATTAAAGTCTTAAAGCGGAATCAGCTGAGATTTAAATACCGCCAATCTAATCTGGCTAAGTATATAATCCTTAGCGCCAGTTTCAAGTTGATCCCCCGGAGTAAATTGCTCGTGCAAAATGATATCGCCGGCTACCTGGCCCGGCGCAGGAGCACCCAGGATTACAGCTATCCTAATGCCGGATGCGTATTCAAAAACCCGGGGAATGATTCCGCGGGGAGGCTGATCGACGCCTGCGGGCTCAAAGGCGCAATGGTCGGGGCGGCCTTGGTTTCCCGCAAGCACGCCAATTTTATCCTCAACGCCGGAAATGCCAGCGCTAAAGACGTGCTCGATCTGATCAAGCTGGTAAAAAAAGAAGTAAAGAGAAAATACAATATTGTCCTCGAGCCGGAGATCAAAGTTTGGAAATAGACCGGCCCCTAACACGATGAACTCTCAACTGCCAACTGAAAAACAATTCGGAAAAATCGGCGTTCTGATGGGCGGGCCTTCCACGGAAAGGGAAATATCTTTGAAATCCGGGAAAGCGGTCTTACAGAGCCTGAAAAGCTTGGGGCTGGAAGCGCTGGCCATTGATATTACAACCGGCGACCACGGCCAGACCAGAGAGCTGATCAGATCGGCCGGAATTGACTGCGCGTTCGTAGTCCTGCACGGCCGGTTCGGAGAAGACGGGCAGATCCAGTCTATCCTGGAAAGCCTGAAATTGCCTTATACCGGCTCGGGGGTCAAGGCCAGCCAGACCGCCATGGACAAGATCTCGGCCAAAAATATTTTCCGCCAGAACGGCCTTGAGGTCCCGGCGCAGGTAATAATCGAAAAAAGATCTTTTCGCAAAGATCCGGTCAAAGCCGGGTTTGGCCTGCCCTGGGTGATCAAGCCGCCCACTCACGGTTCGAGCATCGGCATGTCCATAGTGGATAAACCGGAGAACTTAGTTGCAGCCATAGATATCGCATTAGGTTTTGACGACAGGGCGCTGATCGAGGAATATATTCAGGGGAGAGAATTGACGGTGGGGATCCTGGAAAACCAGCCGCTGTGCGTGATCGAAATAGTCACTAAAAAAAGGTTTTTCGATTTCGAAGCCAAATACCAGAACGGCTTTACCGATTATATCGTTCCGGCGCAGCTCCAGGAGAGCTTGAGCCGTAAAGCCCAGGAGATCGCGCTTAAAGCCCACAGCTGCCTGGGATGTTTTGGTTTTTCCCGGGTGGATATGATGCTGGACCGTAAAAGCCGCCTGTATCTGCTGGAAGTAAATACTATCCCGGGGCTGACCTCGACCAGCCTTCTTCCCAAGGCCGCCAGATTTAAAGGAATAGAA
>JBFZAG010000031.1:0-15117 GCA_041309145.1 Candidatus Omnitrophota bacterium | reverse complement strand
CTCCCCCTCGCCGTATCTCGGCTCGGGGTCAATTTTTTCTTCTGGAAGATATGCGGGGAAAAAATTTCTCCCCCTCGCCGTATCTCGGCTCGGGGTCAATTTTTTCTTCTATAAAAATGTTTTGAAAAAATTGAGGGGCTGTAGCTCAGTTGGGAGAGCACTTGCATGGCATGCAAGGGGTCGAGGGTTCAACTCCCTCCAGCTCCACCAAGCTAAAAAGGCGGGGTAGATCCCCGCCTTTTTTATTGTAAATTGACCTTTAAATCCGGTTGTGCTACAATTTAGCATTATGTTGCTCGGGGTGCATGTTTCTATTGCCGGACATATCTGGGAATCAATAAACCGCGCGGAGGCGTTGGGGTGTAACACTATGCAGATCTTTTCCCGCGACCCCCGGCAATGGCGTAAAGCCAGGATCTCCGCCGACGATATCCGCGAATTCCGGCTGCGCCGGGAAAAAAGCAGGATCCAAAAAGTATTTATCCATATTCCGTATCTGATCAATCTGGCTTCCCCGTATAATATCTTATTCCAGGGTTCGCTGAGGGCGTATATTCAGGACATGAAAGAAGCCCAGGCTCTGGGCGCGGATTATATCGTCACCCATATGGGCAGCCATAAGGAATCCGGAGAGAAGCAGGGTTTAAAAAGGATCATTGTTGCTTTGAATCGGATCCTGGATAAGACCAGGGATTCCGCGGTCGGGATACTTCTGGAAAACACCTCCGGTTCCGGATCCTGGCTGGGGTATAAATTTGAACACCAGCGCCAGATCATTGACGGCCTGGAGAACAAAAAGCGGGTGGGTATCTGTTTTGATACCTGCCACGCTTTTACAGCCGGTTTTGATCTGTCCAATGCCGAAGGCTATCAGAGGACCATTGATAGTCTTGACAGTATAGTCGGCCTGAAAAAATTGAAGCTGGTGCACCTTAATGACAGCCGCGACGAGCTGGGATCTCACGCTGACCGCCACGAGCATATCGGCCGAGGCTCGCTCGGCCTGGAGGCGTTTCGCCGGATAATCAATGACCCGCGGCTGGCTGATGCCGCGTTTGTCCTGGAAACGCCTAAAGACAGCGATAGCGCGGACAAGCGCAACCTAAATATTGTAAGAAAACTGATAAAGAAATAAACCATGGGAAGCGAAATTCTTAAGATCCTGGTAGTTGACGACGAAAAAGACATTGTCGATCTGGTCAGCGCCCGGCTGGCCAGGGAAAGATATCAGGTGGTCACGGCTTTTGACGGAGAAGAAGCGCTGGAACGGGTCCGCTCCGCTGATCCGGACGTGGTCATCCTGGATCTGGTCATGCCAAAGCTCAACGGCCTGGAGGTTTTAAAGCGGCTCAGAGAGGATCCCTCCGGCAAATGGCGGCCGGTGATCATTGTCAGCGCTAATTCAGAAATGGAATCAATAAAAAAATGTTATGATCTGGAAGCGGATCTTTATCTGACCAAGCCTACCACGATGGAAAATCTGGTCAAGGGGGTCAAGACCATGATATCGCTCATACCTTTAAGGATAAATTAAATTATGGCCGAATATAGCTTCAAACAGATCGAAGAAAAATGGCAGAAATACTGGCTGGAGAATAAAAGCTTTAAGGCTGAAGTTTCTTCCCGCCCTAAATTCTACTGCCTGGAGATGTTCCCTTATCCTTCCGGCAAGATCCATATGGGCCATGTGCGCAATTATTCTATCGGCGACGTTTACAGCCGTTACAAATGGACCCAGGGCTTTAATGTTTTGCACCCTATGGGATTCGACGCTTTCGGCCAGCCCGCGGAAAACGCGGCCATCAAGAACAACACCAAGCCTGAGGCCTGGACCCACAAATGCATCGAGTGGATGGAGATCGAGTTGAAAAAAATGGGCTTGTCCTATGATTGGGATCGCGAGGTTTCCACCTGCGATCCCGATTATTACCGCTGGAACCAGTGGATATTCATCAAGATGTTTGAAAAAGGGCTGGCTTATAAGAAGGCTTCTGGGGTTAACTGGTGCCCTTCCTGCGCCACAACTTTGGCTAACGAGGAAGTCATTGATGGCGGATGCTGGCGGTGTCACACTAAAGTCGAACAAAAAGACCTGGATCAGTGGTATTTAAAGATCACCGAATATAAAGAAAGGCTGTTGGAAGATTTAAATCAGCTTAAGCTTTGGCCGGAGAGGGTGATTGCCATGCAGACCAACTGGATCGGCAAAAGCTTGGGTTGCGAGATCTATTTCCGGCGCCAGGATAATAATGAAGTGATCCCGGTATTTACCACCCGGGCAGACACCATTTTCGGGGCTACCTATATCGTGCTCGCCCCGGAGCATCCGAAGGTCTTGGAATTGATCAAAGGCCAGGCGCAAGAAAAAGA
The DNA here is from genome assembly GCA_041309145.1 of Candidatus Omnitrophota bacterium. Taxonomy (GTDB): domain Bacteria; phylum Omnitrophota; class Gorgyraeia; order Gygaellales; family Profunditerraquicolaceae; genus JAPLLS01. Next base: position 12,747 of record JBFZAG010000031.1, on the reverse strand, counting down.
GGTCCTTAAATTTATCGATAAAGTCAGCCAGGAATCCAAAGTGGTCCGTTCCTCGAGCGACGTGAAAAAAGAAGGGATATTTACCGGCTCCTACGCGGTCAACCCGGTCAATAATGAAATCATTCCCATCTGGGTCGCGGATTATGTTTTGATGGAGTACGGCACCGGCGCGATCATGGCTGTGCCTACCCACGACCAGAGGGATTTTTTGTTCGCTAAAGAGCACGGGCTTCCCATGCGGGTAGTTATCCAGCCGTTCGAGCGGACTTGTGATCTTTGTGCTGAGGATCTGAGCGAGGCTTATGAAGGCGACGGCCGCCAGATAAATTCCAGCCAATTTAACGGAATGCCCAACCAGGAAGCCAAAGCCGCTATAGCGGAATGGATGGAAAAGACTAAGATCGCTAAGATCCAGATCCACTGGCGTTTGCGCGATTGGCTGATCTCCCGCCAGCGTTACTGGGGCACGCCGATCCCGATGATCTACTGCGATAAGTGTGGAGTCGTTCCCGTGCCTTTTGAGGATCTGCCGGTAGAGTTGCCTAAAGACGCTGCGTTTACCGGCGAAGGCGGAAGTCCGCTGGGAAAAGTTAAGGAATTTGTGCAGTGCATCTGTCCGAAATGCAAATCCAAAGCCCGAAGAGAAACCGACACCATGGCTACTTTTTTCGACTCTTCCTGGTATTTCTTGAGATATTGTTCGCCAAAATCTATTGGGGGACCTTTTGAAGTCAAAGATACTAAATATTGGATGCCGGTAGACCAGTATATCGGCGGGATCGAACACGCGATACTGCACTTATTGTATTCCCGGTTTTTTACTAAATTTTTCAAGGACCTGGGGATGATCGATTTTGATGAGCCGTTTACAAAGCTTTTAACCCAGGGCATGGTTTTAAAAGACGGCGAGGTGATGTCCAAATCCCGGGGCAATATCGTTGACCCGGATTCCATGATTCAAAAATACGGAGCGGATACTTTGCGGCTGTTCATGCTTTTTGCCGCGCCTCCGGAAACCGAGCTGGAATGGGATGACCGGGGCATGGAAGGAGCTTTTAAATTCCTTAACCGGGTCTGGAGGATCCAGGATAACCTCAAAGATAAAGCCGATGCGCGGGTTGTGCGCAGCCTGCACAAGGCCATCAAGAAGATCAGCGAAGACATGGAAGCTTTTAAGTTCAACACCGCCATCGCCTCGATGATGGAATTGGTCAATGCCATCTATCAGTCCGGAGCGGATAAAGATGTCTATTCGAAATTGATCATCATGCTCAGCCCGATCGCCCCGCATTTCTGCGAGGAGATCTGGCAAAATCTGGGCCACAAAGAGTCGATCATCAAGTCCGGCTGGCCGAAATTCGACCCCAAATTGCTGGTCGAGGATACAATTGATATGCCGGTTCAGATCAATGGAAAGGTCCGCTCGATAATTTCCCTTCCCACTAATGCTTCGGCCGAAGCTGTCCAGGCTATTGTGGCCAAGGACGAAAAAGTCCGGCAGTGGATCCAGGGCAAACCCCTCAAGAAATTCATCGTCATCCCCAACAAAATCGTCACGATCGTAGTCTAATACTCCTAAGATTTAAACCTGGTATAACCTATGCGGTTGTACTGATGAATGCGGGTGGCAAGGCGTGGTGGAGCAGGCCTGTTCGTCCCGTAGCGGGCAGGGATTGCCCGCGATAAATCTGTTGGCAAGAGCGCAGGGACGAACCGGAGTGAAGCTGCGCCACGCCGGGGCGCAGCGAACGCCCTGCGGAACCATGCCTTGACAGGCCCTGCATTCATTCCCTCGTGCCAAAATAGGATGCTTACGGTTGAAACCGCTTTCAAATCCCGCCTTTCCCGCCTTGAAAACTCCTCTATATATAATATACTTATAGTATATAAGGTTGATAGGCTTGATACCTTCCAGCTGGTTACTGGAAGGCTTCTTTTTCTCCACAAAACAAAGAGTTTGTAAAAGTATGATCAAACGGATAACAGCGTTTTTAATTTCGTTTTGTCTTATTTTCGAACAGACCGGTTTTGCCCAGGTAGCTGTTCCTATGGGTATTCCGGCGTATTTATGTTCTCTTTCTCCGGTGGCCGACAAATTCCGGCCGATCCATCTGCGTTCCATTGACCTTAGTTCCGGCAACGGAAATTTTGAACTCATCCTGGATAAGGGGGATCTAAAAGAGGTAAAACCCCGCCAGCTTGAGGAAACCACTCAAGAACTTTACCGGTATTTTCAAATAGGACTAGCTTTGCCGAACAAGTATTTCTGGGTCAACCTCAGACCGGATTCCCCGGATAGCGTGATCGAGCCCTTACTCGAAAAAACCGATGTCGGCCGGATCATGCTATCCAGCGATCTTCAGTTGAAAAAAGACCTGGCCAAGTTTACTTCCCCTCAGACTCCGGAAGGCAAACTTTACTGGGACAGACTTTACGCCAGAGTCAGCGCACTTTACAATCAGCGGGATGTTGAAATCCCCACTTTGACCAGGCCCTGGATCGTTCCCGGAGAAATTATGATCCGCTCGAGCGAAAAAGGGGCTTTTATTTACAAGGCCACCTTGAAAGTAATGCTGGAGCAGGACTATATCAAAGATTCTCCGGTATATAATTTTTCCGATCCCCGGCAAAAAGAGCTGAACAGTTATTCCTCAGAGCTTATCCGCGAACTGATCATTCCTAAGCTTACCCGGGAAGTTAATTCCTCCCGGCGCTACTCCCAGTTGCGCCAGGTCTATTATTCGCTGATCTTAGCCCAGTGGTTTAAAAACAAGTCACAGGTCACAAGTCACACGTCACAAGTTGACAGTAAAGATTTGAGCGGGCTTACCTCTAAAACTCCCTGGTCAAAAGACGCTTATTACCAGTCTTACCGCAAATCATTCCAGCAGGGAGAATACAATCGCCAGGAGCAGGTCAGCTCGAGTTCCGGTTTAGCCCTTAGGCAGTATTTTAGCGGAGGCGAACAGTTCAGCGATTTATTAAAAAATGCTTCAACAATTTCCGCCGGCGTCGAAAACTTCTTCCGGCTCAATGACCGGTATTTTACCAGGTTGATAGTAGATCCCCGCGGGGATGTCGTTAATTTACCGGCCGGGGCTGCATTAGCCGATAACAAAACTCCAGAGATGGATTTAATAGTTTTTCCCGCCGGCGGCGCGAGACAGAAGGATGGCGGGGATAATGTCGAGGAGAAGGCCGCGTTTAAAACCGAGTCCTGGTTGGACCAGCTGAAGCTCAAGTGGTATGAAAGGAAATCGAGCAGTCCATACGCAAGTCTGGATCCTCAGGAATATGAGAAATCGGCGGAGATATTTGCGAAATTGGCAGAGATCAACACCCGAAGCGCGGCGCTGATGATCATTAATAGGTTGGAACAGGGTAATCACCGGGAAGCTGCGTGGAAATCACTCAAAAAGATGGGGGCTCCTGCAGTCGAGCTTTTAAGCTCTGTCTTGAAAGATTACCAGGCAGAGACTTCCGGCAGAATTGAAGCCGCCAGGGCTTTATTGTATGCGGATAAATCCCGGGCCATCGAAGACATCTGCGCTGTTTTTAACGACGAACAAGAAAACAGTCAATTGCGTGAGGTAACGGCTTCTATCTTAGTTAAGGAGTGCGAAGGGGATCCCCGGGTAGTTAAAGCGCTTATGGACAGAATGATTTCCGGGTATACAAAAAATGCCAAGGATGGGATTGCGCTTGACGCCAGCTACGCACTGGCTGGATTAAGAGAAGCCGCTGCCGGGTCTGTGATCGCCGCGTTCCTAGACACATCTCTACCGTTAGTTGTCCGCGAAAGAATATGGCAGACTTTGTATTTCATGACCGAGAAAAGTGATCCCGCGCATCAGTGGCATCTCTCGCCCGCGCCTTTTCTGGAAAAGCCTTTGTTGGAGTGGTTAAGTAATCCGGACCCTTTTGTCCGCGCTAAGGCATGTGAATTGATACCGCATTTCAAAGGGATGGACTCTATCGGTTTCTTGGCCGCTCTTTTAACTGACCCTGATCCAGATGTTCGTTTAAGCGCCCAAAATACCTTTCGGTCTATATTGAACGGCTATGGAGATGTTTCATCCCCGACTCTTATTCCGAATTCAATCGGTTCATTTTTCAGTCTGGCAAAGGAACTTAAATCAGCTGGGGTGGATTCAGCCGGGATAACCCAGGTTATTATTTTCCTGGCGAGAAATAAAACTCCGGCCGAAGAATTGGAGGGATTTTCCGCCAATGTTGTATCCCTGAAGAAAAACGGCGTAGGACCGGTACAGCTTATCGCCATCTTGAAATTGGTTATAAACGGTATGTTTAACGCGAAGGAGTTTGAACAATACGAGCCGGCCATAATCGAGCTGTGGGCGGACGCGGGAGATATCGCTGAGCCCCTGTTTGAAAAAGGCCTTGTTAATGTAAAAAGCCTTATCACTAACGAAAAAGATCTGAAACGTATAGGTAATGATTTGATCCGGCTGGGAAGAGCTTCAGGGGTTAATATGGAGCGGATGTATGATAGCGGCTTAGAATTGCTGCTTCTCAGGTTTAAAGGGGATATAAAACTGTACTGGTCGGATCTAGTCGATCAGGCAATTGCTGCCAGAGAGAACGGGATGTATTTATTTGGATACGGGTTCCCGCTGCGGCAGCGGACTATTGGAAGCAAAGAAGACGTGGTGCGGATAGGGAAGGAAATGAAGGACATATTTTCATTGTGCGCAGGGGTTGAACAGCAAACAGCTACTGAACTGGTTAAGCTCGAACCGCTTTGGGAACGATATCCTTCTGCCTGGAGCAAACTGGTCAAGCCGACGATCTATAGCCAAACTCAAGGGGCATTCTTGTGTTTGGAGGAGATCAGGGGTATTTATGCTTATACTGAGGCAATAAAATCAGAATCAGATATTGAGTTTCTCAATGAGCTTGTGCAAAGTCAGGGTATAAGGGCTTATGATTTCCTGAAAAATTTCTTGTATGCGGGAATAAAGAATAAAGTGATAACAATCCCGATTTCCGGAGAAAAGGAGCGAATCAGGCAATATCTGAAAGAAATACCCTATTATATTTTAGATCTATACCAGGCTTACAAAGATAATCCTGAAAAACTGAATGAGTTGAAAGTAAAGGTGCAATATATACACAATAAGATTACTTCGGGCGATGCCAGCGAGGTGGAAAATGATCCGTTATTCGGCCCGATGCTCTATTATGTGTTTCCGCCGGCGGTCACCTCCGAAAACTCGCTATATCTTAATTTCTATCGCCGGCGCCCGGATCGCAAGAAAGATACCGATAAAATCCCGGCATCTTTGAGGGATAGATATTTTACTGAAGTTAGCATCGGAAGATATATCTTGAAGGACTCGGCAAAGCCTCTGGATGAAACTCCGTGGGGGTCTATTTTAAGTGTAGTTGCGGAAGTGAATCAGGAGGCGTCGGTTGTCATGAGTGAAAAGGAGATCATTGACCTGGGTGAACAGATAATAAAGAATTGGCAGGCCGGCGAGTTGGTTAAGAACCGCAGGGAATTGTTAAAAGGTCTCTACCGTTATTTCAGGCATTCCCGAAATTCCGCGCTTCCGGCTTTATTAGGGTCAGTAAACAATGTCATGGCCTTAAAAGAATTCTTCGGCGACACATTGAGGGACCTGGTTTCGGGCTGCGTCGAGCAATACAAGAAAAACAATCCCGAAGGTTACGGCAAGATCATTCACAATAAATTTGCAACCAAGATCGAGAATCCTTATAAGGTTGCCGGGGCGATCGTGGTAATAAACAGCCGGTTTAAAGATGATTCGGAAACGGCCAGAGAAAAGATATTCGGCCTATTGGATATCCGGGATTCCGCGATCATGGATTCGATCTGGGAAGGGGTAAGGAATAAAACGGCAAAAGCGGAGATTGAAAATATACTGAAAGAGGTCACTTTTGCGGTTCAACCCGGCAAAGAAATATTCGAGATCACCGCGTCCTTGCAGGGTAAAGAGTACAAAGTGATGCAGAAAGAGGTATCGGCAAAATACGCTTTCAACGAAACCCAGGGAAAGATGAAGCTGCGTTTTGTGGTTTCTAAGCGCAAGGCCCATGGAGTAGCCGGTTTGAATATGGGGGTTTGTGTTGCTTCGGATCAAAAGCTCTGGGATGATCCGAATTTCCTGAATGTAATCATTTTCGATGAGAACAATATCGCTCAGGGGGGGATGCATCTTTTTATCGTTAATGACGCCGGGAAACGGTATCTTGTTCTGCCGGGCATAAATCCGGGCGTTACCCTGTTGACCAAGGTGAACAGCGAGGATATTTATAATAAGCTTATTGAGTATGCCAAGGCGCTTGCCAAACCATTAGGCTGTCAAGAGGTGTTGATCCCTGTTTCGGAAGGGATCCATTCCAACCGTTCGGAAATACAAGGAGTCATTGCCGCCAGGAATTACGCAAGGATGCCACTCAGCGCAATACACCAGTTCAGCTATGATCCGTATGAATATTCCCTGCAGGCTTGCTACATCGCCGGAGCTGCGCAGCGCGACGGAGGAGGGGCGGCGCTGAATAGGGAAGATATGGAGAGATGGGTTTCTGACGCTTTAGAAAGGCCCGAGTTCACCGCAGGCATAGAATCAGATATTGTCGATGTCCTGGAGATGTCTGAAGAAGAACTTGGCGGATGGTACGATTATTTCCGGGCTCGCGCGATCGAGCAGTTGCGCGATTCTAAATCAGTCAGAATGCTGGAGAAAACAAAAGGTTTCAAGCTCTGGTTCAGGCTAAATGATTTTGATTTAGGGGGACTGTTAAATCTTTTGGATGAATTTAAAGAGCACTCCTTGTCAATGAAAGCCCCTTCAGCACAAACAGCCCCTGGTTTCTTAGAATCGCGTTTTATGCGTTATGCAATGCTGATATTGTTTGGCGCGACGCTATTCTCGGGTTTGATACCTTTAGTCTCAGGCGCGAATGAGCATATCAACGCAAATACGAACGATACAAACATCGTTTTAGGCCAGCAACTTAACGACAATCTCGAAGACAATACGGTTGTTGCGGATATTGCGCCAAGCGACAACATATCTTATCCAATTGATTTTAATAAATTATTCAGCAATTTCACCGCTGGTTCGATGCAATCAGAGCATGCCTTGGCGCTGGTTTATTTGTACGACGTGCCAACACGCCGCGCATATATCCAGGACAAGATTACAAAGGGGGATTTCCCGGAGCAGCGGATGCAGGAATTTGACTCCGAGGTTAAGCAGGCGCGTGAGTTTGAAGCGCGCTATAACTCTCTTCCTAATTCAGGGGAGATAACCTTGAAGGGGGAGGTGGATGCGCGATTACAACCGGCGGAGGAAGGTGATAACATTCCTGTTCTGGAGCTTTCTTTCCAAAAGAGCATGTATTACCGAACCGGCAGCTGCGAAATCGCGGTGAACAAGAACCTGAAAGATTTTGATACTTTTTCCTTCTGGGCGAAAGACGAGACCGGAGGTAATAACATACAGGTAGTGTTTAGCTCGGGCGGAATTTCGAACGGTGTCCCGGTGAGGTCGATCGGCGACAGTTGGCAAAAAGTGGAGATTGCCCTGGCGGGTGCTTATGTCACGCCCGAAGACGTCCGCAGCGTGGGGATATTCTTCGATGATGATTCTTATCCGGGAACGATCAGTATCAAGGACATGAAGTTCACGCACAGCGCCGAAGTGCCCACAGGCGATCCTGTCCGCGACAATCATCTGGAGAAACTGGTTGAACAGAAAGATCTCCTTGACGCTGCCGCTGGCAAATACCGGGATACTTACGGTAAAAACTACAATTATGATGACGCGCTTGGGGCCAGGGGCGCCCAGATGGAAGCGCTGGATAATATCATGGGGATCAGCAATCAGTATTATGTTCTTGTCCGTGATGCCGTGATCGCGGGAAACATGGGCCAATTCGTCAGAGAAGGAAATGACGTGGAGCGTTTTATCCCGCAGGACCCGGCTTTCCAGTACGAGAGGAATATCTGGGAAAAACGTCTGAAGTCGGCGGTTAATGTCCCGGCGGTGATCAAGGATATCGTCAAAGAGAAGGATCAATTGGAAGCGGCGATAGACGAGTATACCGAGCTTTATCACCACAGTTATTATTATGACATGGAGTTGACGAAAAGCGAAGGCACAGCTTTCTTTCCGAGAGAAATAATATATTATACTTACGATAATACGGGAAAATTATCATACCGCGGCCAGCCGTTCCAAAAGGCCATTTCCGAACCTAGATTCAAGAAGTTACAGCTGTTAACAAAGCTGTCCGCCAATTACGAAGACCTGGTCGCCAAACAGTATAATACCAACTCCCTCATGCAGTACGCCGAAAGCGGATATGACGCGACATTTATTTTGCCGCAGCATTACCAGGGAAGAGCGACGGATGATCTGTCAAAACAGGTGTTCGGAGCAGACGTGGATCAGAGCTTCCTGGGTATCCCCTACAGGGCGCCGAAAAACGACCTATCGTACCCGGCTATATATTCGGCGATGATCCTGATGGGTTTGGCAACCGGGACCTTGGCGGGAGGGTTTTTATACCGTCTGGGAATTTCCCGCGTAGACGAACAGACCCTGGCCCGGGCATTAGGCGTGAATATCACGGTAGCGCGGTATTTGAAGCTGAACTCCCTGCCGCTGCGCAAAGCAATCAAGCTCACCGCGCGTTTCCGGGGGAATGTGAATTACCTGATCTCGCAATTCGGCAAAGAGCAGACCGCTAACCGACTGGAGAGAAGGGTCGACGCTGATGCCAAGCTGATATTGCTGGATTGCCTCTTCAGGCAATCTGATCTAACGGCTGAAAAGAATTTGTTCGATATGTTCTTTAAGAATAATCCGGATAAATACAGGCTGGATAACAAAATGCTTCACGAGATCAAGGAAAGCGGGCTTTTAGGGTATATCGACTTGAAAGATCTGAGGTATCTCATAAAAGCCATCAATCAGGACCCGCGGAAAACGGTCCAGACCACCATGGAGAATATCGAAAGTAAAGTCAAAGAACGATTCTCTTCGGAGGGCGATCGGGACCGGGTCATGAAAAATCTGGAATGGCTGATCTGGAATTTTTATGTCCTGGGGCGGTCTTTTTCCGCTCTGGCCGCGCTCACTAAAGAACAGGGGGTGAACGAGCAGAATCTGATCACTATCCTGGAAGAATTGAATAAAGCCAATACCTACCAGGATATAGCTGAATTCGCAAGGGTGCGGGGCATCAAAAATTCGGCATTACTGACGACTAAATTCGGGATCATGCCCTGGTTTGAGATCTGCGGGCTGGTCCAGAGCATCTTGAAACAAATGCCGGAAATGGAAGAAAGCGAACGGCTTGTTGATTTCGGCCTGGTTCTGGGCATTCTTGATGAAATGAACGTTTTGAGCCAGATGCAGTTGCTTCTGATTCTGGCCAAGGAAGCGGATATCAAGAACGACGATAATGCCGTGGATTTCGCTATCCTCAAAAGAATAATCGAGAGTCCCGATGAGAAGGCTATCGCCGAGATCGCTACCGGAGGCAGAGTGCGCAATGGTTTCAATAAAGAGTCTCTGGCCATTATGGCTGCGCTGGCGCGGAAATTATCCGGTGCGCAGAAAGAACAGCTTACCAGGATCATTTCCAGTCAACAGATAGACAACAGCAAGAAAGGCCTACTTATCGATGGAGTTATCAGCGCCCTTGAGTCGGTCTCGGGCAATGTCAAGTTTGCGAATGGCGCCAAAAAGCCGAACATAGACAATATCCTCAAAGATAAAAAAGGCCTTGCTGATGCCTGGTCGGCGTTTAAGGAATTAGCCTCCTGGGTCAAAGACGGCGTAGCGCAGGCAACTGACTATCAAATACCCCATGTTTATCTGGAATCATTATTGCGGATCACGCGCACAGACAAAGATGCGTATGACTGGGAAACTCTCGGCTTGTTCAAGAAATTCATAACCACCAAGAAAAACAGGGATATGGACGCGGATACTAAGAACGCCCTTCTTGATACATTGCAGTCATTCTCCCAGATGGATATTTCCGACATCCCTTACCAGGGGGCGATCAATAAAAACAATGTTTTTAAAGGCGCGCTTAAATATCTTTTGGATAAGCAGACTAAGCCCGAAGACCTGGGCGGGCTTGATCCGTTGAACATTGACAGCTTCCGCGTGATGATCAAGAATTTTTATAACGTCCTGGACATTTATAGAAAATCACAAAAAGGCGAGCTGGAGTTTATCGATGAGACCCAGCCCGGCGTGAATAAAATATTGGTCCTGAGCGATGCGATTTTAAAAGATATCATTGTATCCGAAGAAGAGGCCGGGCAGGGCAGAAAACCGAATTACTCCGCGCAAAATTACAACGCGCTGCAAGAGGTAATGAAAAGATATCTACCCCAGGACTTCATAGCTACTTTCAAGGGCATCAGCGGCATCGATCCGTCCGAAGCAGAGGAATTGATGGCCGGATACGTGGGTTCTGAAGCATTCTCGAAAAAGGACTATGAAGGCAACGATATTTTTAAGATCATCAAGATATATCTGGGGAACAAAAATAAGAAAATATACCAGGAGATCTATCAGTTAATGTGGAAAGCGATAATCGCGGAAATGCAGGGTAAATTCTCCGAATATAAATACAGCAGCCCTGATTTACCAAAAGTCCTCGATAAGATCGCCCGCTCGTTATTATCTTCAAAACAAAAGCAGGCGTTAATATCGGAAAATCAGGATGATCTGCTGGAAAAGATGAAGAAAGACTCTGAGTATGCTCAGCAGGTAGAAGTTGTCGAGCGTATAGCTGAGCTGTGGAAAAAAGACTTGAAGTTCAAATGCACTATTGACGGCGAAACATTCACCATTGAAATCACCGGAGGACTTTTTGATTTGCTAACAATAGGTAATAGCCGTTATTTCACTTCCTGTCAGAGAACCGGAGGAACTCTTCTGAACAGGGGTTTAGTGGGCTACATAAATAATGCAACAGTTAAGGCAATAATCCTCAGAAATAGCAAGGGGGAGGTTGTCACCCGCAGGATCATTCGATTGTTGACCGCTCAAGATGACGACGGAAGAGACAATCCGCAAATTTTTGTCGAAGAGAACAGCCAGTTTAATTCCAAAGGCATCAAAGAGATGTATGCGGTATTGCAGATATTGTCAACGTTGATGAGCGTTCAAGGGGCAGGGGATGTCCCTGTGCTGAAACCGAGTACATTAAAGGGAGAGGAAGTATCGCTGTTCCTTCCTAAAGGCATAGCCACATACAGCTATAGTGACCATTTCCATGTGATAAAACAGAAGAAAGATCATTACAGTAAAATATCAGTATTGAAGTTACTGCCTGCCGGCGAAGAAGTCCAGGCGATTAAGGAAAAATTCGGTTTAAGGGAAATTGTCGAGGGCAAAACCGTAGGTTCGCTTTTTGATCTGCGCTGGAGGGAATTCAGCGAAGAGAGTTCTCTGGAAGAGATCCGCAGCTCCGAATCAGAAGGTGAAGAAGCCGATATAGCGATGGTCAAAGTTTTAAACCCTTCGGATCAACAGATTAAAGCCTTAAAAAAAGAAGGATACTTCCTGAAGTCGACAAAGATCAGTTATGAAATGTCCTTTCCCAGGGCAGCTAGCGGCACGATCATGGATGAGTATCTTAAGCGTTTCTCCAGCAACTCCCGCAGAATATTCAAAAAAGACGCGGCGGTTATAGAAGAAAAAATACGAAGCGGGGAATACGAGCTTATCGAAGACCGGGGCGAGACCACCGGACATATCGAACAGTTTGTTGAATTCTACAAGGATAAAATGGGCGCTAAAGAGAGGGGAAGACCGGCGCTGGTCAGTCAGATCGAGACAGAATATAACAATGATGCTTTAAAGTTTATTAAGGACAGGAGGTTCGGTCTTTATTTGGTTGAGCGGCAAACTAACAGGATATTGGGCGGAATTATCGTAAAAGAATCCAAAGATCACTATTCCATCTCATATGAAGCTACTGTTACCAATCGCGATATGGCAGAGGCGCAGGATAAGAGTTTGCGCAACATATCGTTTTATCTTCTGCAGCAGATGATCCGCAAGTCAGCGGACAGGGGCTGGACAAGGCTGGGAAAAGGGATAGATACCAATCTTTACGGCCATCATTTGACCGCCGGATTAATGCAAAACAAGGTCAGGGTCGGATTCGTGCCTAAGCTCATTAATAAGCAAAGAGAGCTGGTTAAGATAATCAATTTCGACGATTTCAAATTTCCCGTATTTTTCTTTTCCGAAGGTCCCAAAGGCGAATTGGAGTCCACTTTGATCATCACTGATGATATGACCGATCAAAGAGACGGGTTCAGGGGCGTAACCGACAAGTTGAACGTGTTCATGCTGCGAGATGGCAAACTGGTGGCCCTGATAGAGGACATAGATAACTTAAGAAAAGGGACTACCCTGGCGCAGAAGGATGGTGGCCTGCGGGATTATGTCAAAAGCAGGTCCCGCGCTGGCGAGGTGGTGGATATTGATATTTTCGATGAGTATATTGATGAAAAGGCAATAACAGCGTTCAAAGAAGGCAAGGTAGTCGCCTTTGATCTGAGAAAGATCCCGGAGCCGGGTCCGTTTTGGTACGATGATCTGACGCGTCAGTTTGCCTATATTGCTTATGAGCTTTCAATTCTCGGGGGGCACGACGAGTCGATCATCTATCCGATCAAGGAAGCCCTTAAAAATGAATTTTTCCACGGCAATGCCGCTG
>JBFZAG010000030.1:0-4220 GCA_041309145.1 Candidatus Omnitrophota bacterium | reverse complement strand
CGCGTAACTGCCATCGATTCCTCCGCGGCTATGCTTGATTCCGCCCAAAGAAACATCGCGCAGGCCGATGTTCCAGTTGAGCTAAAACTATTGAGCCTTTACGATATCGACCAACTGAAGGCTCGATTCGATCTGGTCTTTATCGGAGGCGGCTACGGAATGATTCCCACCAAGGAATTGAGAAGGCAGGTGCTGATTGCGATTAAAGAAATCATCAAGCCGGCAGGTGCGGTTTACCTTTCGTTTGCGCAGTATTCCCCTTCTAAGTACTCATCCCTGAGATATTGTTTATATAGAGCAATCGCTTATTTTGTATGCGGCAATACCAAGGTTGAAACGGGGGATTTTATTTGGGGAACCGGAGAATTTCATCATTGTTTCGATTCAGTAGAGACAGTGACCGGCGAAATCAACTCCGCAGGTTTTTTAGTCGCAGCTATGGAAAAAGATGAAAACGCGCTTTTCCTGAAGGCGCGGCCTTAGATGAGTAAAGCTGACGAATTAATCCGGCTTTTAGTTCTGGGATTTGATGACCGAAAGTGGCCGGATAAAGTGACAGCTATCCTGCAAGAGAGTTTGGATTGGGATTATATAATCGCCCTCGCCGGACTTGAAGGAGTAAACGGGCTTGTCTATGACCGCTTAAAGAAAAATTGTTTGGAGCGATTTATCCCAAAATCAGTTTTTGTCCGTCTGGAATCGATCTATTATACTTATTCCGCGCAGAATACGTTAATTTACGAAGAACTGGCTCGGGTAGCCGCTGCGCTGGCTGAAGAGGGTATTCCAGTTATTATGCTCAAAGGCCTTTTTCTCGCCTCGGGTATCTATAAAAACATCGCTTTGCGTCCGATGCGCGACTTGGATCTTTTGGTGAAAAAAGAAGACGTTTTCAGCGCTGTCGAAATTCTGGAAAAATCCGGATATAAACCGATTGTTCCGGTAAAAGACCAGTTGGAAAACACTTTTAATTATTCGGTAACTTTGGCTAGGAAAAATGTAGGTATAAATAATTTTCTGACGGTAGATCTGCATTGGCATATTCTTAACTCCAGCTGGTTAATGGGGTTGTCTTCTAAAAAATGCGATATGGAACCCATCTGGACGGGCTCCGAAACTGCGGTTATCGCGGGTATCCGGATGCGGGTCTTATCTGCGGAGTATCTTTTTATCAGCCTGGCGATCAACGCTTTTACGCATTGTTACGAACGCCTGATACTGCTGGTTGACTTCGCGGAAGTCTTAAAAGAGTATAAAGAAAAGATCGATTGGCGCCTGGTTTACGAAAAAGCAAAAACATGTTATCTGGAGAATATCATTAGTTTTACTTTAGACCTTGTTTCGAAAACTGCTTCTTCAGGGGCAAGGCCAGGAGGTATATTCAAGCGGAAATATCACTATTCCCGGCCAGTGCTAATGTATGTGTGTACCAAAAAAGGATTGATCGAGAAATGCAAAGCTTTTTTCAGGATAATTCTGGTTATAACCCGCTTTCTTTTCAAGAGGTTAGGACATAAAAATGCTTGATAATTCAAGCTTTCTATGGTATTTTAAGAATAATAAAAAGGAGAAAACTTGCCGCAATACGAACTGAATCTTAGAGATTATCTGCGGATCTTCCGCAAAAGAAGGCTGACCATACTCATTACTTTTATACTGGTTTCTGTCTTAAGCTCGTTTTACCTTTCCAAGCACGAAGAGATCTATAAAGCTACCGCGACTATTAAGATCGAGGAGCGTAAGACCATCGCCGGACTTCTCACCGAATGGATAGTTTATAATCCCGCCGACGTGCTGGAGTCCGAGTCTAAATTTATCACCAGTTTTCCGGTTATTACCAATGTCGCAGTGGTTTTGAATAAGGTCCCTAAGGAATGGTTCGAGCATCCCAACAACATTGATTCCAATCAGATCAAGCCCGAGCATGTCGAGGAATTGAACAAGATCGTCAGCGAGTTGCAGGGGGCTGTCGAGACCGAAAGAGTGGTCAATACCAACATGATTAAGATTGTGGCTACCTCCGGCTACCCCAAAGAGGCTATGGATCTGGCTAATAGCGTGGCTCAGGTTTATGTCGTTTCTAATCTGAAAGAAAAAAACAAGCAGGCCACCCAGGAGCGGGAGTTTATCGAAGATCAATTGAAGAGTATCGAGAATAAACTTAGAGTCATGGAGGAAAATCTCCGGCAATACGGTCAGGGGTCGGATCAAATAAAGATTTCCGAACCCATTGAGCAAAAGCTGATCGAACTTCAGTTTAAACTGGCGGAACTTCTGCAGAAGTATACGGAAAAACATCCCCAGGTGATCCAGTTAAAAGACCAGATCAGATCTATGGAAGCTCAGGTGCATGGGATTTCTGGTCAGCAGCTTGAATACTCGCGCCTTACCCGGGAAGTCGAGGTGAATAAAAAACTTTACTCGACGTTAAAAGAAAAACTAGAGGAAGCCCGGATCTCCGAAGCCCAGAAAGTAAGCGCGGTTTCCATCGTAAACCCCGCGGTCCTGCCAGCCGGCCCGATTAGCGGAGACAATAGCGTAAAAATCTTGATGGGAGCGTTTTTGGGGTTGATCCTGGGCGTGGCGTTGGCTTTTATTTTCGAAACCCTGGATACTTCAATCGGCACTATCGAAGATGTCGAGAACGTGATCAAATTGCCGGTCTTGGGCGTTGTCCCGCCCATAGAATCTGAGTTTAACGCTCAAAGAGGGTTTGTTGAGCGGATCAAAGACAGGTTTAATCCTAAAGATAAAACCGATGCGGAAGAAAGATTTGTGCATTTATTCAGCCATTATCAGCCACAGTCTCCTATAACTGAAGCTTACCGGAATATCCACACTAATCTTAAGCTCAGCCCAGCCAGGAAAACGATCCTGGTCACCAGCTCCGGCCCAAGAGAAGGCAAGAGCAGTGTAGCCTGCAATTTAGCAATAGTCATGGCTCAGATCGGGCTCAAAACGGTTTTAGTTTCTGCGGATTTGCGCCGGCCGATCATGGCTAAAGTCTTCGGGATCAAGCGTGAGCCGGGTTTGAACGAATTGATAATGGGAACTGTTGGCTTGGACAATGCTTTAAATAATATTACCGATATTCTACTGGGGGAGATCGGGCTGGAAGAGATACGTAAGACTCCGGGGATCGAGAATATCTGGATACTTCCTACCGGCCATCTTCCTCCGAATCCTGTCGAAATACTGGAATCAAAAGTTTTATTGGAGATTATCGATAAACTTAAGTCCAGGTTTGACGTGGTGATTTTTGACGCTCCTCCGGTTTTGCCGGTGACTGATTCCAGCCTGCTGGCTCCTAAAATGGACTGTGTGGTTTTGGTCTATGAGATCGGCCGGACCAGCAGGGAAGGCTTAATGCGGGCTAAAGTCCAGCTTGAGTCTGCCGGAGCCAAGATCGCCGGCGTGGTTTTGAATCATACCCAAACTCAAACCGAGGACATATCTCCTTATCCGTACTATCATAAATATAAATATTACGGTAAAGACGACAAAAAAGTTTCTAATCATAAAGGGATAGAGAAAAAAGAAAAGACTTAAAAAGCGCCAATGTCCTTAGAGAATGAAGTAATACATCGCAAAAGGGGCTCCTCGCCCCTTTTTTATATTGATTAAATCTTTATGTTAAAACAGAAGGGGCAGACTCCAGTAGGACTAATAACTCTTATTCTGTTTGCCGGAATTTTCTTTATTGTTTCCTTCCTGGGATTGCCAATCTATGAATCCTTAGTTTACATCCTGGCTGTGATTTTCTTCATCATCGCCTTTCTGAATACCGATATAGCATTAATCTTAATTATACTTTCTATGCTGCTTTCTCCGGAGATTCGGGCAGGAGGACTTTCCCAAAGAAATATTCTAATTCGGGCCGAAGATATTTTTCTTTTTGTTATTTTCTTCGGATGGCTTTCTAAAATGGCGATTAACAAAGAATTGGGGTTATTAAAACGCACTCCTCTTAATGTCCTGATGATTTCTTACATATTTATCTGCATGTTATCTTCTTTGTTAGGAATTATTGCCGGATACACCGATTTTAGATCAGCGCTTTTCTATATCTTGAAATATTTTGAGTATTTTTTAGTATTTTTTATGGTTGTTAATAATCTTAAAACAATCTTCCAGGCCAAGGTTTTTGTTTTTTTTCTGATTCTAACTTGTTGTATTGTCTGCGTAATAGCTTGGTCCCAGATACCTTCGGGCGAACGTTT
>JBFZAG010000029.1:0-5122 GCA_041309145.1 Candidatus Omnitrophota bacterium | reverse complement strand
CAGGCCAGTAAAAACTTCCATGACTTTTTCGGGCTTTTGGGAAACCACCAAAAGGTCGATATCCCGCACTGTTTCCCGGCAGCGGCGCAGGCTTCCCGCCGGAACAACCTCCTCGACTTCTTTAAGGTCTTGCAGGGCCCGGACAAAATCCGCGGCGGTCTGCCGGGCAACGGCAAAAGTCATCCGCTCCCGGCCGCGTTTGACAAACTCGATCCCTTTGCGGATATTTTCGATGGTTTTTTCTTTGATCCCGGGAAGGCCGACGAGTTTTCCCTCGGCCAGGGATCTTTCCAGGTCAGCGATGCCTTTTATTTTCAGGTGTTCATACAGGAGGCCGGCGGTGCGCGGACCTACGGAAGGAATGTTCAGGAGTTCCAGGAGGCCTTCGGGTATGGAATGTTTCAGCTCTTGGTAGAATTCCAGCTTGTTGGTTGAGACGATCTCTTTGATCTTGGCGGAAAGGTCAGCGCC
Source organism: Candidatus Omnitrophota bacterium (assembly GCA_041309145.1). Taxonomy (GTDB): domain Bacteria; phylum Omnitrophota; class Gorgyraeia; order Gygaellales; family Profunditerraquicolaceae; genus JAPLLS01. The sequence continues at coordinate 4,651 of JBFZAG010000029.1, read as the reverse complement.
GATCCCGGGGATCTGGCTTAAACGGTCCTGGGCCACGAAATTCTCGATGTCCTCGGCCAGCCCCTCGATGGTATCCGCGGCCCTCTGATAAGCCCGGATGCGGAAGACATTCTCGTTTTTTATCTCTAAAATTTCCGCGATATTGCGGAAAATCTCGACCACCAGCTTATTTTTCATAAAAATAAAGGGGACGCTTCTATTTATTAAAATAAAGGGGACGCTTCTATTTATTTCGGACGTTTCTGCTTCAGAATAAATAGAAACGTCCCCTTTATTTTAGAGTGCGGCTTGGTAGCTGGATTCGATGGTCTTAACCAGGTCGACCAGCATGGTATTGGTCGGCGCGGGGATCCCCAGCTCTTCGGCGTACCTGAGGACCACCCCGTTGATAGCGTCGATCTCGGTGCGCTTTTTGTTCAAGACATCCTGGAGCATCGAAGAAACGTTGTGCGCGGTAGCTTCGCAGACCGCCTCGACTTTGGTCAGCGGGTCTTCGTAAGAAAGCTTGACCCTTTTTCTTTTCGCCACTTTTACCGCCTCATTGACCGCCATTTTGAGGATCTTGTGGCTGGGCTCGTAATCCAAGAGCTCGCCGTTATGCAGCCGGGTGATCGCGGTCAGGGCATTGATCCCGACATTGATCACCAGTTTTGACCAGAGAAAACTTTTGATATCCCGGGAGATCTTGGTCTCGAACCCGGACTTAAGGAAAGCTTCCCGGATCGAGCGCAGGTCAACGGTAGTCGAGCCGTCAAGACGGCCGATCACGGTCTCGCCTTTTCCGGCGTAGCGGACCTTGCCCGCGTCTAAAAGAGTCGCTCCCAGGTTAGTCACCCCTCCGATCACCCGCTCCGGCCCGACCACTTCGCTGATCAGCTCAATATTTCCCAGGCCGTTCTGAAGGGTCAGAACCGAGGTGTCCGGTCCTAATAAGACTTTGGCGGAAATGGCCGCGGATTTGGTGTCGTAAGTCTTGACGCAGATCATGACCAGCTCAGGCTCGGCAATTTCTTTGGGATCAGCCGTGGCTTTGACTTTGATTTGCCAGCTTCCGGAAACCCCTTCGCAGCTTATCCCCTGGCTGTTGATCCTGGCCGCGCGCTCTTTGTTTTTATCCAGCAACCAGACTTCCTGGCCTTTTCTGGCCAGCGCTCCCGCGAACAAACACCCCATTGCTCCCGGCCCGATAACAGCGATCTTCATGATTAATCCCTCCTGCGTCAACCTGAACAACCTACGCGGTTGCCACGAGTGGCAACCGCGTAGGTTGAATTAGGTAAATCTAATTTTTTAATCCGGCGATCTCCAGCTTGTTGATCGTCCTCTGCGACTTCAGCTCCCGGCCGAGGTGAAAATTCAGGAATGAATTCAGGACCAGGTCCAGCTCTTTCTTGATCTGGGGGTTCATCCCCAGATTCAGATTGCTTTTCAGATCGTTCCTTTCAATATGCAGAATGGTCGCCACCGTGCCTTTGAATATCGAGCGGGCCGAAGTATCTTTACGATTGCATTTCGGGCATAAAAGCCCGCCCATGTTCAAGCTGAATTTAGGCATAGCCGCCACGCTTGAGCCGCAGGAAACGCAGGAATCAAGGTGGGGTTTGAACCCGGATAAAGAAAGCAGCTTGATCTTGAAAACGGTGGTTATTTTTTCGGCGTTGCCGGCGCTCAGCAGCGAAAGCGCGTCCAGCGCCAGCCGGAACACTTCCTCGTTTTTGTCCTCGCTGGGCATGATCCCGTCTAAAAGCTCGACGATAACGCTGGCCGCGGTAATAGCTGGGATATTCTGTTTGATGGGAATAAAGCCGTTCTTGAGGTCGCACTGGCTGACCAGATGCACCGAAGAATTCCTTTTCTGGTAAAAGATGATCTCGTTATGCGAGAAAACCTCGACCTGGCTGGCGAATTTCCGGGGATCGGTCCTGATCCCTTTGAGCTCTCCGGCGACCTTGCCGAAATCCAGGGTAAAGAATGTCACCAACAAAGAAGTCTCCCGCAGATCAAAACGCTTCAAAACTATCGCTTCGGTTTTAATTATCGCCATGGGGTAGAGTTTTACGTGTGACTTTGTGACTTGCTTGCCTGCCTGCCGACAGGCAGGTGACCTTTTAAATAGAACGCCTCTTTCTTGCGCATGACCGCGATATCTTTGGCTTTGTGGTCGTCGTAACCCAGGATATGCAGCAGGCCGTGGATGACATAAAGACAGAGCTCGGTCTTGAGATCGCTTGAGTAGATCCTGGAGTTTACAAGCGCGGTGTCCGCGGAAATATAAATGTCGGCGATCAGCTCGGATTTATTCCTTTTGAGGTCAAAAGCCAGCACGTCGGTGGACATATCCCGTCCGTGGTAGATCCGGTTCAACTCCCTTATCTTTTGATCATTGATAAAACTGACATTGATTTCCCCGGGCAGCGCCCGTTTCTCAGAGAGGATGACCTTATTTATTGCCGCGGTTATTTTCCGACGGTCGATCGGGATCTTCTTTTGCAGGTTTTTTATGGATATTTTCACTTCTGGCCTCAGGATAATTGACCCGGGTGTGGTAAATGCCGCTTAAGATATGCCCGAAAACAGTGGAAATTATTTCCAGGTCTTTCAAGGTGAGTTCGCATTCGTCAAGCTGGCCGTCGATAAATTTATTGTTGATGATCTTGTGCACGACCTCCTCGATGTGCTGCGCGGTCGGCTCTTTGAGCGAGCGGGTGGCGGCTTCCACGGAATCGGCCAGAAGGACCACCGCCGTTTCTTTGGTGGTGGGCTTGGGGCCAAGGTAGCGGAACCCGTCTTCGGTGATCTCCTCCGGGGTGGCCGAGTCTTCCAGCGCCCGCCGGTAAAAAAAGTAGACCAGGCTCTTGCCGTGGTGCTGCTGGATAAAATCGATTATCCGCGGGTTCAAGCGGTGCTTCTTGGCCAGGTCCACCCCTTCCTTGATATGGTTCATGATCACCAGCTTGCTCATGCTCGGAGGCAGAGCCTCGTGGACATTGGTCCGGGCGTCCTGGTTCTCGGTGAAATATTCCGGCTTGTCCAGCTTGCCGATGTCATGGTAATAGGCGCCGATGCGGGCCAATAAAGCGTTAGCTCCGATGGCCTTGCAGGCCGCCTGGGAAAGATTGCCCACGACCAGGCTGTGATGGTAGGTGCCCGGGGCTTCCAGCATCAGCCGGTTTAGAATGGGATTATTAAAATCAGCCAGCTCGAGTAATTTGATGTTGGTGATCCGGCCGAAAAGATATTCGAATACCGGCAAGATCCCCAGCACGATCATCGCGCTGACTATGCCGTTCAAGAGCAGGACCAGATAGCGCATGGGATCGACAAAGCTTAAGCGCTCGATGAGGAAAAAAGAGATCGCCTGGATGAGCCCCACCGCGATCCCGGAATTGATGATAGTGTTCCTGCGCCGGGCGCCGAAAACCATGATCCCGGAGGCCAGCCCGCTGATCAAGAACATCGTCCCGATGGAATGCGGGTCAGGGCTGAAACGGGAAATGGTCATCGCTCCGGCCATGGTGATGACCAGAGTGAGGACCCGGTCGTTGAAGAGCAAGGCGACCAGCATCGGCACTACGGCAAAAGGGAAAAAGAGCAAAGGCAGCTGGTTGGCGGTCAGGAAATAACTGGAGGAAAAAATGATCAGGTATAATAAGGATATCTGGGCAAGATTATAAGAATATTTCAGCTCCCGGTGCATGAATTTAACGTAGCTGAGCACGGCCAGCAGAAACACCGGAAAGACCAGGTTGATCCGGATCAGATAGCTGAAAGCGAAAAGGCCTGCGGCCGCCAAAACATAAGCGAAGGTCGCGGCCATCTTATTGGAGAACCCCAGGACCTGCGGGTCGAATTTAAGCTTCTCGATTATGCTCTGCTTTTTCATAAGCCTCGATGATCTTCTGGACCAGCTCGTGGCGGACCACGTCTTCTCCGGAGAAATAGCTGAATTTTATCCCCACTATCTCTTTTAAAGTCTCCATGGCCTGCAAAAGCCCTGACGGCTTTCCTCCCGGCAGGTCGCTCTGAGTGATGTCCCCGGTTATGACCGCCTTGGAATCGTAGCCCAGGCGGGTGAGGAACATCTTGAGCTGCTCGTGCGAGGCGTTCTGGGCTTCGTCCAGGATGATAAACGCGTCGTTCAAAGTCCGGCCCCTCATGTAGGCCAGAGGCGCCACTTCGATGATCCCGGTTTCCAGGTATTTCTCGATCCGCTCCGCTTCCATCATGTCGTATAAAGCGTCGTAAAGCGGCCGCAAATAAGGGGAAATTTTTTCGTACATGTCCCCGGGAAGATAGCCCAGCGACTCTCCGGCTTCGATCGCCGGCCGGGTCAGGATTATCCTTCTGACCTCGCCGTTTTTGAGCGCCTCGACAGCGCAGGCCATTGCCAGGTAAGTCTTGCCGGTCCCGGCAGGGCCGATCCCGAAAACGATGTCGTGGGACTTGATGGCCTCGAAATACTCTTTCTGGCCTTTGGTCTTCGGGCCGATAGTCTTAGCCGGGCCGGGACGCCCGCCCATGATCCTCGGCTGAAAGTATATAGAGTAAATAAGGATATATTTTTAGCCTATAACCTAACCAGTTATCCCCTAACCCTGAAACCGAAAAAAGGAGTTAAAATCAGGTGACAAAATCGGCCATAGCCAACAAT
>JBFZAG010000028.1:0-5048 GCA_041309145.1 Candidatus Omnitrophota bacterium | reverse complement strand
GGGCCAGGGGATCATCGACCATATCCACTTCGCCCAGGCAGTAGTCGCAGGCCTGGCAGGAGGTTTGGTCGTATTCCTGGTTGAAATAGTTGACGAAGACTTTGTGGCGGCATTGGGGCTGGGAGCAGAAATTATACATGCTCCTTAGTTTTTCCAGCATGACCTGGCGGTTGGCGGATTGTTTGGATAAATATTCCCAGATCCGGAAGTCGCCCCCTCCGTAGAACATGTAGCAGTATGAGGGTAAGCCGTCGCGGCCGGCGCGGCCGGTTTCCTGGTGGTAATGTTCGATGCTTTTGGGCATGGCGGCGTGAGCCACGAAACGGATGTCGGAGCGGTCGATGCCCATGCCGAAAGCTACGGTGGCCACGATTATGTTGACTTCTTCGCGGATGAAGCGCTCCTGGTTCTGGTGGCGCTCTTCGTCGGTCAGGCCGGCGTGGTAGGGCAGGTTTTTGTAGCCTGATTTATTCAGTTTTTTGGAGATGTTGTCGACGTCTTTGCGGCGGAGGCAGTAGATGATCCCGGCTTCTTTGTTGTGTTTCTCTAATACTTCGGTGAGCTGGTCGATGATGTTGTCCCTCGGCATGACCCGGTAGGACAGGTTGGGGCGGTCGACTGAGGCGATGTTGATCCTGGGATGGACGAAACGCAGCTGGGCCAGGATGTCTTCCTGGACTTCTTTGGTGGCGGTAGCGGTGAAGGCGTGGATGTTTACGCCCGGGAAGTTGTCTTTGATCTCGCCGAGGCGGCGGTATTCGTCGCGGAAGTCGTGGCCCCAGTGGCTGATGCAATGGGCTTCGTCGATGACGAAGAAGGATAAGTTGACTGAGCTTAATAACTCCTGGGTGTCCTGGGTTTGCAGGCGTTCGGGGGAGATGTACAGGAGTTTGACCTGCTTGTCGGTGATGCGCTCGATGACTTCGTTCTGCTGGCGGCTGGTCTGGCTGGAGTTGAGGCAGTCAGCAAGGATGCCCATGTCTTTGAGGCCGTCGACCTGGTCTTTCATCAGGGAGATGAGCGGCGAGATGACTACGGCCATGCCCTCTTTGAGCAGGGCGGGGAGTTGGAAGCACAGTGATTTGCCGCCGCCGGTGGGCAGGATGGTCAAAGTTTCCCGCTCGTCAAGGATGGCCAGGATGGTTTCGGCTTGCCAGGGGCGAAATTCGCTGTAGCCCCAGTAGCGCTTCAGGCAGGCGAGCATTTCGTGGGAGATGTAGGCGCTGGGAATGGAGTTGGTGGTTTGAGGTGTTGTTGTAGGCATGTGGTGCAGTTTACGCCTATGGCAAGGGTTTGTCAAGGGGCTATCGATCTTTGCGAAAACCAATAGGCGGCTTTGCCGGAGGCGGTTCTGGTAAAGGCTCCAGGAGTTTCTTTATGGCTTGGAATACGATCAGGAACTGCTTGTCATATTTCCGCTCCATCTCCTCTATTTTACGCTTTAATCCGACATAAGTAAGCCCAACCCTGCGCATCATTACAAAAGCGCGCATGATCTGGATATTGACCGCTATCGCGCGTTCGCTGTTCAGAACGCTGGATAACATGGCCACGCCTTGTTCGGTGAACGCATAGACCTGTTTAGAGAATCTCAAGGATATCACAAATTGTGATATCCTCATGATCTCCTGGCGGCTTAATATAACCATGAAATCTTCGGGAAACCTCGAGATATTCCTTTTGACAGCCTGATTCAAAACCCTTGTTTCCACTCCATAGAGAGACGCCAGATCCCTGTCTAACATTACCTTTTTACCCCTAACCATTAGAATCTTTGCCGCCACTACCTCAGCCGAAATAGTCTCGTCTTTGACCATAATCTTCTCCTTTCTTTGGGCCTCTACCACAATAGACGCAAAAAAAGGAAAAATCTAACTAAAATAATTTAAATTTTTTGATACTGCTGAAAGATTATGTTTGTAAATGCTTATGATGATTAATTTTAGATACAGCGTCTACTGGTCTAGGAGGACTAGGAGGTCTTTGAGCGCGGGGTCAGTGTCCTGACAGCAGTCTTCTTCCAGGCGGAAGATATCGGCGATGCAAGTGAGCACGCGGTCCGTTTGGGCCGGGACCCTGTGGCTTTGGCGGCAAGCCTGGAGGTATTCCTGGATCCTGTTTGTCGCGGGCTGAAAGCCTTTGTTGACCAGGTCCTGGATCTCTTGCCATTGGGCGTCCAAGCGGGGATCTGTTAGAACACCTGTTCTAGATGCAGTCGAAGACGAAACCCGCGTTTCAGTTTTGATCGGCAACTGCCGCAAGTCGATCCCTCCGGGAGACTCAACTCCGCCGTTTTTTAGCGCGGAATTGCCGTCCAGATCGATCTCCCAGAGCGCTTCGATCCAGGGACCGGCGTTGAATTCTTTTACTGCCTTCAGTCCGATCATATTTTCCAACTCGGCCGTGGTACGCAGAAATTTCCCCTTATCCAGCCTGGTTGTCATGAACGAACGCGTGGGATCATTTCCGGGTAAAACTTTATCTAGAATAACGATGCCGCGCTTGGCCACGCGTTTCGCCTCCGCGATAGTCTTAACCGCGGCCGCTTCGTCCATATGATGCAAGGAATCGCTGATCAAGACGTAATCGAAGGTTTTGTCCGCGAACGCCAGGTTGGCGGAATCCATTTGCAGGAACTCCTTGCCCGGAGACCATCTCCTGGCTTTCTTCACGGACTCTTCTTCGATCTCAATGCCCGTGTATTCCCACGGATAAAGATCGCTCCATTGCCCCGTTCCGCTGGCGATATCCAGGACCTTCGCGTTTTCAGCGCCTTTTAACGCTTCTTTCAGCGCCTGGTTTATCTCAAATACACCGGCAAAAGCTTTTGTTAGTACTTCCTTAGGCGGCAGGATCAGTTTTTCAAACTCAGCCTGTTCTTCCAAACTCAAATCCAAAGGCAACTCTCCGCTTTCGATCCATTTGCGCACACGGGCCTTCATCGGTTCCTTGACCCACGATTCCGACAGCCGCGCCCAGAGGAGCACATCCTTGGCAAAGAGCGCTCCCATTTTCATATCCCACCAGACTATCTTTTGGAGATCGAACGGATCGACATTGCCTGTTTCATCCGTCTGTCTGGCGATCGCTTCTCGTAATACTTTAATAGCTTCTTCCAACTGCAGGATCTGCTCCAATGCGCCTCCGTCTTTCTGGACGCCTCTACTCGCGCCCACAATAAAACATTCCTGGAAAGAATATTTAAAAGGGGCATAGCTGAACGGATGCTCCTCGCTGAGAGTTATCCTGGCGTAATTCCTTGAGGAAACAGCCCTTTGCATCTCGGAACGGTTGGAATGGATCGTGGAATTGGCAGGTATCAGCACTTCTTCGCAGCCAAGCGGTTTGGCCAGCTGATGGGCGTATTCGATCAGCTTATTGTAGATATCATCGCTGTTGACCTTGGTCAAAAGGCTTATTGACGGGTTGAGCCCCGGCAAAACGAGATATTTTTTCCCGTTGTCTTCGATGACCAGCAGATGCATCCCGCCCTGCGCGATGTTGTTCTCATCGAAGATGATCGCGTTCATGAAATTCGGGTTATTCCACAGCTCTTCATCCGGAGCAACGCAAACCCCCATGTTCAGGCCAACCACCCCGTGGGCCTTGCGCTTGGAAACGATGAATTTCAATTTCATTTTCCCCTGGGACTCATTGAACTGGTATTTCGCCGACACTTCACCCTGCATTTTCTTATATTCTTTTCCCTGCAGGACCGCGACGATCTCGGTTGCTTCCTTGCCGGCCTGGCGCTTAAGGGTCAGGTCCTCCAATACTTTCTTGATATCTTTTCTGTCGGCCTTATCTTTCACCTTTTCCCAGAGCTGGTCAATTGCCGTCTCATCCTGGATATCCAGCAAGGAGGAGATCTTCTCTTTAGCCTGCTCCGGGTCTTCGCGGAAACGGTCAAGTATCGCTTTTATCGCCAGAGCGACCTTCCCCGGTTCGGTTATCCGGCCAGGTAATTTCTCGCCGATGATCCGGTCATACTCCTCCGGATAACTTTTCCTGTATTGTTCGAGACACTCGGAAACCAGGTTCTGCAGGGTGTCGCCGACAAATTCCTTCAAGGCCATGATATTATCGATCGAGTCCAGGCTGGAAGGCAAGGTCGAATTCCGGGAATCCCGGAAATATTGGTATAGCTTCTTCAACAGGTCCCCGCGGTTCTTGCCCAGGCCGCCGGACTCCCAATCCTTGATCAATTGTTCGCCAAGGCCGAGGATGTCCTCCCCATTCATGGCCGCAGACGGCTCCTGGTTCACCTGGGCGACCGCTCCCAGGATAGTATTCCACGGCGTTTCGTCCAACGGCTTAGCCGGGTCTTTCAGAATATAACTTCCCGTGCTGACTTCCGTTGGATACCCGTCGCGCAAATCCGCTGGAATAGCTTTGGTATCCGTAACCCGGTCGGGACGGTAGCGATAAATGTTGAGGTACCGGCTGTTTTCCGTGGTCACAGCTGGCGGGAAAACATAATAGAGCATATGAGGAAACAAAGGATCATTTTCCGCTTCTGTGGCGTCGCCTGACAATATCTTCCCGTGAATCGAGCTGGCCCGCGCGTTAAGCTCGACCAATTTCTCCGGGTTATTTTTATAGGCTTCATATATCTCCACTATGTTATAGGGTGATTCTTTGATATATCTGCCGAGCATTTCCTTTTCCAAAGAGATCGGCTTATCTATCAGCCCTTTATATATTCCCATGGACAGGAAGCTGGCCATAAAATCATACGCCTTGATACCTTGCGCCTGGATGAGCTCATTGAGAAACTCCAGGTCCGCATCCGATTTGAGCGCGCCGCTGTCATACAGCGACCGGATTTCCATCAGACATAAGAATGCCGCCTGGGTCTGCCCATACATCATAGGTTTGATGAGTTTATTCCAGGCGTTAGGGAATTCACGGATAAAACCCTCAAGGGCCAGCAATGCCGAACTGGTCTGGCTTTCCACGCCCTGGCATAACGCGAAAGCGCTCCTGAAATCCCTGCCTATTTTCTTGACATCCTCTTTACTGTTGATACTGTCCTCCAGCAGCGGGAA
>JBFZAG010000027.1:0-2774 GCA_041309145.1 Candidatus Omnitrophota bacterium | reverse complement strand
TTATTCTTTATCCAGGAGCCTTTGGGTGAGATTATTTTTATTTTCTTTGGCCTTGTTTTTCGGCTACAATAATATTGCGGTGATAAGAAAAATTATAGAGATCTATAAATAGAAGCGCGAGAACACATGGAAAAAACAGTATTGCTCACAGGCGTGCCGGGATGGTTAGGGAGCAGATTCCTGGAGATCTTAATTTCCGGTTTTGAAGGAGAAGGCCCGCCCAATGATTGGAAGATACGCTGTTTAAGCCTGGATGATCGGTTGGCCCCGGAGATCGAAGTCCCCGCCAAGAAAAAAGCGGTTGAAAAGTTCAAAGGGGATATCACAAAAAGAGAAAGCCTCGGGCCGGCGCTCAAGGGGGCGGATATCGTCTTCCACATGGCCGGGGTCATCCATCCTAAAAAGGTCAGAGATTTTTTCAGGATAAATACCTTGGGAACGGAAAACCTGCTCCGGGAAAGCCTGAACGCCGGGGTGGCCAGGTTCATTTATATAAGCAGCAATTCGGTCGCCGGCATAAATGAGAGCAGGGACAAGCTTTTTAGCGAGCATGATCTTCCGCGCCCTTATCTTAACTACGGCCTCAGTAAATATTGCGCGGAGGAGACCGTGAAGAGTATGCGGGCAACGGGGCAGATCCAGACGGTCATCCTCCGGCCATGCTGGTTTTACGGCCCCGGCCAGCCGGAGCGGCAGACAAGATTTTTCAAGATGATAGAGAAAGCCAGGCCGTTTATATTCGGTGACGGCAATAATCTAAGAAGCATGACCTACGTGGACAATCTTTGCCAGGCAATGCTTCTGGCGGCGGAAAGCCGGAAAGCGGACGGGCAGACTTACTGGATCGCCGATAAGCGGCCGTATTCCACTTATGAGATCTACAAGACGATAGCCGGGATTTTTGAAATTAAAAATCTTGAGCCGAGATATTTGCCGGATTTTGTTTCCACGGGCTGTTTCTGGGCTGACACCATACTCCAGGAGTTTAATTGTTACATACCGGAGATCCACGTTGCCGGAGAGATGAACAAGGATATTGCCTGCGCTATCAGTAAGGCCCAAGAAGAACTCGGTTATGATCCGAAAATAGAACTGCTCCAAGGTATGTATCGCAGCATAAAGTGGTGCAAGCAAAAGGGCCTCTTGTAAATAAAAACACAGACGTTTACCGAGCTGACCGGTAAACTGTCTGGCAGTCAAGCGGGACAGTGTCTTTTTAACTAAAAGACAGTTTCCCGATTGGGCGGAAGACAGTTTCCCGATTAGCTTGGTAAGCGTCTCTACAGGGTAAAAAAAAGGAGGATGCATGGAGGCAGTTAAAGAGATCACAGTCAAGGAGTTGGATGTGCAGGGGTTCATCAAGGAAAAATCCGGGGAGATCGCTCAGGCCGTGGGAAGCGGGGTGGCCATAAACGCTTTATCCGGGGGAGTGGATTCGGCCTGCGTGACCATGCTCGGCCACAAAGCGCTGGGGCCGAGGCTGAAGACTTATTTCATCGATAACGGGATCATGCGCGAGAATGAGCCGCAGCAGATCGCCGCGGTGTTCAAAAAGATGGGAGTGGATATCGAGATAGTGGACGCTAAAGAGGAATTCTTCGCGGCCCTCAAAGGGCTGAGCGATCCCGAGGAAAAAAGGGAGGCGATCACCCAGACTTTTTACAAGAAGGTCTTCGGCAACCTGGTCAAGAAAAGCCAGGCCAAGTACCTTTTGCAGGGCACGATCCTGACTGATATCGACGAGACTGTGGCCGGGATCAAGCGCCAGCATAATGTTTTCGAGCAGCTGGGGATCGACACCCAGAAGGAGTTCGGTTACAAGATCATCGAGCCGCTGGTCCAGCTGCGCAAGGACGGAGTGCGCAAGGTCGCCGAAGGGCTGGGGCTGCCGGTTTCGATATATAACCGCATGCCTTTTCCCGGGCCGGCGCTGGCGGCGCGGGTGATCGGCGAGGCTAATCCGGAAAGAATAGCAGTGGTGCGCAAGGCGACATCTATTCTGGAAGAAGAGCTGGCCGGGATAAAAGCTTTCCAGTATATGGCGATCCTGCATCAAGACAGGATCCCGGGCATGCGTAACGGAAAGAGGGATTTCGGTTTGCAGATCGAGATCCGCTGCTGGGATAGTATTGACGCCCGACAGGCCAGGCCGACCCGCCTGGGTTTCGATATTCTGGATAAACTGGCCGGCCGGATAACTTCCGAAGTCCCCGGGGTGGTCAGCGTCACTTATAATATCGCCACCAAACCTCCATCTACGATGGAAGCGGTCTAGAAAAATACACAGACGCTTACCGAAGTAATCGGGAAACTGTCTTGGTTCCAATCGGGACAGTGTCTTTTAGAGTAAAAGACACTGTCCCGATTAGGCAGAAGACACTGTCCCGATTGAGCCGGTAAGCGTCTCTTGATTGGGTTGGTAAGCGTCTTTGAAAAAGAGGGAGGGAAGATGAGGATCGCGGGTTTAATAATTTGTTTGGTTATGGGATTTACTGGAGTCGGGCTGGGGCAGGAAAAGGCGGCTTACCTTGAGCCTCGCCCGGATGAGCTGATCCGCGCGGTCAAGAGCAGCCGCAAAGACCGGGTTTTGGCTCTTGAGAAAGTCAAAATGCTGGTCGAGCGGGGAGCGGATGTTAATTACGCTGACCGTTATGGAGTGACTCCGTTGGGTTACGCGGCTGACGTGGGCGATCTGGAGATAACCAAGTTCCTCTGGAGTAAGGGCGCAAAACACGACGCGGGCAAGGAGCGCCCCCTGATCGTGGCGGCAGGGC
>JBFZAG010000026.1:0-6231 GCA_041309145.1 Candidatus Omnitrophota bacterium | reverse complement strand
GGTGTTTTGTTTCTGTAAAAGGAGGATATGTATATGTTAAAGATCAAGTGGCGGGGAATATGCAGGGGATTGGTTTTATTACTGGCTTTCACAATAATTTCCGGCCTGGCGGCTGTGTTTGCCGGAGACGATGATTCCGAGGAGAATGAAGCCGCTGCCGTAAGATCCGAACAGTCTTTGACGGCCAGGAGGGCAAAGTCCCCGGTCATCATTATCACCGAACAGGTCACCAAGCAGATACCCAAGCCCATCCTTCCCGAAGGGCTGACTTTTATCAAAGAGGTCAGAGTGGAAGGCTCGACTATCCTGGCCCGGGAGGCTTTTGACAGCCTAAAGCGCAAATACGAGAACCGGCAGCTGACCCCGAGAATGATCCAGCAGGCCGCGGACCTGGTCACCCGGGCCTACGCCCGCGAAGGCTACATCACTTCCTACGGCTATATCGACCCCGGCGAGATCGGAGCGGGAGTTTTAAAGATCAAGGTCAGGGAAGGCCGGACCGGAAAGATCACTATCGAGGGCAATAAAACTTTTTCCTCGGAAATACTGATGAAAAAGATCACTTTAAAAGAAGGCGATCTTTTCAATTTTCGCCAGCTCAATATCGACGTCTTCCGGATCAACAAGCACCCGGACAGGAAAATAGATATCACCTGCGACCCGGATTTCCAGAGCAACACCACCGATGTCACCCTTAAGGTCACAGACAAATCGCCGCTGCACGCGACCCTGCAGATGGATAACTACGGCTCGGAATATATCGCCTACAAGCGCCACAAGGTTTATCTTACCCATAACAACCTGACCGGCCACGATGACTCTTTGACTTTCAAAGCTCAGGCGACCGAGTCCAACGCCCACAAGCTTTTTGATCTCGATTATTTTTACCCGCTTAACCCCCAATGGAAATTTAATCTCTATTTCATGCCTTATAAGAAGGAAAATTATCTCACCGGGACAAATCCGGAGACGGATTTCGAGAAGCACGCCCACAAGTGGTATTTCTGGTTCACCCAGTATTTGCTCAACGAGCCGGGGATCGAGCTGACCTCTTCCTACGGTTATGTGCAGAAAGACATTCATTGGTGGCAATACGGCCGCCAGATGAAATCCGATCTCTTCCGGGCGCTGATGTGGGGGATCGACCTCAACCGGGCGGACAAGTACGGCCGCTGGGTGATCAGCAATGACCTGGAAGTGGGGATCCCGCGGCTTTTCGGCGGAGCGACCAAAGAGGACGATATGTGCTCGGTCAACGGCGCCGGCGGCGGGTATAAAAAGAACCTGCTGGTCATCGCCCGAAGGCAGAAGGTGTACGGAGATGTTGACTGGATCAGCAAGGGCCGATGGCAGCTGTCTTCCCAGGCCCAGCCCGGGGTTAATGTTTTCAGCATCGGCGGTTTCATGGGGGTCATCGATATGCGCGGCTATCCCAGAGCCCAGGCCCCGGGAGACAACGGCGTCTCGCTTTCCACCGGTTTTTCTTTTCCTCCGTTCGGGGTGGCCAGGAACAAGAAAATCCCGTTCTCAAACACGAATATTTATGACGGCTTGCGGTTCTTCACTTTTATCGATTACGCGCGCGCCGGCTTCAAGACCTACCAGGAAGGAAGCCCCAAGCATCACGAGCTGACTTCCGGAGGCTGCGGCTTTGAACTTAAGGTCCCGGACCAGGCTTTTTCCGTTCGTTTGGATATCGGCTGGCCCCTGAGCGACCAGATGCCTAATGACGGCGATCACGCTCATGCATGGTTTGCGATCACTAAAGGTTTCTGATAATAAAAAAGGGAGAGACAGGCATGAAAAAATTTCCGATCTTAGTTGCAGGAACCATGATGCTGCTGGCTGCGTTTGCCGCGACGGACTGCGCGCGGGCGGCCCAGGTAACCCACATTAAAGGCAATGTCCAGGTCCAGGCTCCGGGAGAAGGGGAGTGGAGAAAAGCCGAAAACGGAATGACGGTCAATATCGGGGATTCCATCCGGACCGCCCGCCATTCCATGGCCGACATCATCCTGGATGACCAGAAAAAGAACGTCGTGTCGATGGGAGAAAAGACCCTGGTGGTCCTGAATTCCGCTTCCGCCGACACTATCGACCGCCTGGACCTTTCCCGCGGCCGGGTCTTTTCCAACATGGAAGGGATCAAGTCCGGACTCAGTTTTGAAGTGAACACTCCTTCCGCGGTCGCCGGCGTCCGGGGCTCGAGCTACATGGTTTACGCGGAAAGGGACGAGGACGAAGTCTCGGCTTACAAGGATACGGTGTTCATCAAAGCTTTTGACGCCGACAAAAACCAGATCTCCGAAATAAACCTTCCCGAAGGTTTTAAGACCTTTATCGGAAGGTTCGAAGCTCCCAGCGCCATGATGCAGATCAGCCAGCGCGAATTCATCCGCTTTGACAACATCAGGGATGAGCTGATCAACCGGCTGGAAGGCAAAGCTCCGGAAATGGAAAAAGGCGGCCAGGAAGTAGAGCCTCCCAAGACCGATATCGAGATATTAAAGGAACAGTCCGAGACCCAGCAGGTCATCGACCGGATCATTGATACCAAGGACGACACGCAGGACAGCAATACCCAGCAGCAGATCGAAGATCTGAGAATAATAGAAGAAGATCCTTATTAATAATGGCGGTTGCCGGAAGATATTTATTCAAGGAGGAAAGATGAGAGGGAAAAATTCCAGGATCCTGATGTTGGCTTTAGCCGCTCTATTTATGCCGCTGGTCTGCCGGGGCGCGGATGTAGGCGAAGCGGATGTCGGCCCAAAGAATAAAAAGATCTATCTGGAGCCGGAAAAATCCGCCCTGGAGCGCGGCAAATTCAAATTCTTGACCGCTGTGACCGCGGGCTACGATAATAATACTTTTCTGAACACCCGCAGGGACGGCGACCCTTATATGCAGGAATTCATCAGGGGCGCCTGGACTTCGGACACCTCCAAGAAAACAGTCACTAACCTGGAAGCCGAGTTCATGAACCTGATGTACGCCGGAGAGAGCGCGCTGGACCTGGTCCGGGCCGGCTTGCGGGCCGGGGTCGACCGCAGACTGGACAAGCAGATGAGCGTTTCTTTCGGTTACAACCTGGACATCGTCGAGTATATCAACGCCGGCTCCGACGATTATTATGAAAACGCCCTCAGCGCCAAGCTTTCCCAGAAATTCGGCAAAAAAATGTTCCAAAGCCTCCTGTATTCCCCGTCCTACCGCAACTACACCAGGCGCTACACCAACACCGTGGAAGGGCTGTCCGGAAGCGAGAAAAAACGGGCTGATCTGCGCCATACCCTGGAGTATGAAATAGGCAAGTTTTTCACCAAGGACATGGCTAAACTTAATTTGCAGTATTTCAACAATAATTCCAACGATCCCTTCCTTAATTATTACGACTATGATTCTTTCCGCATCGGAGGATCGCTGACCCGTTTGTTCAACGATAAAGTCTCCGGTTACCTGGGGATGTGGAACCAATACCGTTTTTTCCGCACCCGTTCGCTTATTCAGGATCCCGGAAGCAAAGAGCGGGACAGGACATTTTTGCTGACCACTTCTTTGTTTTACACTTTGAACAGATCACTGGCTTTCGGCCTGAGCTATACCTATCGGCAGAATTATTCCAATGAGCCCATAGAGAGGTATTCCGGATCGCTGATCTCGGCTTCCACGTATTATAAGTTCTAAGCCAGGGCGGCGAAAGCCATTTTGCGGGCGAGAGATTGAATAAAAAAACAAGAATTAAACTATTAGTAAGCCTGGCCATTACTTTCTCACTGGCCGGGCTTATTCTTTTATCAGTGCGTTCCAAAACCTACCAGATCCTGGAGTTAAAGGCTTTGGACGTGCGTTTTAACCTGCGCACTTCGCCGCCAGCCCGGGGGCCGGTGGTGCATATCGATATCGACGATACCAGCCTGGCTAAATTCGGCAAGTGGCCCTGGCCGAGAAGCTACCACGCTAAATTAACCGACATCCTCAAGGAATGCGGAGCTTACCAGATCCTCTGGGATGTCATTTTTACCGAGCCGGACAATAAGAATCCCCAGGAAGACCAGTTTTTCAGCCAGGCTATCTCCCGCTCAGCGAACACTTATTTCCCTTTTTATTTTCTTCCGCCTCAAGCGTTCCCTTACCCTAAGCTGAAAGACCTGCTTTTAGAAGATATCGCAGTATCCGCCGAAGTAGCCGCGAAAAAACTTAATGCCGATCTCCGGCTGATCAAAGATAAATTGCCGGCGGCCAGAAAGATGCTTTTCGATGAAGTGGTTTCCCGGATGGTCCGGGAGAACCCGGATATCAGTTTTGAGGATGTCCTGGAAAAGATGGAGAGCGGATACAGCTGGTATATTTTCGCCGAAGATGAAAGCTATATCCAGGAGCGTTTTGAGCACCATAAACTACTGGAGTTTTTCGTCAATAAATTCCGCGCGGATATACCCGTCGACCGCTGGCCTTTTACTTTGCGCTCCGGCACGCTCAACGTGCCGACTTTGAAGTATTCCCAGCGGATCAAAGGCAGCGGTTTTATCAACGCCGACCATGATTCAGACGGGGTCACCCGGAATGTCCCGCTTTTTGTGCGCTATCAGGACAAGATCCTGCCCCAGCTGACCATTGCCGCCCTGATAGACCGGCTGGAAGTCAAAGAGATCCAGTTCAGCCGCGGCCAGATCATTTTTAAAAAGGCCCGTTTCCATCCCGGGATCAAGGATATCGTCATCCCGGTAGATGAGCAAGGGGCGATGATCGTCAACTGGCACGGGACCTGGGGGGAATCGTTCCAGCATATCCTTTATCACCATATTCTGCAGCTTCAGGAGACCAGGGAGCTTTTAACCGACCAGCAGGAAAAAGCTTCGGCCGGAAATCCGGCCCGGGGCGCGGCCCAGGCGGGAACTGATAAGTTCCTCCGGGACAGAGAAAAAGAGCTGATGGCTAAACTCAGCGCGATGGTCAAAGGCAAGATCTGCATCGTCGGACTGACCGCCACCGGCACCCATGACCTGCGGCCGATCCCCCTGCAGGAAAATTATCCTATGGTCGGCACCCACTCCAACGTCATCTCTACCATTCTCACCGAGAAGTTCATCGTCAGGAAAGAAGGCGGGGTGCGTATAGCCTTGTTTTTTATCACCGCTCTGGTCATCGCTCTCGGCTCTCTGTTCAAACTCTGGAAAAGCCTTTTGATCTCCCTCGGTTACGGGCTGGGATATTTCGCCGCGGCTTTATATCTTTTCATCGCCTACGGCCTGTGGATCGATATGGTCGGGCCGATGGGGATCGTCCTGTTCGGCTTCGCCGGGATAACCAGCTTCCGTTTTTTTACCGAAGAAAAAGAAAAACTCTGGATCAAGAAAGCTTTCAGCCATTATCTTTCGGACGTGGTCATCAACGAGCTGATGGACAATCCTTCCAGCTTGAAGCTGGGAGGGGAGCGCAGGCAGATCACGGTGATGTTCTCGGACGTCAGGGGTTTCACCACTTTTTCGGAATCCCATCAGCCGGAAGAGGTCGTAGCCATGCTCAATGAGATCCTTTCCCTGCAGGTAGAGGTGATATTCGGCAATAACGGAACTCTGGATAAATTTGTCGGGGATGAAGTCATGGCGTTCTTCGGGGCCCCGGGAAACCGCCACGCCAAAGACCACGCCCTGGTCGCGGTGCGCACCGCCGTCGAGATCCAGGCTAGGATGCACCAGCTTCGCGACCATTTGACCCAGGAGCAAAAAGAGGCCTTGCAGATCGGGATCGGCATTAACAGCGGAGAGATGGTCGTGGGGAATATGGGCTCCGCGCAGCGGATGGACTATACGGTGATCGGAGATAACGTGAACCTGGCGGCGCGTTTATGCTCCGCGGCCAGCAAGGAAGAGATCATTATCAGCCAGTCCACCTATGAGATGGTCGCTGACCAGGTCATCGCCCAGAAACTCGAGCCGATCACGGTAAAAGGCAAAGCCAAACCGATCTCAATATACCGGGTGACGGGTTTGAAGCAGGTAAAGGGCGGACCCGCAGAGCAGGCCGATGATCCAGCTTAGGACCATGTCCGGCACAGCCACGAAACAGCGGTGCAGGGACAATCTTTTTTTGAGCAGGACATAGGTCAGGGGCCGGATAGCCAGGCTGGCCGGGACTATTGTCCAGAGCGGCAGGCGGAAGAAGAATAGTGTGACGATGATGGTGCGCTCGAACATCCCGAACCATTTTTCGTAAAGGTCGCAGGGG
>JBFZAG010000025.1:0-13985 GCA_041309145.1 Candidatus Omnitrophota bacterium | reverse complement strand
GATTATTTCCGGGAAATACTCGGTAAGCATATCGCAGACCTTAAAGCCCAGCTCCGTCGGATTAAGATATCCTTTGATCCGGTGCACGTAGCCGCGCTGGATAAGCGTAGAAATGATCGGCGCGTAGGTGGAAGGCCGGCCGATGCCCTCCTCTTCCAGGATCTTGACCAGCGAGCTGTCGGAAAATCTCGGCGGCGGCTTGGTAAAATGCTGCGAAGGCAAAAGCTCGGCCAGCTCAAGGATTTCGTCTTTTTCCAGGAAAGGGATCTCGTTTTTTTCTTTTTCCTCATCGGGCTTTCCGTAGACCGCGCTGAAACCTTTAAAGATAAGCTTGGATCCGGAAGCGGAGAAAAAGTATTCTCCGGCCTGAATGCTCACCGAAGTCTGCAAATAGCGGGCCGGAGACATTTGGCTGGCCAGGAAGCGGTTATAGATCAATTCGAAAAGTTTATACTGGTCATCGGTAAGATAATTCTTCAGGCTTTCCGGACCGCGGCCGATCAAAGTCGGTCTGATCGCTTCGTGGGCCTGCTGGGCGAATTTCTTGGATTTGTAAACCGGGGGCTTTTCCGGAAGATAGTCCTTGCCGAAGTTCTTGAGGATCAGAGCCCTGACCTGGCTGATCGCCTCGGCAGAGATATTGGTAGAGTCGGTGCGCATGTAAGTGATCAGCCCGACCGGGGTTTCTTCCCCTATATCGATCCCTTCGTAAAGCTGCTGGGCCAGGATCATGGTCTTGGCGGCGTTAAACCTTAATTTATTAAAAGATTCCTGCTGCAGCGTGCTGGTGATAAAGGGCGCGTCCGAAGAACGCTTTTTCTCGGTTTTTTTCACATCGCGGACCACGAACTGCTTACCCTGTAGCTCGGCAAGGATATGATCCGCTTCCCGCTGGTGCTTGATCTCGATTTTCCTGGAGTCCTTTTTATCTAATTTAGCGGTGAAAACCGAGTCCTCTTTGCGCAGTTGGGCCTCGATCTCCCAATACTCCTGCGGCTTGAAATCCAGGATCTGCCTTTCCCGCTCCACGATCAGCCGCAAAGCCACGGACTGGACTCTTCCCGCGCTTAAGCCCCGGGTGATCTTTTTCCAGAGCAACGGGCTGAGCAAATATCCCACGATCCGGTCCAGGATCCTGCGGGCGACCTGAGCTTCGACCATGTTCCGGTCGAATTCCCGCGGAGACTCGAAAGCTGAGCGGATCGCTTCCGCGGTGATCTCGTGGAAGTTGACCCGCTTTACGGCTTTATCTTTAAAAATAGCCTCCTTGATATGCCAGCCGATAGCTTCTCCCTCGCGGTCAGGGTCGGTGGCTATATAGATGTTCGCCGCCCCCTTGGCGTCTTTTTTCAATTGGGCCAGAAGTTTCTTTCGGCCGGCCAGGATCTTATAAGAAGGGATAAACCCTCCCTCAATATCGACCCCCATTTTCTTTTCCGGGAGATCGATCACGTGGCCCATGGAAGGAACAAGGGTGTAATTGCTGCCCAGAATCTTGCTGATGGTTCTGGCTTTCGTCGGAGATTCGACTATCACCAGGTATTTATCTGCCATTATCCATCCTTTCAAAAAGACTGCCCGGGATCTGCCGGATCTTCTTCTTTAATTGCAGCCCTAAAAGGGCTTTAAAAATCTCTTCAGGCGCTTTAGCCGTCTTATACATAAGCTGGTCAACTGAAGAGGCTTGAGTAGCTATTATATTATATAAAAGCTCTTCAGTGCAAGATAAACCTTGCGGGCCTTCAGTCTGCTCCCTATCCGGGGCAAGCGCTTTAGCTTTGTTTTCGAAGGCGCCGAAGCCAAACTCTTCCAGGATATCCTCAACGCTGGAAACCAGTTTTGCTCCCTGATCGATCAGCCCGTTTGGGCCGCAGGAGCCGGGAGAATCCACCTGGCCGGGCACGGCGAAAACCTCACGGGACTGCTCCAGGGCGAAATCCGCGGTGATCAAAGCTCCGCTGTTGCGGCAAGCTTCCACCACCAGAACGCCTAAAGACAAGCCGCTGATCACCCGGTTTCTCCGGGGAAAATTCTGTTTGAGCGGCTCTGCGTTTAAAGGAAATTCCGAAAGCACCGCTCCGCTTGAAGCGATCTGCTCAGACAATTTTTTGTTTTCTCGGGGATAGATGTTCTGCAGGCCGCTTCCGATCACCGCAATAGTCCTGCCGCCGGCTTTCAGCGCGCCCTGATGCGCTTGCGTGTCTATGCCCCGGGCCATGCCGGAGATAACGGTAAAACCTTTACCGGCAAGATCTTGGGCGAATTTAGCCGCGCAGCTCAACCCGTAGAAAGAAGCCCGGCGCGAACCGACCATAGCGACAGCCAAATTATCCCGAGGCAAAATCTCTCCTTTAATATAAAGCACGATCGGCGGATCATGGATAAACTTAAGATTCTGCGGATAATCGGGTCTATCGGCAGTCAGTATTTTAAGTTTTAATTTGCCGGCCAGGGAAAGTTCCCGGTCAATGTCTTTTTTATCCAAAGAAACAATCTTGCCGGCAATATTCTCTCCTATTCCTGCTGTTTCGACCAGCTTATCCCGGGAAGCAGCCAGAATATTCTGCGGACTCCCAAAGCACTCCAGGAGCTTTTTTAAGCGGATGCTACCGATATCCATGACCATGTTCAATCCTACTAAAGCTTCAAATTCAGTCATATTCACCTCCACATACAATAGACGCAGAAAATCCCAAAATCTAACAGGTTTTTTTAATAAGGGGCTTTCCACAGGAAAAAAACAAAAGCAAGCCCGGAAGATTATGTTCCTAACCAGTTAGTTATGAGATAATTATCTAAAGCGTCTACAATGTTGGCAGGGAATTCAGAACGCGGCCGGCTACTTCTTTGATCGAGATTTCCGAGGTATCTATAGTTATATCCGCCTGGGAGTAGAATTTCTGGCGGTCAGCCAGCAATGCGCAGATCGTTTCCAGCGGATCGGGAACGTTCAAGAGCGGGCGGTGGTTGGCTTTACGGGTCCTTTCCATGATCACCTCGGGCGTGGCGCTCAGGCAAACCACAGTGCCGCTGTTTTTCATTAATTTTATATTCTCGGGATCAATAACCACCCCGCCCCCGCAGGCAACAACCTGATTTGCTCTGGACGCGATCTCCTGGAGCAATTTTCTCTCCAAAGCCCGGAAATAGGACTCCCCTTTTTCCTTAAAAATATCCGAAATAGTCTTTTTTTCCCTCTCTTCGATAAGCTGGTCCAGGTCTACAAAATCGATTTTTCTTTCCCGGGCTAAACGCCTTCCCACCGAGGATTTTCCCGTGCCCATGAAACCGACAAGATAAATATTGTTCATAGTCATATTTTCCAGCTTCCAGGATGAGGGCAGATCCCGCCCTCATCCTGATCGCCGGTAACGATTACTGCTGGTAAGCCGCCAGAACCGCTTCCGTCAAGTTCTGGGCCGCTTCTTTTGTGGCCGGCAAGACGGTTTTATACCATTTGCCGTCTTTAGCTTTTTCCTGAGGCATGGAGACAAACAGGCCGTTTTTGCCCTCAAGGACTTTCAATCCCTTGATGATAAAATCGCCGACCGAGATATCGGCGAAGGCCTTGACCTTTGAGTCGCCTTCCAGGCGGTAAAGCCGGACCACCTGCACTTCTAAGACTTCTGCCATTGCGATCACCCCCTTCACTATCAATAGACGCGAAAAGGGCGATTTTCTAACCGAAAATCTTTTATTTTTTTATTCTTCGCAAATAACTGCGGTAATTGGACCTTATGTCGCTAAGGCTGTCCGTCCCGAATTTTTCCAGGAAGGCGTCAGCTAAAACATAAGCCGTGACCGACTCGGCGACCACTCCCGCGGACTCGACCGCGCAGATATCCGAGCGCTCAGTCGCGGCTTTCGAGGATTTCCTGGTCAAAACATTAACCGAATCCAATGGCTTCATCAGGGTCGAGATCGGTTTCATGCAGGCGGAAAGGATTATATCCTCTCCGTTAGAAATACCTCCCTCTATCCCCCCGGCGTTATTGGTCGAGCGGGAATAACCCTTGGAATCGGAAAAATAGATCGAGTCGTGGACCTGCGAACCGAATTTATCGGCGTAACCGAAGCCCAGGCCGATTTCCACGCCCTTGATCCCGGGAATGGACATTATCCCCGCGGCCAGGCGGGAATCGAGGCGGCGGTCCGGCTGGACATAACTGCCCAGGCCTATCGGAACGTTTTTCGCGATCACCTCAAAATCTCCTCCCACGGTATCCTTATTGGCCAAAGCCTCTTTGATCTTTTTGACCCGGTCTTCATGGGATACCGCGCCGCCGATGGAAACAACGTTACTGTAAACGCTTATCTTGAATTCTTTTAAAAAAAGCTTGCAAACCGCGCCGATGGCTACTGTCGCGGCAGTGCTTCTTGCGGACGCCCGCTCCAGGCATTCCCGGATATCCGAAAACCCGTATTTGAGAAAGCCCGCCAGATCGGCGTGGCCCGGCCGAGGACAAAGCACTTTATGCAGTTTCTCGATGCTGAAATCCTTATTCCCGATCAATATCGCCAAAGGGCTCCCCAGGGTTTTACTGCCCTTATGCCCGGATACCAGAAGCGCCCTATCATGCTCGATCTGCATGCGTTGGCCGCGGCCAAAGCCCATCTGCCGGCGCTTCAGCTCGGCGTTAATGAACTTTTCATCGACTCTGATCCCCGCCGGCAGACCTTCCAATATCGCCACCAGCCCTCTGCCGTGCGATTCTCCCGCGGTCAAATATCTCAACATAATCGCCTCCCGATAACAGAATTATTTTTTACTTTTTAATCTCCGGGTCCTTCTATAAATTGAAATCGCTGCTCCGCTCAGAGAAATAAACAGCCATAAAACTTCTTCCGGGGGCATTCCGGCGGAAGATGCAAATAAATATACTCTCCAACCGATCCCCGCCTCTTTTCCGATGATCGCGCTATTGTCTCCACAGCCCGCGGTTATTCTGGCGCGCTTCCTGGTACAATTGCTTGAAAACCTCTACATGTTTAACATTAGGCGGATAAGTCATTAACGAGGCGTAGCCCTGTTTAATGATCTCGGCATTAACGAACGTGCCGTCTTTTAAATAGACATATGCCAAGAGTCTTTTGTACCTGTCGCGTTTTTCCGCGTCAAATTCCAGACGCACCCGTTTCCCCTCGACTAGATCGCGGGTAAAATCGCGGGACCGTTTCCCCAGCGCCTGGATAGTCTTAATATCCTGTCCGCTTTTTTGGCTGTCCCGGTATAATTTTTCGGATTCATGAATTTCAGGAGTATCTATGCCGATAAGCCGGACTTTCTTTCCGTTTTCCAGCTTAAGGGTATCGCCGTC
The DNA here is from genome assembly GCA_041309145.1 of Candidatus Omnitrophota bacterium. Taxonomy (GTDB): domain Bacteria; phylum Omnitrophota; class Gorgyraeia; order Gygaellales; family Profunditerraquicolaceae; genus JAPLLS01. The sequence continues at coordinate 8,667 of JBFZAG010000025.1, read as the reverse complement.
AACTACCCGCTCTACCAGGACATCATCGTAATTATCCGCCTTAGGCAAAGGCAAACTGACCTTAGATTCCGGGCTGAAATCCAGGTGGGGTCCGGCAAGCCATATCCCCAGCAAGATCATTGCGGTTGCCGCCAGGAACCTGAACCTTTCGATGATCTTTTTTTTAGACATATTTAGCCACGAATCCGCCCAAGACCGCGACATCTTCAGTGCAGAATATCCGGCTTATGCTGCGGTCAAAAAGCATGTTCGCCTCCGGGCCGAACTCATCGTCCCCCTTCCAGATCTCCAGAGTGATCGGCACTCCGGAAAAAGCCTGTACCGCTACAGCGGCATCAGCCTGGTCTATTTTTCGGGCGATCCCGCGATCCAGAACAGAAAAAATCCCTTGGGGGTTAGAACCGTATTTTCTCAGGATCGGTTCGATCGCCCTTTTGCGGAAAGCCGGATAATAAGCTTCTCCGCTTTCCAGCTCCCTAAAAGAAATCCACTCTCCGGATAAACCGGGCAATCCCTTTAATTTCTGCTCCAGGTAATGCAAAAGCAGGATCGAAACAAAATCCTTGGCCAAAACATTGCCGGATAAACAGATGATCTTCCGGGAGCCCGCATCCGCGCTGTACTCATCGCTGAAAAATTTAAGGGCAAAGTTCTTCTCAGGGCTTAAACGCTGGATCTTTTCCCAGGCTTTATTCAAGGCCGGTTCGTAAGTCATAGTTTCATTTTACTATTTATTATTAGATAAATCAACGAAATTAGCTTATAATGAAATTGCAAGTTATGAATAATAATCCGATTAGCTCACGTTTTAACGGGTGGCTTGTCGGGTTTGAGCAGGGCTTCGGCAGCCCGAAAGCGGGCATGGTTGCCCAGCAAGGAAAATTATCAGGCAGAGCGAAGGGCTGACGCAGAGCGCAGTCCTGACACGCCGGGTCAGGACAAGCGTCCCTGCGAGGACCCGACAAGACAGGACCCGTTATGATCTACGATCGTTTTCAGCAAGAAGCCATTAACCACATCAATAACAGCCACTCCGTGATCGTCTCCGCCCCCACCGGAGCCGGTAAGACGGCAATCGCCGAGCATGTTATCCAGACCTGCCTGGATAAGAATGTCGGGGTGATCTATACCGCTCCCATAAAAGCTCTTTCCAACCAGAAATTTCGCGATTTCCAGGGCAATTATTCGGAAAAAATCGGGATCCTCACCGGAGACGTCTCAATTAACGCCGACGCTCCGGTGCTGATCATGACCACCGAGATCTTCCGCAATAAAGTGCTGGACGAGCCGGGATCCCTGAGAAAATACTCCTGGATCATTTACGACGAGATCCACTATATCGACAACTACGAGCGCGGCACGGTCTGGGAAGAATCCCTGGTATTTCTGCCCAAACACATGAATCTACTCGGGTTGTCCGCGACCATCCCCAACATCAAACAGCTGGCTGACTGGGTCTCGACCATCCACAACAAGCCGGTGCAGGTGGTGATCGAGGAAAAACGGCCGGTGCCTTTGCACTTTTTCTTTCAGTGCAACAACCAGGTCGTGGACAAAATAACCCATTTAAGAAGAAGCCGGGAGGCCAAAGCCAATAAGCTCCACGGCCTGATCGATTACATCCGCAACCGGCAAGGCCTGCCTTGTATTTATTTTGTTTTCGGGAGGAAAAGGACCGAGGACCTGGCTTTTGAGCTGTCCAGCTATAATTTCCTCGACAAAAGCGAACAGCTGGAGATCGAAAAGATTTTTGACGATCTTTGCCGGCGCTTTGAGCTGACTAACGAGCCCAGCGCCAGCCTGGTCTATCCTTTGATCAAACGGGGCATCGCTTACCATCACGCCGGAATGCTGCCCACCTTAAAAGAAGTCATCGAGCGGCTTTTTACCAGCCGGCTGATAAAAGTCATCTTCACTACCGAGACTTTCGCTTTAGGGATCAACATGCCCAGCCGCACCGTGGTCTTCGACGAGCTGCGCAAATATTACGGCAGGTTTATCCGCCCCCTGAAAACCCGGGATTTTTACCAGATGGCCGGACGGGCCGGGCGCAGGGGCATAGATGACGAGGGATTTGTCTATTGCCGGGTAAATCTTAACCGGATCAAGCCCGATGAAGTAAAAGAAGTGATCTACAACATGCCGGAAAAAGTCAAAAGCCAGTTCAACACTTCATACGCCACGGTTTTAAACCTTTACGAAAAATATAAAGACGACCTTTTTAATATCTACCCGCTGACCCTGCATTATTTCCAGACCAAGAAAAAAGAGCAAGACGAGGCTTTAAGACTGATGAACGCCAAATTAAAATTGCTCAAAGACTCCGGACATATCCAAAATAACAGCCTGAGCCCCAAAGGAAAATTCGCCAAAGCGGTCTACGGTTATGAGCTGGTCTTAGCTGAGCTTTACCAGCAGAATATTTTCGAGCAGCTGGATGAGTTCGGGCTGGGAGTGCTCGCGGTCTCCGCGGTTTTTGAGCCGAGGAAAAACCAGGAGCTGATCAATGTTTCCAAGAAGAGCCGCCGGCTAAAACAGCTCTGCGAGGAGATCCACGAGCAGATCAAAACCCGGGAAGCGAAAGCCAGGATCTATCCTTTCAGCAAAGCCCCTTACTTTAATCTTTCATTAGCCATGGAATACTGGCTGCAGGGGACGGCATTCTCCAAGATTTTGCAGTTTACCGATACTGATGAGGGGGAAATTGTGCGCTATTTCAGGATGGCGATCCAGATTTTAAGGGAGATCCGGGACAACCCGGTTTCTTCGACTTTTCTTAAGGACCGGATCAGGGAAACTATCCGCATGATCAACCGCGACGTGGTCGACGCCGAAAAACAGCTCCGGGAAAGCTAAACGAGCCCTGCAATAACAATGTTCTGCTTTTAAGGTAACTCAACCGGAGGTAAATGCATATTCCCGCTGGGGTTAATTTTAACATTGGCCGGCCGCCCCCCCATCCAATAATCGGCCCCTTCATCAGAAACCGCCACTCCGTTAATCACTTTATCATTGGGGGAAGTGCTTATCCATTTCCCGACTTGCGCTTGAGCCCCCATCCAATTATCCGCCCCTTCATCAGAAACCGCTACTCCGTTAATCACTTTATCGTTGGGGGAAGTGCTTACCCATTTTCCGACTTGCGCATTGGAAGAAACGCTTTGCGTATTTATAACCGGAAGATTAAGCGAATGAGCAACGGCTTGATGGCTGTTTTGGAGCGCGGTTACAGCATTACCCATCGCGGCGCTCACTCCCCTATTCAATTCGTAACTAGCATAATCGACGATATTTTTCCCGCCGTTGTATACTGTTTGTGCCTGAGACACAGCGTTAGTGACTATGCTGCTGACCGCTGCGCCGGAGAAAATAGTCGTCTCGCCGGGGCCGGCAGCATAACCTTTTGTATTCAGATTGTGTATGGTATTGGCGTTGGTGATGGGAGCGGAGCGCGACGCTTCAGTGCCTCCATATCTGACTTGTGTCCCGCCATTAAGAACATTGCTCTGGGAAGTAAAGCTTCCTCCTGATTTGATCGCCGCCCGCATTTCCCCGGCGCTCAACATCCCTGAGGCTCCGCTGGGTCCGTTCTCGGAAAAAGCCGGACTGGAATACACTAATGCCAATGCCAAAATCGACCCAAAAACAATATTTGTTTTTTTCATTATTTCCTCCGCGGCTTTGACGGTTTTGACCTTAAATAAAAAAACCGTTCTTTTAATCAAGTATGCCTTAAAAATACCAAAGAAACAATACCTGAATACAAAAGAATGTAAACGCTTTCTTTAAAGGATTATTTATTCTTTCGGCGGAAAAGGTATTCCTGCAGGATCAAACGGTGGTCAAAAGCGAACTTCATCTGCATGATCTCCTCTGGCGAAACCACTTTCGCCTCGGCGGCATCGTCACCGGCCCGGGGCTTGCCTTTTGCCCGGCAGACAAAAACCGTGCCAACGGTATGAAATCGGGGGTCGCGCTCAGGGGAGGAATAAGTGTGGAATTGCCTCAGATCCGTAATCTCTAACCCCGTCTCTTCTTTAGCTTCCCTGGCTACTGCCTGTTCCAAGGATTCTCCGTAATCCACAAACCCACCGGGAAGGGCATAGCCGAAAGGCGGATTAGAACGCTTAATGATCACGATCTTGCCCTTTATCTCAATAATGGCGTCTACGGTTACAAACGGGCTTTGTAATTTATTGGCTATATAATCCAGGTATCCCAGACAGTGGCGCCTGAAACCCGCATATACGCGCTGATCACCGGCGCAGATGATTATTTTTTTCAATCCTTTCATTCTCCGGCAAATCAGGCGGAATATCTCCTGAGCCAGGATCTTAGCATGGGCTTTGAGCGCATCATCTGCGGCTGTATCAGAAAAATCAAATTTGACGGATGTGCTCTTTCGGCGCAAAATCCCGGCCAGCGCCCTCCGGTAGAAAAGGCGCAGCTCCGGCTCGCGGCCGTAAGGCGCTGCTTTAACCGCAGACGCGCAGCGAACGCATCCGCCCGGCCCTTTTATGACTTCAATATCTGTTCCTCTGACAATCACGGATATCGCGGCCTCTTATTTTAAAACCCCTTTTTCTTTCAAAGAAACTCTCAGTTTTTCGAAAGTGTCCGCCAGCTCTTTAAATTCGTCTTGAGTGCGGAATCTTACCGGAGGAATATCTTTTCCCTGGGTAAACATTTCCGCGATCTTCTTCAAACGGCAGATCGGACCGGCAACGCGATGGGAAAACAAAAGAGCCATGAAGCCCGAAAATAAGAACCCCGCGGCTAAAAGAACAAATAGCATCATTTTGGTCTTAGCCCACTGCTGGACCATATAAAAATATTCCATCTCCAGGTTATTCTGCAGAATAGCCAGCCTCTTATCCAATACTCCCACGGTTTCGCCGATATTATGTTCCGGTCCTTGAACGCTCAGCCGCTGGCTCAGCGCCTGGAGCGAGGTGATCTCATCAAATATCTGCGCTTTTTCCTTCATCAGAAAAATATCCCCGCTGGTGATAAGAAAAAACCCGCAGATAAAAGTAAGCAGCAGGGCCGGAATAACCGCCATTTCTATATACTTAAGCTGACTGGAAGGGTGGACAAGATAGCGCGTTCTGCGAAATAGTTTAAACATAAAGTTTCTCCTTTCCCCGAGCTAAAATTCCGGTTCTTGATGATTAATAGGAAACCGTCACGATCATATCCTGAAAAAACCGCGAGCCCACCCGCGAGCGGTCAAAAGCGATGGTAATCTTTTTCAGCGCCGGGTTTTCAAAAAAGCGCACATGCTCCAGTTTATCCTGATTGTGCCCCTTTTCCGAAAAATAGAGCTCCTGTAGCTCTCCGGGAATACTGAAATAAAATCCGATGCTCTTGCCCGGGACGACGTTAAAGGTGTTTCTGACGCTGGGCACTTCCTGGCCGCTAAAAATCTCATGGAGCACGACCTGTTTTTCGTTGGCTTCAAAAGTATAATAACCGAACTTGATCGGCGATTTCAAAAAAGAAGACTTCACCGCGACCTCGGCATCCATTTCTCCGCTTAAAGAAGAAAATGCCCGTTCAGGGCGATCGGTTCCTTTCAAAACAAATTTCCCGCTAAGCCGCGGCAATAAAAGAACAGCCCCGCCGATCAATTGGCTGCCGTCGGAAAAATCCACCGCCGCCCGGGAGCGCATCCGGCTGATCAGCTGCCCGGCGATCTTATCTTTAGGTATCCCTAAAGCCTTCTCGATGAAAGGCTCAAGCAATACTTTCTCAGAAAAATCTCCCGAATCCTTGTCATAAAAATACAGGCTTTTCCTCGGCCCCTGGTAAACTTCCGGGAGCAATTTACGCCACCGGTTGTGAGTAATCCCGGGGTAGGCCAAAACATTCGTAAAAAAGGGGTTTTTCTCGCCGGCAAACCCGTTTTGCGCTTCGTCCAGAACACAAGGATAAGCGGAATTCCGCCCTTTGCCGAACGACTCAAGAGAATATTGGGCGATGCCGACCCTGACCGAAGCAACGGTTCTTTTCTCGGCAGCGATCACGTTCTCTTTTAAGGACCCGAAAAAAGAAATCAAACCGTACAAGAGGAACGCCGCAAAAACGCAGATGATGGTAATCTTTCGCCTGGTTAATTCCGGAATTTTTCTTCTTTCAAGAATATTCATGCCCTGCCTTGGAATAACGGCCTTTCAATCTCCGATCACCTTGATCAAAACACGCTTTTTGCGCTGGCCGTCGAACTCTCCGTAGAATATCTGCTCCCAGGGGCCGAAATCAAGCCTGCCCTCGGTTACGGCCACCACTACTTCCCGGCCCATGACTGTCCTTTTCAGATGGGCGTCGGCATTATCTTCTCCGGTCAGGTTGTGCTGATACTTATCCCTGCCGTAAGGCGCCAGTTTTTCCAGCCACCGGCCGAAATCCCGGTGCAGACCCGCTTCGTCGTCGTTAATAAAAACGCTCGATGTTATATGCATTGCATTCACCAGGCACAGCCCTTCCTGGATCCCGCTTTCCCGGAGCGCGCTTTGCACCTGGGGAGTTATGTTCAAGAACGCCTGCCGGTCCGGGGTGTTAAACCATAAATAAGCGGTATGCGATCTCATCTAGAATTTCTCCAGGATAAGCTTTTTATTCCGCTGGTCGACTTTAAAGCTGAAGTGCTTCAAATAAGTCATGCCCAGAAGCCCGTCTTTGAGAGAGGGATCCTGGACGTCCGCCGACAGGATCAACACATCAACGTTCTTCGCTTCCACCCCCTGGACGCTGATGCTTTCCAGGACCGCATGTTTGGCGGCAGACTCTCTTCCGTCGGCAAGTTTCATTTTCATGTCTTCTTTGAGATCTTGCGGGCCTAATCCCAGCTGTTTAGCTACGCTCTCTTTTATGGTCACCAATGACGCCCCGGTGTCCAGAATAAAAGTTGCTTTCACTTTTTTGTTCAGAAGAGCCTCGATCAGGATCTGGCCCCGGTCATCGGAGATCGTCACATGCTTGGGGGCCTGATCTTCTTTGAGCTTCTGCTGCTCTTCTTTGATTTTCTGCTCTTTTTCCCTCTCCCGGCTTTCGGCTTTCTGCCTGAGCCATTTATCGCGCAGCTGGTTTGAACCGTTCTCATCGGACCGGCTGATGCTCTCGATCTCGCTGCGCTTAAGGCCGACCTTTCCGAAACCGACATCAACCAGGACGCTTTCCGGCTTTTCCTCCGAGACAAACCCCTCAATAGTGCGGCCGTTCTTCAGGTAAAGCGTGTCCGCCCTTAAGCCCGGAGCGATAAAAATCAGCGCCGGAATAACCAATAAGACGGTTTTTAAAAACATTCTGCCTTTCTTTGGGCTTTGAGAAATCAAGCCTTATTCTGGTAGATGCCGTTATATCCGGTCTCGGTCTCGGTTATTTTAGTGAAAACCAGCTGGACTATCCGGGAATTTTGTTTAAGCTGCATCCCCAGCGGGTTAGTCACCACGAGGACAAATTCGCTCTGTCCTTCGAACCCGGCATCCCAGACCCCGGTTTGAGTAAACGCGCCCATGCGCAAAAGCGAACTGCGGGTAAAAGCCAAACCGATCAGATCTAAAGGCAATTTAACTTTTTCATTGGTAAGCACTTTATAGATCCCCGGCCCGAGGGACCACCAGCCGGATTTATCTTGGGGGCCGGCTTTTTGGGCGATCAGCTCTTGACACTGAGGGATCCTTCTTTGTTTATTGGAAAAATCCAACGCGCCGGGTTGACTGAATTGGTAGATCCTGGCCGCCGTCAGATCAAAGCCGTTGGGGGTAAGCTGGGTTTCCAGATCGCAGTAATCGCTGACCAGGCTGTTTTTTTCGATCAATCTTTTGATCTCTTCCCGGTTAAGCATGAGTTTCAATCTTTCTCGATTTTTTCGCGCATTTCCCGGGGGATCGGCTTAGGCCGGAATTCCCGGTTGACAAAAGCCAGGCTGGTCCTGGCCTGGGCGACCAAAGCGCCGTTATCTTTTTTTATTGTGTGTTCCAGATTGATCCGCACGCCGGTGACTTCTTTGACCAGAGTAGTGATTTCCAGGATATCTCCGTAGCCCGCGGGAGATCTATAATCGAGCTCCTGACGGCTGACCACAAAGAAACAGCCCTGGGCTATAAGCTCTTTTATATCGACACCCCGTTCGGCCAGAAATTCAGTGCGCGCCTCTTCTAAAAAATGCAGGTAATTGGCGTAATAGACTACGCCCCCGCAATCCGTCTGATGGTAATAGATCTTTATTTTCATTTTTTCTACTTAGCCAGCCTGGCCAGGATGTTCCTTTTTTCGTGAAACGGCAGATTCGTCTTTTGCACCACCCGGTTGAAGAATTCGATGGAGGTATCGTAGGTGCGGCAATCTACCGGGTAAGGCGTTGCGTCTTTGCCGCCGTGAGCAAAGGAATACCGCGCCGGGTCTTCGTAAGAAGGCTTAGCTCCGTAGACCACTTCCGAGACCAGGCTTAAAGCCCGCATAGTTTTGGGCCCGACACCTTCCAGAGAAAGCAGCTTTTCGTAATTCTCCGGCTTTTGATCACAGACTTTAACCAGGATCCTTTCCAGATACTTGCTCTTCGAGAAATCCTCGCCTAAAACCGGATGAGTCTTGAATTCCCTGTTTTGCAGATGCAAAAAGGTAGCTTTGTCATCCCCGGATTTCCAAGAAATCATCCGGGACAGG
>JBFZAG010000024.1:0-4261 GCA_041309145.1 Candidatus Omnitrophota bacterium | reverse complement strand
GGGGAAAATTTATTTCCATGTTTCCCTACCAGGCAATGATTGCCTTCGTGGTAGTGAAGCACCCCTTGCCTCTAACTGACAATATCATCTTAACTTAAATGCCAATTTTGTAAAGACCCCAATCCCCCTTTTTCCTGACTTTTTTCCACTCTCTTACCTGAACAACCTACGCGGTTGCCCAAAGGGCAACCGCGTAGGTTGTTCAGGTTAAAATGGCAACCGCGTAGGTTGTACCGGTAGAAGCTAGCTTTTATTGATCATCCGGATCAGTTCCATAAGCCGGCCGTAATCGCGCAGGTTAAAATCCATCACCAGCCGGGGCAGATCAAGGTATTCCTCTTTTTGGACCTCTTCCGGCGTAGGGGCCGAGAGCTTTATTTCGCCGCCGGTCAGGATATCTTTGAACTTCGCGTTGATCAACTTCAAAGTTTTCGCGGAGATCTTCTTGTTCAGCCTGAGCACGGTCAATCCGGAAACGTATCTTATCGAATGGTATACTTTATAAAAATCTTCGATGTATCTGACCGCGTCATCCGCGTTTTTAGCGGTGTAAAATAGACTGAGATCATCTTTTTTTATATATCCGTTTTTGACTAATTGGCGCTCGATGAAACGCTTCCAGTCAGCCCAGTAACCGGAGCCCCTGGGCTCCATCAAGACTATCGGCCGGGGCTTGGATTTTCCGGTCTGGATAAGGGTGAGCATCTCAAACCCCTCGTCGTTGGTCCCGAATCCGCCCGGGAAAAGAACGGTAGCGTCGGTCTCTTTGACAAAAACCAGCTTCCGGGTAAAAAAATATTTAAAGTTGATCAATTTATCTTTTTCGTCTATATAGGGGTTGGGCTTTTGTTCGAAAGGAAGGCGGATATTCAAAGCGAAATGCCGGCCTTTCCCGGCCCCTTTATTCCCGGCTTCCATCACCCCGGGCCCTCCCCCGGTCACCACCATATATCCTTTGCGGGCTATCTTTCTGGCGAAGTCCTCGGCCATGACATATTCGGCGGAGGTGTTTTTCGAGCGCGCCGAGCCGAAGATTATCGCTTTTTTGATCTTCCTGTACGGAGAGAATATCTTGAACGAATAGCGCAATTCTTTTAAAGTATTATTGACCAGCTTAAGGTCGCCCTTGTCCCGGGATTCCAGCCCTAACTTGACCGCTGTGGTCAGGATCTCCCGCAGCAAATAATCGGATTCGCTCGAGCCGTGTTTCCTGGCCATCCGGTTGATCAGGCCGTCTATGGCCCGGTCGTCTATTTCGTATTCTTTAGTTATCTTTCTCATCATTCAACCTTCTAAAAATTATAATCCGGATTTTCAGAAGCCGTGGCTCTTGTTCAGGCTGTACTCGACGTAGCCGCACAGGATCTCCTGGACTTTGGGGGGAGGCGGGACCACAAAAAAATTCGAGATTATGGCGTGGGCGATTTCATGGCCGAGCATTCCCAGGGTCAGATCCTGCTGGGAGATGAAGATCGTGTTTTTCTCGAAAAGATAAAGCGAGCGTTCAGAAAAGTCGTAATTGTAGAGCTCTTTGACAAGCTTTGCCAGAGAGCTTTTGTCCGGAAGGACCCGGATGACCCCTTTAAAACTGTAGATGTGGATATCGATGACATCCGAGACTTCCAGAAAAAGTCCGTCGATAGTCTTGCCCAGGATCTTGCCCAGGTCCTCTTCTTCCCCCTTGCCCAGCTTCCCCCCGAACTTGAGATAATCGAATTTCAGCCGGGAAGTGACGGAATAGGCGTTGACCGGGCCGTCGGCATAAATAGAAAAATACTGCGATTCGGCGATCAGCGCAAACTTATTTTCCTGCTCGGCCTGAGCTGCGCTTAAACCCAGCGCGGCCATCAAGATTGCTAAAAAAAATGAAACTTTTTTCATGCTTATACTTTAAAGAAATTCAGGACCTTATCCAGGCCCTCCAGCATCAGCGCGAAGCGCTCCTTGTCTTCGAAAGGCACGTTATAGTTCCTTTCTTTCAAGAACTCTTTGAGCTGGTCGCTTCTTTTTTTCAGCTCGACATGCCTTTTGCGCAAAGTCGCGCTCATGTCGCCCAGGCTTTGGGCCAGGTCCTTAAGATTATCCTTGTTCCTGACATGGAACTGTTTGGTAAAATCGCCCTCTTTAAGCATATCGATCTCTTTGCGCAGCCGGTAAAGCGGGCCGACAATGCGGTGCGAGATGATCAGCGCCATGATCGAAAGGACAAAAGAAGAAAAAAGCGTTACCGCCGCTACGGTCAGGATCAGCACCGGCATAATGAAATCCGCCGTGGACTTGACGATCACTTTGGTGTTCTCGATGGCGACAGTCGTGGAGCCCCGGGTCAGATAAAACACCAGCATCCCGATCCCGACAGAAGCGAAAATGACTATCAGGCAGAATTTAAAGATGAAACCTATCTGAAAACCTTTATCGATAAGATAATTCCCTCTTCTGATTTTCGCGCTCATAAGTTAACCTCCTCTATTTATCTTTCGGGATCCCTAAAAGTTCGTAATCGATATTTATCCAGGCATTATCCTTAAGCGAAGAAGTCCAGCGCTGAAGCAGCAGCTGCTGTTTGACCCGGAATAAAAGCGATTTTATCTGGCCCTGGACATCCGCAAGCTCCTTGCCCTGGAAATCGCTTTCCTTATGGCGCTGGTAGTAATCGGATATTTCTTTTTCGCTCACCTTGGCTCCCACAGAAAGCTCGTTGATCTTCCTGGCCAGAACCAGCTTGAGCAGCGACTGTTCCCAGAAGATCTGCAGGCTTTCCAGAAAGTGCGGGTCTTTGTCCAATCCCAGCATCTCCGCCTCATGAAGGATCAGCTTGCGGGCGATCATAGTATCCAGGAACTCTTTGCGGGTCAGCGCTTTCGGCTTGGCCCCCGATACTTTCTGGTAGGCTGACTCGAACTCTTCGGCCGTAATAGTGATCGCGCCGATAGTGACCGCGGGTTTTTCTTTCTGCGCGCAGCCGCTGGAAACAAGCAATCCGAAAACCGCTATCCAAATAAACGCCTTTTTCATGTTTTTCCTCCGGTTTTATTCTAATGCTTTATAAGATATTATAACCTAAAACAAAAAAAAGAGGAAGGCTTTTTCTTGCCTTCCTCTTTGCCGGTAAAGCCGGCTTAAAGACTTCTGCCGTTAATCAAAATAAACGTCTAATCTTTTTTTCATTTGGATATCGTCGGAGATAAAATCGTAAGCGTCCGGGTCGATCCTGATGCCGTCGAATGCCGAGAGATCCGTGGGGGTCAAAGGATGATATCCGAAGAATGTGGTCGGGGTCGCCGGCTCAAAAGAAACTACCCTGAAGTCCTTGAGGATCTCGTAGAAGGCCCGGAAATGCTTGGGATTGTGGTAAGACGCCAGACTTAAAGATCCAACTTCTTCCACCGGCCTGATCACGGTGAACGGGCCCGCGTCTATTCCAACAGCGAAATTACCGGCGATATCAGACACGCCGTCAGATGTAACAATAAGATTGTTCCCTTCTCCGGAAGTGGTTTGCGAAGCCAGATCAGTGTTCAGGTCGCCGTTAGGTTCAAACCCCGAGAGATTGTCAGTCGCGGAAAATGGCACTGTGACATCGCTGGTGTATGAGCCGCCACTGCCCGAAGTGCCGCTGGGAGCGCCGGCAGTAATTACCGGAGCGGTCATGTCAACTTTAAACGGGCCGGAGTTTATTCCAGAAGCGAAATTCCCGGCGATATCATACACGCCGTCAGAAGTGACGATCAGATTTGTTCCTTCCCCGGAAGTGGTCTGCGACGCCAAAGCAGTGATCAAATCGCCATCAGGCGAAAATCCGGAAAGATTATCCGTCGCGCTGAACGGCACAATCACATCGCTTAAATACCAGTCAAGATTACCAACAGTCCCGCTGGGAGCGCCGGCGGTAATCACCGGAGCGGTCTGGTCAACCTTAAAAGGCCCGGCATTGATCCCTGAGGCAAAATTCCCGGCGATATCATACACGCCGTCAGAAGTGACGATCAGATTTGTCCCTTCCCCGGAAGTGGTCTGCGACGCCAAAGCAGTGATCAAATCGCCATCCGGCGAAAATCCGGACAGATTATCCGTCGCGCTGAACGGCACAATCACATCGCTTAAATACCAGTCAAGATTACCAGCGGTTCCTGTGGGAGTTCCCGCGGTAATCATCGGAGCGGTCATGTCAACTCTAAACGGGCCGGAGTTTATTCCAGCAGCGAAATTCCCGGCGATATCAGACACGCCGTCAGAAGTGACGATCAGATTTGTTCCTTCC
>JBFZAG010000023.1:0-6010 GCA_041309145.1 Candidatus Omnitrophota bacterium | reverse complement strand
TAAGCAAGTCGGTTTTTTCTTCGGGCTCGGTCACGCTTCCCGCTTCGTGGCGGGAAAAAAGCTTGCCCAGGAAAGGCAGATCGCCGAGTAACGGGACTTTCTTATCGGTCTTGGACTCGGTTGTTTTAACCAGACCTCCGATGACGATGGTCTGGCCGTCTTTGATCTGGACTTCGGTTTCGGCTTTGCGGGTCGAGATTATCGGGCGCTGATTAATGGTATCGGCGGCAATGGTCCCGGCGCTGTTGGAAACCTCCGGCTTAAGTTTCAATTTGATATGGCCGTCCGGGCTTATCTGCGGGGTGACTTCCAGATTTATCCCGATATTGATCTGCTCCCAACCGGTCACCTCCCAGGCGCCGCTGTTATCGTTTCTTTCATAGGTGGCAACGGGCACGACCTGTCCGACATTGATCGTCGCTTTCTGATTGTTCACCGTCATTATCCGCGGGGCAGCTACCAATTTAGTGTTAGCTCTGGTCCTTAAAAAATCCATCACGGTCTTCAATCCGGAAAAATCCAGCGTGCCCAGGGTAAAATCGCCCTTTACGGCGTAAGGGAAAGAATAGCTGGAGGCCAGGATGTCCGCGCTCGCGGTTCCGGAACTGGGATACATGGAATCCGCGGTATCCCGGCCTTTAGGATTAAAAGGGAAGGTTATCGGCCTTTTGGACCCCTGGGCCTGGATCGTGGTGCTCCAATCGATTCCCAGCTTTTCGGACCTGGTAAGCGAGGTTTCGATCAGCTTGGCCTCGATCAAGACCTGGGGAGTTTTTTCGTCCAGAGAAGGGATCATGGCTTCGACTTTATTAAGCACGGAAATCGAATCAGTGACGATTATAGAATTGGAACGGGCATCCGCTTCGATGGATCCGGAAGAAGTAAGTACTTTAGAAAGCGTTTCTTTTAGTTTAGCGGCTTCAGCGTTGTTAAGCCTGAACAGCTTGGTCTGCTTGCCCTCCCTCTCCGCCTCTTCCATGGAAGTGACTTTATAAACGTTCTCTTTTTTGGTATAGGCGAAACCGTTTACGGTGATCACCGAGTCCAGCGCCTGGTCGATGCTGACGTTATTCAACTGGACCGTAACCATGCCCTTTACGCTTTCCGAAAAGACGATATTAAGATTATACTGCTTGGCCAGCTGGCGGAGGATATCTTTGATGTCCACCTCCCGGAACTCCAGCGATTCTATAAGGACCGGCTTTGCCGGTTCCTGGGAACGCGCAATCCCCGGCAGCCATAACCCCAAGACCGCTAAAACCAAGAACATCGACATCCGCAATTTTTTTGACATCTTTTCTCCCTTATTCTTCCGGAAAAGTCAGGTAAAAACTCTGGCTCCCTTTTTTTAACAGAACTCTGTCTTTTAAAACTTCCTCCACTTCATATCCGGCTATGCCGTCGCCTTTCTTAACGATCTCGTTATTGATAAAAGCAAAGCCTATATTATCCTTGCGGTAAGATATCCCCTGCAGTTTAAGTTCTGAATCAGCCTGCCCCGACTTATAAATCCCCGATGAAAAAGGGTCTCTTCCCCAAGGCGCCTCCGCCCGTTTCTTTTGCGTCTCCAGAGTATTGCCGTCCGCCGCCGGAAGGACGGAAGAAACTTTTACCCCGACATCAACAACTGCCGGAGAAGGCTGAGGCGGTCCGCCGATATTCTTAGTTTTCCTGCTGTTTATTCCGCTGATAACAAAAAAAGCCAGGACCGGGAGCATGGCTAGAATTAAGGCGATCTGTTTTTGGTCTTTGGTCATCTTTTTTGACTATCCCGAAATAGTGCTTAAAACCAGGACCGCTTTCAGCAGCCCCGAAGAAACAGCTGTTTTTTTGGAGCCGCTTTTCGTTTCTAAGGGAGCCAGGGTCTCGGACTCTTTTTCCACAAAAAGCGTTTCCACTTTAAAGGCCATCGGCAGCTCGTTGACCGATTTAATATACTGAGCCAAAGCCTGGTAAGAGCAGCTCAAGACTATCTCCAGATAGATCTTGCTGATCCCCTCGGGCAGCCCGCTTTCTTCGTTTTTAATATCCTCGCGGGGCCGCAGCGAGACCACGTTAAGATCCTGCTTACTGGCGGTCTCGCCCAATAACTGCATCAGCCGGGGGATCTGTTTCTTGCTCTCCCCCAGATCCTGGACTTCCTTAAGATTTCCTTTTATTTCTTCTATGGCTTTTTTGGGATTGGGAAGGCTGCGCACCAATTCCTGGGATTCCAGAAGTTTAGCCTGCTTCTCGGCGAACTGGGCTTTCAGGCCGTTGGAATACTTCAAGACCGGACGGCCGACCACAAAATAAATAAGCAGCCATACTCCGATAAATATGGAGGTAAAAACAATTACATAGGATACCCTGTCAGCGCTTTTATTTTTTATGGCCATCTCAGTAATGTAGTTGGCAGACGATCTCAAAGTCTGCCGCCGGTATCGGCGAATACATGTCGTTTTTGCTGGAAAGCAGTTCCACATGGGAGAAATACGGCGAATCCGACAAAACCAGAACAAATTGCGAAAGCTCCAGATCCACCATGCTGTATTTTGCGAAGATCTTCCCGCTGAGATGCAGCTCTTGGGGGACCTTTCCCGGAGTGGTGGCGACCTTTTGAATGATCACTTGCGCGGGAGTAATCTGGCTGAGCTCTTTGAACAGCCCCCACCAGTAAGGCTGCTTTCCTTTAGCCGCAGCCAGAACCTGATTTCTCTGTTCCAGCTTGCCCTTCATTTCTTCGTACTCCCTGATCTGGGAGGCGTCCACTTCCAGCCGGCTGATCTCATTCTCCAGGTTTTTGACCAGCGCCTGATATTTAAGGCCATTGCCGTAATTCAGGCCGTAAAAAACCAGGCTTAAAAGCAAGATCAAGGGAAAGCCTATCCTTAAAGCCGTGGACAAAAATACGGCTTTTTGTTCCAGCCTTTCTTTAGAGGGGAGAAGATTGACTTTTCCCCCGGATCCCAGACAGAGGCCGAAAGCCACAGCCAGATGGGGCATGGCCTGCTCCATCATCAGCTCCTGCTTCATCACCCCGGTCTCTCCCCAGCTTTTGATCGCTTTAACGATGTTCAGCGGCTCAACTTTCTGCATGCCTTCCAAGTTGTAAAGAAAGAATTTATCGATATTGCGCAGCTTCGAAGAGCCTCCGGTAAGATAAAGTTCCTCGATCATATTTTCTGATTTAAAAGTCTTGACGTAATAGCTTATGGTGCGGTTGATCTCCATGGCCATCCTCTCCAGGGTGGGGCGCAGGAGGCCGGCCAGCTGATCTCCTTTTAAAGGGCCGAAATCGGTCAGGAATTCGATGTTCGCCTCATCCTGCAAAGGTATCCCGATGTTGCGCTTGAGCTTTTCCGCTTCTTCCATGCTGATACTCATCGGGCCGTTCGGCGAAGCGATAGACTTAGCCATAGCGTGGGTGATATGCTCCCCTCCTATGGGGATCTCCCGGGAAAAGACCAGGGTCCTTCCTTTATAAAAATTAAGCAAAGAAAGGCTCGCTCCGATATCCAGCAGCGCGACTGTCTTCTTATTAGAAAGATTATCAAAACAATAAGGCAGGAGGTTGCCCAGACAGTCGGGAATAGTATTGATCGCTACCGGCCGGATATTCATGTCTTTGAGAAGCTGAACCTGCTCATCGATCGCCTGGCGGTCAGCGGCGACGCAGGTGATCTGCAGCCCCGAACTTTTCTCGTCCTGGAACTGGCCGGTGACAAAATAATCGAATATCACGTTGTTGATGTCCAGCTGAAACGGCAGCCGTTTCTTGAGCTCGATCCCCACCGCAGAGCGCATGTCCTTTTTGTTCAGAAAAGGCACGGAAAGAGAAAAAATAAATACCCCTTTGCCGGAAAGGACAAACCTTCCCAGGGTATACTTGGCGTGGGTCTCGGCGATGAATTCTTTGACGAACTCCTGAGCCAATTTTCTTTTTTCCTGGTTATTGTCTTTAGCCGACTGGGGAAGAGCGCGGGTAATGCATTTGCGGACATCGTATTTATTTTTTTTCTTCTGCAGTTGAAGGATCTTGATGTAACTTGACCCGATATCTATCCCTATGACATCCTGGGAGGAAATGATGAACTCGGCAAGAAAACGGAGCAGATTGGTTACCAGCGCCGGCATCTTAAAATTTAACTTGGATGCTCCGGCCTGAGTTTTACTTTTTGTCTCTTTAAGTTTATCCATTTGACTGATTCTAGCGACGCGCTAATCGGCTGTCAAGAAGATTAAAACCCGGCTGAAAAGCCGCCTTAACTCATTGGCAGCTTAACGGTTCCGGGAAGCCCTGATCCTGATCACGTCCAGCTCTTTGAATATCCTTTCCTGGTTGGCGATCACCTGATCCAGCTTAGCCGAGACCGCCATGTTCGATCTTTCAACGCTGGCTGCCAGCGCGTCAAGCTTACGGGCCAGAGCCGGATGATCAGGATTATCCGAAGTGAACTTTTCCTGAGCATATAATAAATAAAGAGCTCCGGCGAAAAGTAAAATTAAAACTGCGCTTAGCAAAATTCCAGTCTTTTTCATATTAAGCCCCCTTCTGCCATCTACTGCTCCTGCCAGGAGAAATCTCCTTCTGGCGTGGCTGCGCCGAACTGAGCGACTTCCGGAGGGATCAGAGTCGGCTGCCACTTGATACTGATATCGCCGCCTAAAACAATATTACTGCCGTAGACCATGTTCCCCCGTAAAAAGTTTGCCCCTCCGGAAGTGGGGTACCCCAAATAATTCCAGCGCACGGTGCCGGTCTCGGAAAAGATCAGGCCGCTGATCAGGCGATTGTTCGCTGTGGTGGCATCAAGACAAATAATGTTGCCGTTTTGCGTCGCCAGCGCCGGATGTCTGTTACTTGGCCGGCCCTGCGAAGCTGAATGGGTCATCTCAAGTTTTTGAGGGCCCTTGATAAAAATATCCCCTTCGCAGATTATCTTGACATCCTCCCAGCTCAAAGCACTCGACCTGAGATCGATGACGGTATCTACCACATATCCCATGGCGTGAGAAACCGTCGCTCCGATATAATTGATCCCGGAACCTTGCCCCCCGTCGTCATTGCGCCCTTTCTCAGGCGCAGGCGGAACCGGAGCTGCCTCGGAATAACGCCGGACCAGCCTGATCGGATGATTGTCCCAATTATCATTGATTGTCTTATCTAAAGTTGCGTCCCGGCCGCCATTAGCAACAGCGGTAATTACCGCCCAATCTTCATCTGCCCAGGCGCCATTCGCTAAAGGCGCATGGCCGACATTACGGACGGCTTGACCGACCATACCGGTAAAAAAATTAGCCGCATCCGAGCCAGTCACCCGCAAAATATTACCTGAAGATGCATCATCAGCTACATAGGTTATACGTCTGGTGCCGGGACTGGGCCATTCGCAGTCAGCATTATCGTGATACCACTGCATGGGAATAGTGGTGCCGCCGTTGGCGATACGGCGCTGTCCTGACCCGGGAGGCCACAGCGGGCTAGCGCCGTAATCAGAATTAAGCTGATTGTATACGCTGTTTCCGTCGCCGTTATACTGCACTGCGGTGATATCGGACTCTATGTCCACGGTATGCCCTGACCGGGCCGCCGACCAGTCAAACAGGCCGCTGCACCCTACTCCTTGAGTGATCCCCCCGCTGATCACCACTACTGCTTTCACCTGGCGCATCGCCCGGTAATTCGCCTCAGAGGGAACATAACCCGTTGAAGTAATATTGACCGCTAAACCGTTGATCTGGCGAGTCACGTTATACTCGCCGTTCCCCAGCCGGCGCTTAAGATAATCCGTGTCGTCGTCAAACAGCGTATCTCCCAGTTTTAAGCGTATGATCGCCTCCTGGATCCCGGAGTCAGCGGCGTAGAAAGCCTGCTCTGATTCCAGGTTGCGGGTATTCATCTCAAAATCACCCGAGATCATTACCCCCAGGGTCAGCCCCAAAACCGCCAGGAGCATCATCGCGAAAACCGCGACGATCAAACTCACCCCCTTGCGGCCCGGACCGGAATTAGATTTAAATTTCGGAC
>JBFZAG010000022.1:0-6639 GCA_041309145.1 Candidatus Omnitrophota bacterium | reverse complement strand
TAATTGCCTGCCTGGAGTGCGGCCAGAAACTGGCTTTAGCGATCAAACTTGAGTCAATGCCGGAAACAGAACCTCCGGATAAGCTTTTGCAGGAAAGCCGCGATCTAATCGAGCGGGTCATTTCCAGCCAGACTCTGGAGATCCTGCTGGAAGTGAAAGATAAGGTTCTGGATCTTTTGAACACTACAGGAGCGGTACTGGTCGGGCAGGAATTATTCCCGGCTGCTGTCCTGCGCAGCCGCAAGATCAAGGATTTTAAAGATGAGATCACGATCCTGAAAGATTTCCGGAATATACGGGTTGAGATAAAATTAATTGTTAAAGAAAGCGATAATTTCGACCTTCTGGTGGCAATAAAAGATAAACATGATCAAGCATTGAAGAATGAGCTCAGGGTCAGCCTGTTCAAAAAAGATGTGGAGCTGGAATCTTATCTTTGCGCAACGGGAAAAGTGAGCTTCGAGCACGTTGTTTTAGGCCGATATACCGTAGAAATTTACGATCTTGAGGATAAACTGGCCAGTATCTTAATAGATATAAAGGCTAATAAAAATGATCCAGGATAATCCTAATACTCTGGTTCTGGAGGTTTTTCGCTTCGAGAACCGTTTAAGGATGAGCGTTCTTCCGGAAACGGAAAGAGCCCGGACAATCAGCCATTACAGCCTTTGTGCGGTTTCTTTTGAGGATGTTTCCCGGGTTTGCCAGGAAATAACCGTCATTCTTAACCGCCAGCATAAGAAAAACGGAACTGACCCGGAATCGATCAACAGCCTTAAAAAACAAGGCCAGCTTCTTTGGGAGCAGCTTTTGACCCGTTCGGTCAAAAGCTGCCTTAAAGCAGCCGGGACCAGGGATCTGATATTGTCTTTGGAAGAAGAGCTGGTCAGTATTCCCTGGGAACTGCTTTATGACGGCAGCGAGTTCCTGGGATTGAAATTCAATGTCGGCAGGCTGATCCGGTCGCAGCAGGAACAAGCGCAGCCGCATTACCGCAGCGTCAGCTCAAAACCAAAGATGCTGATCCTGGCTGATCCTACCGGTGACCTGAAATCAGCCTACGAGGAAGGGCTGAACATCCGCAACCAGTTCGATAAAGCCAGGGATAAAGTAGCTATAGATTTCAAGTCTACTGATATCGACACCCTGTTCGTCAAAAAGATCCTGCGCGAATACGATATTGTCCATTTTGCCGGACATTGTGAATATGAAAAAGCCGATCCCGCCAAAACCGGATGGCTTTTGCAAGACGGCAGATTCACCGCCGCGGATATTCTTTCCATGGGCGCGGATACTTTTTTGCCGTCCCTGGTATTTTCCAACGCCTGCCAGTCAGCCCAAGTCAGTAAGAAAATTATCGCTGAAGATTATCAGGAAAAAACCTACAGCCTGGCTTCGGCCTTTCTTTTTTCCGGAGTAAGGCATTATATCGGAGCGATCCAAAGGATCGAGGATCCGGTGAGCTTTGTTTTTGCCCGGGAGTTCTACAGCCAGCTGATCAAAAGCAGCTCAGTGGGCAACGCGGTCAGGCTTGCCCGCTTGCGCCTGGTCAAAGATTTCGGCCTTAATTCCTGTTTTTGGGCTGATTATCTTCTTTACGGCGACCCGGATCAGGTCTTATTTCCCGATCATCTTAAGCCTGAACTTTCCCGGCCCGCCAACATCTTAAATATCTGGCCGAAACACAAAAAAAAGATCTTGAGCGCTCTTTTAAGCCTGGTTTTAGCGGCCGGATTACTTTCTGCGGCATTTATCCTGCCCAGCCTTAATCCCAGCGTGTATTATCTTTACGGCAAAGCGCGAAAGGCATTCCGGTCTGGAGAAAACGTTCAGGCCGGTATGCTCGCCGACAAAATCATAAGTAAAAATCCCGGGTTTCTGGACGCTTATCCGCTTTTGGCGGACAGCTGCAGCCGTCAGGGCTTAAAACAAGAAGCTTTGAAATATTATTTTGAGTATATGCTGCAAAGTGAGCGGAAGAACGATCTTCGCCACCTGGCCTACGCCTATATTTCCATCGGCTGGTTTTACCATCAGTCCGGTGAGTATTCCAAAGCTTACGAGTTTTATCAGAAAGCCATTGATTTAAGCCGCAAGAATTTTGACAAACTGCATGAGGCTTTGGCCTTAAGGAAACTGGCAGTTTGGCATATGGACAAGGAAGAAAATGATCTGGCTTTGGAGTTACTGACTAAAAGTTCGGAGATCAACCGGGAAAAACAGTTTTTTTATGAATACAAATATAACCTGGCCTGCGATTATTTCGATCTGGGTTTACTCTTCGCCAATAAGGAGGATTATAGCGCCGCCAAAGATTTTTATAATAAAAGTCTTAAAGCTTTCAATTCGCTGAATCTTAAGAACGAGATCAGCGATTACTATTTTAACCTGGGAGAGGTCTGCGTTTGGGAAAAACAGTATCAGAAAGCACTGGAGTATTACCTCAAAGGTTTAAAGATCGATCAGTCCCAGTCAAACTTACCCAGTATTTCCAGCGATTACTGCATGCTCGGAGAACTGTATATGGAGATGGATAATCTGGCTCAGGCCGAAAATTATTTTAAAAAAGCTGAAGCTTTAGCCCGCAAGATCGAGGGCCGGATGGAGATAGCCTCGGCCTGCTATAACCTGGGAAAGCTTTATAAAAAAAGAAATCAGAAGAATCTAGCCCGGGAATATCTGCGCCAAGCCCAGGAGATCTATTATAGCGTCGAGACTCCCGACTACAGGTTGGTCCAGGAAGAATTGCTTACTTTGGACCGCCCAAATTGAAAGCGCTTTCAAAATATGTCTGATTTGGCCTTGAAAACCGCTTAAAAATATGTTAAACATTTAACGAAAGTGAAACGAGATCTGCTCTTAAGAAATTTTGAAATTGATCTAAAACAACCCAATGCCACGGGTCGTTAAAAGAGAATTCATTCTTTAGCGATACGTGGCTTTTTTTTATAGATAACAAGGAGGAAAAATGAGGACATGGGATTTTATGGAGCGCCGCAAGCTGCCCCGTTATGAAATAGCTGTTTCTTCCGAAGAAACCGATCTGTCTTCTTTTCGCGAATTCCATTCTTTGACCCGGGATATCTGTGAACAAGGGGTAGGGATAATGCTCAGCGAAAGACTGCCTTTAGAGAGCCTGGTGGAAGTCCGTTTGGAAATGCCGGACAATCTGGAGAAGATCTACCTTCACGGCAAAGTGGTCTGGATCACCAAATTAGAAGAAAATCAATACCGGGCGGGGATCTGTTTGAGCAGATTCGAATTAAAACCGGTCCCCCTTGTCCTGAGAATGATCAAGATACAGTTAAAATCGAGGTACTACCAGTAATAATAGGTTTTGCTGTTTAAAAATCTGGGATGGGCTGGAAGAACGGGAGCATCCTGCAAAGGCAGGGGGCTCCCGTTTACTTTTGGCGGGTCCTGTCAAGGCATGGTTTCCGGGGGCGCTTGATTTGCCCCTGCGAGGCAAATTACCCGGCCGTATCAGAACGGCCGGTATGGCCTTCTGGCCTACAATGCTCGGGTCGGCTTCGTCGCTCTCACTGATAATTTACCTTGCTGGTGAACCATGCCCGCTCCTTGCCTTTACGCCCCTCCAACCATGCCTTGCCACCCGCTAAAATAGATACTCGCTCGCAAAGCCGCCAGAGGCATACATCAAATCAATGAGAAAAATTTTGAATTTGCTGAAGATTTTATGGGCATGCTTCTCGCACAATCAGGAGATTTTCGGCAAATGCGCGCAAGGAATTACGCCGAACGAGAGCACGCGCGGTGACGATAGGCTGCAAGCGGAAGTGAGGCGTAAACCGTAGCGCGCGGCGAAAATACTCCGTGCGAGAAGCATGCCCATAAAATCTACCTGAAAGATAATACTTCTGCTTCATTCCGAAATTTTTTTAAAAAAGTCTGTTAGATTTTGCTTATTCTTGCGTCTATTGTAAGTAGAAAGGGGGCGTAAGATGAAAAAACAATGCTTAAGTCTGGCGGCAGCGGTTTTGGGGCTGGGGGTATTTGCGGGAGGGGTTTTCGCCGAAGAACTTTCCTGGGAGGAAGTCGGAATCGGCAATACAAACGTAACAACGGTACTGGTCGAACCTAAGGACCCCCAAAAAATTATTTTGGGTGCGGAAAAGGGAATTTTCTTTTCCCGGGACCGGGGAAAACACTGGAAAAGGGCGCTCTTTTTATCGGGCGAGAACAGGGGAATCCGGGTTCTGGCTTACGGACAGGATAACGAGTTTTCTATTTACGCGGCGACTGGAAACGGATTGTTTTTCAGTCCGGACCAGGCCAAGACCTGGAAAAGAATATTCCGGGGAAAAAGCGCTTTGGAAAAGGATTGCCTGGCTTTTGCCGTAAGCGGTGATCTTCTGTATTTAGGCACAGGGTCAGGGCTCTTTGTTTCTGATGACCAAGGAAAGAATTGGAGCAAACAGCCGGGCATATTGGGCCATTCTAAGATTATTTCGGTCGCCGCAAGTAAAAACGGCCAAAGTTCGGTTTATGTTTCATGCGTTGAAGGTTTGTTCAGGAAACAAAATAATCTTCAATCCTGGGATAAGGTGTTTAACGCATTCTCCGGAGAGCTCGAGCTTGATCAGCAAGATCCGTTTGATCTGGAAGAAGAGTTGATTTCAGCGATCAGGTCTGTGGCGATCGACCCGCGAGATCCGGGCAGGGTTTATCTGGCCACAAATTCGGGAATTATGCAAAGCCTTGATTCCGGCCGATCGTGGTTGAGGTTAACTGATCAGGGGTTATTGGAAAAACAGATAAAAGCGGTTGCAGTCGGCTCGGACTCTCAGCTTTATTGCGCCACCAAAAGCGGGGTATTTTTCTGGAAAGATAATTTTTGGCAGAATTTGTCTTTCAGGCCGGTTTCGGGCGAAATATACAATATTTTGGCGGATAGCCGGGGTGATTTGTTTGTGGCTTCAAGTAAAGGGCTATTTAAGTCAAAAAAACAAATTTTACCTGAAGAAGCAGGAAAACAAGATAACCTCAAATCAGGATCGTCGACCGAAGGTCCCGGGATCGCCGCGCTTCAGCAGGCGGCAATCAGATACGCGGAAGTCGAGCCGGAAAAGATCAGTTCCTGGCGCAGATTGGCCGGTAAAAAAGCCTGGCTGCCCAGAATAAGCTTGGGTCTGAACCGGCAAACTACCGATCTCTGGCATTGGGAATCGGGATCGACTACCAAAGACTGCGATGACGCGCTCAGGAAAGGCCATGATTCTTTTGATTGGGGGGTAAGCTTAAGCTGGGAACTTTCAGATATAGTCTGGAGCGAAGCTCAAACTTCGATCGATGTGCGCTCCCGGCTCAATGTCCAATTGCGCAACGATATCCTGGACGAAGTGACTAAGATCTATTTTGAACGGATGAGAGTAAAAGCTGAACTGGAAGATACGGAGATCCTGGAAAAAAAGAAAAGGCGGGAAAAGCAGTTGCGCCTGAATGAACTTGACGCTTATCTTGACGGGTTGACCGGAGGGTATTTCTGCCGGAATATCAGGGACTAGTATCCTGGCCTAAAGTCTTGTATAATCCGCCGCAGATCTTGTTCCTGCCGGTCCTCTTTGCGGCATAGAGTTGTTTATCCAGGGCCCGGAAAAGGGAGTCAACGTCGGTCTTGTCTTTGCTGTCAACGGAAAGAAGGCCGATGCTTACCGTGAATTTTAAAGGTTGTTCAAGGGTGCCGAAATTATGATCCCGGATTTTTGTCAAAAGCCTCTGGGCGACATCGTAAATCCCTTCGAAAGTAGTGAAAGAGAACAGGATCACGATCTCTTCCCCGCCGTAACGGCAGGCGATGTCTATGGAGCGGATGTTCTTTTTGATCAGCTCAGACAGTTTTTCCAGGGCCAGATCTCCCTGGACATGGCCGAGAGTGTCGTTGATCTGTTTGAAATCGTCGATATCCAGCATCAAGGCCGAAAGGGTATAGTCATAACGCTTGATCTTGTTCAATTCTTCTTCCAGCCGCTGGATCAGGTATCTGCGGTTATAAAGCTTGGTCAATTCGTCGGTGATGGAAAGATTGTTCAGCAGCTCGTTCTTGACCTCCAGCTCTTCTTCCAGCGCCAGCCTTTGCAAAAAAACATTGGCGTAAGCCACCAGCTCTTCGGTGGTCCCCAATGAGCTCACGTAGCTGTCGATCAATCCGCTCCTGAGCATTTTGATCTTCTCTTCCTTGTTTTCCTTGCCGTGGGAAATGATGATGATCGGGACTGTTTCGATATCAGCTTCGGCCCTGAGGGCGATGCAGAGTTCCTGGCAGTTCTTCAAGTCAGGAAGAAGATTGTAGATGAATATCAGGCTGATCTTCGGCTTTTTCAGATTCTGGAGCAGTTCCTGGGCCGATTGAAAATTGAGGAATTCGAATATTTCCGGGGTAAAGTTAAGTTTTAGCTCCTCTGAAATATTCGCGGGGATACCTACTCCGATAATTGTCTTTTTGCTCATAGTGTTAATATTATACTACCAATAATTTTGTGCCCCAACATCTTTTTTAGCGCAAATAAAGTGAGGTTGCTCCTTGCTGCCGTTAAATATCTTGCTAAGGCAATAATTATGTGTTAATGTATATTTCCGCAAAAAGATTTCTTAAAACCCTTTTAAGCCAAAGAGGTAAAG
>JBFZAG010000021.1:0-16550 GCA_041309145.1 Candidatus Omnitrophota bacterium | reverse complement strand
CAAGTATCTGATACAAGACCCCTCCTGCGATATCGAGCATGGGGATCATAAGTTTGCGCGCGGAGATCGTTATTTCAGTCTTTTCCTCTTCGTTCTTCCTCAGCATAAGCGCTACCATCGATCCGTTAATGTTGGCTTTGATCACCCCATTCAAAGCATCTTCTTTAGTGATCCTGCCCATGCGCCTTACTACCCCGAGACTGACTTTATACGCGTTTTCGAAACTTACATCAATGACCTGCTGAACACTGTCTTTACCTATAAATGTCGCCGCTAAGGCGACCGGCAGCGCCGCCACACCCGTAGCCATAGCAACCTGGTAGATCGCGGCTTCTCTGATCGCTGCTGCCTTCAAAGGCTCCGCGAGCACAAGCAAAGTCAATTGTTGTGCGGTGTGAATATTTTTATAGTTCGCGTGCCTGTTAATATCATAAACCCTCACATGAGGTTCCGCGCCTGTCGAGTAGTCTTTGTAAACGATCTTTCCGATGCTCAAAGTAAGCAGATCGGTCTGCATCGGAGCGGAAAAAGAGGATTTTGACTGTTGCACTATTTTTAATGAGTCCACGTTGAGCTTTCCTTCTTTGTTTCTGGTAAGCCCCATCTCTTCAAATTCGATCTCAACAAGCAAAAAGTGGCGTTTCTTCTTAAACAAGGAGGTGCGGTCGTATATGACAGTTATTTTAGGGCATGATACCATTATGCCTTCCGGAAAGCCGCTCGGATTATACATTTTAAATCCGGATATGTTTACCGTTGAGCTGAAAACATTCAACGAAAAACTGTCCATGTGTACCGGCGCTTCGGTGATGCGGGAGACGACCGTTGTCACCGCGGATTTAATGATCAAATCTTTAAAAATCGAGATGCCCGATAAAGAAACAGCTATTATACCCAGCACTATAAGAAATTTTCTCATAGGCGCCCCACTATACCGACGAACGCCCTCACAGGAGATGAGCAAGGGCGTTCGCAAGAATGCCGCTTTTACGTTTTCATGATATTTCGGCCTGCCGGACGGTCTTTGACCAGCCCTTTTCCTCCGGGACTCTTCTTGGCGCGTCTCTTGGCTGCGGTCATTCTGCCGCCCCTGCTTTTCTTCGCCATTTTAAATCACCCCCTTTATTTTAGAACTGAATCTGATATCTCTAATTCTTTTTCCCCTTTTTCCTGATGGAAACAAAGTCTAAAACCACGACTATTAATCCCAATATCCAAATCATAGACTCCGCCATTTTGATTTTCCTTAAAGTAGTTTCCTGGCTAAGTTCCGAGAAGAATTATCCGGACCGCGTCCGTCCAAAAATAAAAATGATAACCGCCAGAACCAAGAAAATAACGAACAAAATTTTAGCGATATCCATTGCCGAACCCGCGATTCCCGTAAATCCCAACAGAGCTGCGACAATTGCGATAACAAAGAATGTAGCCGCCCATCTTAACATAGTGCCCTCCTTTCTGCCGTAAGCAGATTTTATGGAGGCCGCGATACCCAACCAATCTTTTGACCTCCTTGTTTTTTGCTTTACGACCTTTATTTCATGCTTAACGCGATACGATCATTTTTTAGCCCCGGAAGAACTTCGGCAAAACGCGCCATCATCTCGTCAAAAGACTCCAGCCTGGATATTTTCATGTTCTCCTGGTCGAGCTTTACCATATACCCGGTCTCATCTCGGATTATCTTTTCAATGGATTCATTGGTATATTGCTTAGGATCGAATTTGATCTGCTTCATATTTTTCGGATCCAGGGTACCATGCGATGTGCCCGGCAAATAGATCGTCCCGTTTGAAAAGTCAACCGCGTAGGCAATGATGCCCGGAACGAGGAAAAACAGCAAACCTATCCCGTCCATAATAACAACCCCCGCGTCAAGCCTGCCGCCTCTTTGTCCTCTGCGCTCGGGATACATAAGCGTCCCGCATCCCGTTAACTGAACGATCAAAACAGCGCAAACTAAAACATACAGGACTTTCTTTAGCTTTCCAGCCATGCTTCCTCCTTTACGGCCCTTAGGCCGCGCTGACAGAAATTCATCTGCCGATATGCTCATCGTTATTTTTTTACCGCGTTACCGTTGTGCTTGTCGTCGTTGTTGTGGTTGTGCTCCTGGTTTCCGGAGCTGCTGAAAGCAGCGTAATGGAGCGCGCCTGCCGCTTTCCTTCTTTCGCCGCGAATTCAACCTTCACCAGATCACCCGGCTTTAGTTCCCCTTGTACCGGCTCCATATCCGGAGCTCTCATAAAAACGAGCTCTCTTGGATCAAAGACGAAATAGGACAGATTGCTTTGACCTGCTTCGTTTGGCGAAGGTCTCTGCTCGATAACGAGCGTTCCGGTTTGAACATCGATAGCTTCAAGTTCACCCGTGGCTTCCTGGAAAACAGGCCCCGGCATGGGTTCGGCGACGATCTTTCGGATCAATCTCTCTTCGGATCTATCAACCAGTTGCGCCGTAACATGTTGCCCGACCTGTAAATCCTTAATAACGAGAAACTTCTTATCCGAAGGATCGGTCACCCGGGTTTCCTGCTGGTTGATTTTGTACTCAGTTATTCTTCCCGCGTCGCGGCCGGCATCGCTTTTAAGCTGCAGCAACCCGAGCTTAACATCAACCGATACAATTTCTCCCGAAACGGTGCGCATCTTCGTATCAGATTCCACCGGAGCGGCAAAAAGTCGCGTTACCCCGGCTAATGACAAAAATCCCAAAACTCCGATCAAAATCACCTTAGATCTTTGCATCCGCAGCCTCCTTTTTGTTATACTCGGTTTCCGTTTTTATTCGCGGCTTTTCTTCTTTTTGAAGCGCCACGTTGATAAGGTCGACCAACGCCTGGTCATTGAACGGTTTTTGCAAGAAACCTATCGCTCCCGCGGCTATCAAATACTGCTCCGGGAATTTAAGGGTCCTGTCGGCGGAAATGAAAATAATCGGGATCCGGAAATTGTGAGCGCGAAGTTTTTGCTGAAGCGCAAAGCCGTCCATTTCTTCCATGTGCACATCCAGGATAAGGCATCCCGGAGAATTTTTAAGAACAGAGTTCAGGAATTCACCTGCCGAGGCAAAAGTTTGCACCGCAAACCCGAACGTATCCAAAAGCAACTTAACCGCGCGGCATATTGATTCATCATCATCCACAATGTAAATTTGTTTCTTTTCTGCGGTCATTTTTTCATTATCCTCGCGTTGGCTTTTTTCCATCTCTAAGATCATTATAAAAGCGGCAATAATAAAATCAATTATACCTGGGTATATACAGCGCGGTTATATCATGCGGCCGCTCACTCTTTCGGCATCGGACCATTCTCTTTTATTTTAGAACGGGCTTCAAGCGCTGCCAGCGCCTCGGCGATCTCGCCGCTTAATGACGCGCAAGCCATGCTGAGCGTTTTGGCTAAACCGGAGTAATTCTGCGGGATGATCGGCCGCCGGAATTTTGATCTTTTTATGACCTTGGTTTTCGTGCGGCGCGGATCAATGATCAGCCATTGCGCGACTAAAAACAGATCCTTATCAAGCTCGCTATCCAATTGGACGATTTCCACAACAACCTGGTATTTAACCGTCACAGATGAATTCAAAGGATACAAAGTGAATTTTGCCTCCGGAAGCATAACGGTGAGATTTTCCCTGATCAGGCGCGCCATCCCCCGGTCAAGAGATTCCCCCCAGCGGTCGAATTGAGCGAGGGTAAGCGCCTTTTCTTTGCCCTGGGTCACCATTTGCGGCCTGTCCTGGTATTCCGGGATTTTAACCGGCCCCACGCCGATAAGCACGCCGGAAGTTATATTTATTTTTTCACTTACCTGACCTTCGGACAAGGGCTCAAGCATATAAAACCGGGGTGTCGGGCTGCTAGCCACAGATATGCAGCCGCTTAAGAGTAAGGATAGACACACACCGCTTATAAACTTTCCGGAAATAATCTTGATCAGTCCCATTTTATTCTCCTGGTGTAGGTACACGCGCCGGCGCAATTCAGATTAACGCCGGGCGCCATTCTTTTTTCCTTTTAAAATCGCCTCCGGATGCTGCTCAAGATATTCAGTAAGCAAACGCACCGATCGCATCGCCTGTTTCGTCTCCTGGAGCGTATTCCGCAGCTCGTAAAGGCTGCTCTGCAGGTCGCTTGAATTTACCAATTTATTGATCCCCTGAGCGGTGGCCTCTAAATTTTTCGCAATTTCTTTGATCGGTATTTCGTTCATAAGCTCAAAAATATCCCGGGAAAGAGGAAGCGTGGGCAACTCAGGATAATGCTTCAGGAGGCCGCGGAGTGTCGCCGGTTTATCGGGATAGAAATCAAATGAGATCATCAGCTGGCCGGTCAAAAAACTCTGCACTTCAAGCTTGCCCCGCAGGCCGAGCTCGATCATCTTCTTATCTCCTCCCAACTTCCCAAAGCTTGGGGCGCCCTTAATGCGGCCCTGTTCAATCTCGACAATCACCGGAAGCATTACCGTCCCGGCCTTTGAGTCATATATCAGGCTGATGTCTTTGACGGTGCCGATGCTTACTCCCCTGAACACGACCGGCGCTCCGATGGAAAGGCCTTTGACCGAACCGTCAAAGTAAAGAACAAATTTATTTGTCTGTTTAAAAAGCGCCCCCGAACCCAATACCGCTATTGCTATGATCAGCAGCGCCAATGCTCCTACTACAAATAAACCGATCACTGTTTTGTTCGCTTTTCTGCTCATCCCTTAAACTCCTTGCTTGCTGCCTGCCGGCAGGCAGACTTACCCTTTGGCTCGCGTTAAAAACTGAATTACTCTTTGGTCCTTGGAATCATTTAACAAAAACTTCGGGTCGCCTGCGGCGATCATAGTTTTACTTTCCGCGTCAAGAAACACGGAATTATTACCTATGGCAAAAATGCTGGCCAGTTGATGCGTGACAATGACTACCGTAGCGCCTAAACCATCTCTTAGCTCGAGGATCAGATCATCGAGCTTTCGCGCGTTTATCGGATCAAGCCCGGCAGATGGCTCATCAAAAAAAATGATATCCGGATCCAGCGCAATAGCCCGCGCAAGGCTGGCTCTTTTA
This sequence comes from Candidatus Omnitrophota bacterium, assembly GCA_041309145.1. Taxonomy (GTDB): domain Bacteria; phylum Omnitrophota; class Gorgyraeia; order Gygaellales; family Profunditerraquicolaceae; genus JAPLLS01. The sequence goes on along the minus strand of JBFZAG010000021.1, from coordinate 11,495 downwards.
CGCATCCCCCCGCTTATTCCCGAAGGTAGAAAATCACCGCATCCTTCCAGGCCCACGAGCGAAAGCTTTAACTCGACCAATTCCTGTATCTGCCGGCTGGATAACTTTGTATGCAGCTGTAAAGGAAGCGCGACATTCTCCCCTACCGTCAAAGAGCTCCAGAGCGCACCGCCTTGGTACAGCACCCCGAAGCGCCGCATAATATTCTGTTGTCCCGTTTCATCTTCATCCCAAAAGCTCTTTCCGTAGAATAAAACCTTCCCCTTAGCCGGCGCTTTGAGGCCGATCAGGCTTTTTAACAAAGTGCTCTTTCCGCATCCGTTTACCCCCATGACAATAAATATATCGCCTTTATTCACGCTAAAACTGAGATCGCGCATAACAGTGAGATCGTTATACCCCAGATCCAGATCCCGCACTTCAATAACCGGCTGCGAAGTTTGATCCATAAGTTATACTCCCAGAATCTGGCAAATAAATGTGATGATCGCGGTTGCGATTACAATGCCGGTTATCCCGGTGACCACTGCCGATGTAGTTGCGACCCCCACCCCGGCCGCGCTTCTTTCGCACTTAATGCCGCTCAGGCACCCGGCAAAGGAAATGATCAGACCAAAAACAAAACTATGAATAAGCCCCACCCAAAAATAACTAAGTTTTACCGCGTGCAGTGTATTATTAAAATATTCTACCGGATTGAGATCGAGCATAGCTACGCTGATGAAAAAACCTCCCAATACGCCCATAAGATCGGCGTATATGGTCAGGACCGGCATCATAAGCACTAACGCCAGGACCCGGGGTATAACCAAAAACTCGACTGGGGAAACGCCTAAGGTTTTAAGCGCGTCGATCTCTTCGTTCGCCTGCATCATCCCCAGCTCCGCCGCAAAAGACGCGCCAACGCGGCCGGAAATAATAATGCCTGTCATCACCGCTGACAGCACGCGCACCATAGAGATCCCGACTATGTTGGAGACATATATTTGAGCCCCGAACATTTTCAGCTGTATGGACCCGACAAAAGCAAGAATCATGCCTACCAGTAAACTTATCAAAGAAACAAGCAGCAGCGTTTCGACACCGCACCTCTGCAAGATAAGCATAAAATCATCCCAGCGGAAATACGCTCTGCCGGTAATCAGGCGCCCCAAAGAAACAGCGATATCCCCTATAAAATATAAACCGGAACGCAAACTTTCCTGGATCTGTAAAACTTTCTCCCCGGATCTTTCAATAAACGAGACTCGCGCATCTTGAGAGATAATATTTGTCTCGTGCGCCTTCAAAGCCAGCGCGAGCAGTTTTTGCGCTCCCTGCGGCAGCCCTTCTCGAGCGACAAAAATACTCTTCTGATCGCAGTCCCTGATCAGCTTAAGCAAAAAAGAAATAAGTCCGCTGTCCCACTTTAGCTCTTGTGAAACACTTATATTTATTTGCGAGATATCCGGGTAACTGGCGAGCTGCGCGGTAACTTCATTTGCCGGGAGAAAGCCGGTAGAAATCTGCCAATCACCGCTTAGTTTGATAAGAAGAGTTCCCGGTATTGAATGATCAAAAACAATCTTCTCCGCTGTCATAACTCTATTATTAGCAAGATACTGGGATCTAATCAATTATACCTGGGTATAATTTTAGGATTTGCGGTATCGCGTATGAATTTTGTCTTTAAAGAGATTAAAAAATCACCTCTGGGGGAGGAAGCGGGCCGGTTTTTTGGAAGAGGATGAGTTTGCTAACGATTTTAGCCTTCAGCTTCCGCGTGACCCGGCTGCGATGAACCTTGATCATTGGTTTTATTTTTAGCGACCGCGAGCGTTAAATGACCCCGGCGGCCCGACGGTTATTACTAATGACGCGCGAGAGAATCTTCTGTAGTTCGGGTTTTCTAACGCTGTACCTGAACTTAAAATTTTTTCTTAAATGTATATTCGACCTGCTTTTTGCTTTCGTTAAAGTGAGCCTTGCCTTTCATGCTGAAAAGATTAACCCTGGTCTTGTCTGAAACAAAATCTTCCAGCTCTTTTAATTTGAAATAAGGCATAAATATATCTACAACTAAAAACTCCTCCCACTGTTTACGCAGATTCTTCCTTTCTTCATCCTGATCAAACCTGGCCACAAAACCCTTTGAATTCAACCATGACCAGTAATCAGAATGGGCTTGCTTTTTAATTGCTTTCTTCAACGACACATCTGTTTCGTTTGTTAGGGCTTTTTCATCAATAGCCATAGGCCCTATTTTCAAAGGTGTTTCCGGTAACCGCAGGTCAATAGAGGCCAGTCGATATGCCTGCTGGGCAAAAATAGAGCCCGCAAGTGACAGAAGGAAAAAAACCATCATGATCGTGCTTTTTGTCTTTTTCATATCGCGCCCCGTGAAACGATCCTTGATTGAAAAATTTGCCCTCATAAATTACGCTTTAATAGCAATCGCCGCTTCCTTGCGTTAAAGATATATCTTTTGTCCCTTTTGGCCGCAATCAAGAATATCCCTGGACAGCGAAAGCATCTTACCGGAATCTCCGGATAAACTGCAACTCTGCGTCTTGTATTTTACTCTCCGCCGCACTTTGCAAGATAAACACCCGCGTGCGCACGATATGACGCGCCACATCAACTATCTTATAGGCCTCCAACAACTCGTTTTTAAATTCGAAAATCATGCATATAGCGCCCCTTTTTGATCATATTTCACCGCTCGTCCGATCAGTTATTCTCCGGGGCACTTTTTCTCTTGCGTATAGCTTGATCTGCAATAGGCAACTGCCCCCCTTTTGCCCTGTAACAATATTATATAAGTATTCGAAAAGGGGTCAATTGCACGCAGGTATAATCGAGTGATTTTATTGCTGCTTTCGGGAACTTGTATCCCTTATCGATCCTTTCCTTAGCTGCTCGTTTTTCCTTGATTCTTGAATCTAACGCCCTTAGGAAACTTATCGCGAGTCATAAAACCGGCGTGAGTCGTTCCCGAGGAACGTCCCCTTTTTAAATGGCAAAGAGGCAGGGAGCCTGCGTCTCTTGTGCTCAAAATGCCAAAGCATCCAGGCTGAAAAACCTCCGGCTGATAAATCTCTTGAACAAAAATCTTCCCGAGATATAATATTACCATTGTTTTTTAACCATCTCTAAACGGGAGCGTTTATGTCGGAAAAAATCAAGCAGATAGCCAAAAGGATCAAAGAGCTGCGCAAGATCTCGGGTTTATCAGTTGATGGCGTTGCCAGCGCTTTAAAAATATCCCCCGAATTATACCGCAAATACGAAAACGCCGCCGTTGATATCCCGGTCAGCTTCCTTTATGAGATCAGCCGCAAATTCAATGTCGAACTGACCGCGCTTTTGACCGGGGTCGAGCCCCGCCTGCGCACTTACTGCCTGGTCAAAAAAGGCACCGGCCCTTTTGCCGACCGGAGAAAAGATTACAAATACCGGGACCTGGCTTATAATTTCATCCACAAAAAAGCCGAGGCTTTCCTGGTCAATGTCGAGCCTAAACCCAAAGAAGCCGCGGTCCATTTTAACAGCCACCCCGGCCAGGAGTTCGATTACCTGCTTAAAGGCGCGATGAAAGTGATCCTCGACGGCCGCGAGATCATCCTGGAAGAAGGCGACTCCCTTTTCTTTAATTCCGGGCTCAAGCACGCTATGGTCGCCTTGAACCGCAAACCCGCTAAATTCTTAGCTGTAATCTTATAACCGAAGGAGCCGCCTCCATGCTCGAAAATTACGTCAAAGGCACTTTCAGATCCTACGAAGATTTTTCAGCTAACTTCAAGATCAAGATCCCCAAAAACTTCAACTTCGCCTACGATATCGCCGATAAGATCGCCGAAAAAACCCCTTCCAAAAAAGCCCTGGTCTGGTGCAACGAAAAAGGCGAAGAAGCCCAGTTCACTTTCGGGGAGTTAAAAATTTACAGCGACAAGACCGCTAATTTCCTTAAAAACCTGGGGATCAAAAAAGGCGATCCGGTAATGCTGATCCTGAAACGCCACTACCAATACTGGTTCTGCCTCCTGGCTTTGCACAAGCTCGGAGCGATCGCCATACCCGCCACCCACCTTTTGAAAACCAAAGACATCGTCTACCGCAATAACGCCGCCAGGATCAAAATGATCATCGCTACCGACGCCTCGGACATAATCCCCCATATCGACGCCGCCCAGGCTGACTCTCCGACTTTAAAACATAAAGTCGTGGTCGGCGGCAAGCACGAAGGCTGGATCAACTTTAAAGAAGAGACGGATAAAGCTTCAAACAAATTTGTCCGGCCCGCGGGAAAAGAGGCCACCAAGAACAAAGACATCTGCCTTTTATACTTCACTTCCGGCACCACCGGCATGCCCAAAATGGTCCAGCACAATTTCACCTATCCCCTGGGCCATATCCTTACCGCTAAATACTGGCAGAACGTCCAGGAAAACGGACTGCATCTTACCGTAGCCGACACCGGCTGGGCCAAAGCCGCCTGGGGCAAGATCTACGGCCAATGGATCGCCGGGACAGCCGTATTCGTCTATGATTACGATAAATTCGTCCCTAAAAATATGCTGGAAGTGATCTCCCGGCACGGGGTGACCACTTTCTGCGCCCCTCCGACCATATTCCGCTACCTGATCAAAGAAGACTTAAGTGTCTATAACTTCAAAAAACTGAAATATTGCGTGGTCGCCGGAGAACCGTTGAACCCGGAAGTTTACAACCAATTCCTGCAGTTAACCGGATTAAAATTAATGGAGGGTTACGGCCAGACCGAATGCACGGTGGCTTTAGCCACCTATCCCTGGATCACTCCCAAACCCGGGTCAATGGGCAAGCCTTCTCCCGGGTATGCTATCGACCTTTTAAATGATTCCGGCCAACCCTGCCAGGTCGGCGAACCGGGCCAGATCGTCATCCGCACCGACAAATCGCAACCTGTGGGAATGTTCGACGGCTATTACCGCGATAAGAAACTGACCAACTCGGTCTGGCATGACAAGGTTTATTACACCGGAGACATGGCCTGGAGGGATGAAGACGGATACTTCTGGTTCGTGGGCAGAGCTGATGACCTGATCAAAAGTTCGGGTTACCGCATCGGGCCTTTTGAGGTGGAATCCGCGCTTCTTGAGCACCCCGCTGTTTTGGAATGCGCGATCACCGCCGTCCCTGACCCTGACCGCGGCCAGATCGTCAAAGCGACTATCGTCCTGACCAAAAATTACACCGCCAGCCCGGAATTGATCGTCCAGCTGCAGGAGCACGTAAAAAAGATCACCGCGCCTTACAAATACCCGAGGATCATAGAGTTTGTCAGCGAGTTGCCCAAAACGATCAGCGGCAAGATCCGGAGAGTGGAGATCCGGGGAAAAAACAAAATATCTTAAAAATACAGGTTTTCAGCCTTTGTAAGGCTCTTCCGGCCGGAAATGCAGGTAAACCCTGCCCCAGCCTTTATCGGTCTTTTCCAGCCGGTGATACAGCCGGCGGATTTCTTTTTTGTTCAAAATATTCAAAATTCTTTTCTTGACGCTGTCTACAGCTTCCCCATAAGCGATCTCGACCAGCTCGGCTTTTTTATCCAGGGCTTCCTGAATGATCGCTTGGATCTTATCTTCCATATCCGCGGCCGCGGGGTAAAGATTCAGCTTTAACTTCATCTGGAAGATCCGCCTTTTCTCTTCCAGGGCTTGGCCGTGTTCTGCTCAGTTTTTTTCCATGGCTTGGAACCGGAACGCTCTCCGGATTTATGCCAGGGTCTTGCTCCTCCTTCGGGTCTTCGCCAAGGCTTTGCCTCGCCCTCAGGTTTCCGCCAAGGTCTTGTTCCGGCTTCAGCCTTGCGCCAAGGCCGTGCCTCACCCTCAGGTTTCCGCCAAGGCCTTGTTCCAGCTTCAGGCTTGCGCCAAGGCCTGGCCTCGCCCTCAGGTTTGCGCCAAGGTCTTGTTCCGGCTTCAGGCTTGCGCCAAGGCCGTGCCTCGCCCTCAGGTTTGCGCCAAGGCCTTGTTCCAGCTTCAGGCTTACGCCAGGGTCTGGCCCCAGCTTCAGGCTTGCGCCAAGGCCTGGCCTCGCCCTCAGGCTTGCGCCAAGGCCTGGCCTCGCCCTCAGGTTTGCGCCAGGGTCTTGTTCCGGCTTCAGCCTTGCGCCAAGGCCTGGCCCCGCCCTCAGGTTTCTGCCAAGGTTTAGCTCCAGTCTCAAACCTCCTGCCAGCCCGGAAATTTTCTCTGTCCCTCCGCCCAAAACCTTTTTCTTCTTTCCCCTCTTTCTGATCAGAGCCGGCTGATCTGCGCCTGGACCGGCGTTTCCTGTCTCCGGCCGCGCTGCGGAAAACCGGGCTGAACCACTTGTCTTTTCCGAAATCTTTCTGGCCGTGATACTCCTGCTTTACCGGCTCGGTCTTCCCGGGTGACTTTTTATTTTTTTCCGGCTTTGCTTCCGATGCCGGCTTAGGCTGCTCAATACTGACATTAAGCTGCCGGCCCATAAAATCCCGGCCGTTTAAAGCGGCGATCGCCGATTCGCCCTGCTTTTCCTGGGCCATCTGCACAAAGCCGAACCCCCTGGATTTAGTTTCTTTTTTCTCTTTGACTATGACCGCTGAAACCACATCGCCGAAATCCGCGAAAAGTTTTTTCAAATCTTCTTCGGTGGCGGCAAACGCCAGATTGCCCACAAAAATATTCATTAAAGTCTCCTGTTTTATTTTCTAGTCGAGAGGATTGCCGCTGATCGCGCCTTCGGCGGTCGAACTGTATCGGATAATTCCCGAGGTGTCCAGAAAGAAAAACCTGTTTCCGGTTATTCCGAGGGATAATGGCGAGCCAAAAGCTTCAAAACCCTGAAAGTTGCCGTTAGCGTCCGCGTTAGTGCCGGCGAGCGAGAAACTGTAACCGTTCCTGGTCCCGCTGGCCAGAACGCTGTCGATATAAGCGGGGGTCAGGCCGGCGTACAGCGCGTTAAGATCCGCGGGATACCCGGGGTTGGAAGCCCGGTAAGTATGCGCGGCCGAAGAAAGCGTCTTCAGCGCCGCGATCGCCGAAGACTCGTTAGCCGCCAACCTTGTCCTCAGCATGTTCGGCGCGGCTATAGCCGCCAAAAGGGCGATTATGGCCACAACGATCATGATCTCGACTAAAGTAAAACCTTTTCGAACCATTTATATTTTCAGCCTTCAGGATTATCTTAACAAGCGAAAGGCTATTCTTCTACGCCGAACAAACAAACCCGGTTCTTGCCCATTTTTTTGGCCTGGTACAAAACATCGTCGGCCTTCTTCAGCAGGTCTTCTTTGGTCTGGGCGTCATCGCTGAAATTGGCTACTCCTATGCTTACGGTGACCCTGGTTTTATCGGTTTGATTAAGAGGGAACTCTTCCTTGGCTATGATATCCATTATCCTGGCCGCGAACACCGAAGCGTTCTTTTTATTGGTATGGGGGGCGATCACGCAGAACTCTTCCCCCCCGTAGCGGGCCACATAATCGGTGTTGCGGATACGCCGGAGAAGGATCTGCCCGACTAATCTCAAAACGCTGTCCCCCGCGGGATGGCCGTAAGTGTCGTTGATCTTCTTGAAATCGTCTATGTCGATCATCAAAAGGGAGAAATGCTGCGGGTAACGCCGGGCCCGGGCTTCTTCGCGCAAAAGAAGTTCGTCGAAATAGCGCCGGTTATAAAGGCCGGTCAGGCTGTCGGTAATGGCCATTTCCTGGTAAAGCTTCTTGTCCTTGGCCTCTTCCTGAAGCTTTTTTCTTTCCAAAGCGTGCATTATCACCATCCCCAGCTCGTCGGTGTTGAAGGGCCGGGTGATGTAATCGTAGGCCCCCGCTTTCATCGCGTCCACCGCCATAGGCACGGAATTGTGGGTGGTCACCACGATTATCGGCACATCGGATTTTAATGACTGGAATTTAGTGATGACTTCGATGCCCTCGGTCTCGTCGGTGTTCAATTCCGTGACCACGGTATTGATATGTTCGTCTTTAAACAATTGCAAAGCTTTTTTAAAGGTGGGAGAAGTAAAAACATTATAGTCGTTCTTTAAACATTCTACCAGCGTCTCCCGCACATAGGCGTCGCCGTTCACTATAAGAATTTTTTCTTTTTCCATATCTTCTCCTTTTGCGCTTTTCTTTCAAAACTCCGGAACAGCAAAAAAGCTTTCCAGCGCGTATTTTCTTTAACGCCCTTCTTGTTGTATATTATTACGATATGCTTTTATTGTCAACTGTTTAGGTTGGCGCGGCAATTTAAAGCCGGCCAATCTGTTTTTAGCGGGAAATGATTGAAAATTATAAGGGCGGGGACAATTCTTTCAGAGAAATGCCGCCCGCCCTTTAATTACGTAGCTGAAGTCAGCCGCTTCAAAGCATCCTTCATTTAACTCGCAAAAGCACTACGCAAATTTAACCTGCCGATCAGATACAGAACCTCCTGGGTTTCTTGCTCGCCCATTATGTCCGTTTCCACCGGCTCTTCCATTCCGCATCTTTTAATAATGATCTCGTATTTCTCCTCGCTCGCCTTGTTCTTTATTTTCATTTTCCCCCCTTAAATAAAATTGACCCTGTTTTTTACTTAAGTTAATCTACCAAAACAGGGATTAAAACAAGATTAAACCAGAATTAAATTTTTTAATCTAAAACGGAAGGGTGACGATGAAGGTGGATCCTTTTTGCAGCTGGCTTTTCGCGAAAATATCCCCCTGGTGGATCTTGGCTATGGATTGGGCGATGCTTAATCCCAGCCCGGTCCCGGATTCCCCGGACTGTCCGGAGGGATTGACATGAAAGAAGCGGTCGAAGATCTTCTCCAGATCTTGCGGCCGGATCCCCGCGCCCGTATCCGCCACGGAGACGATCAATTTTCTCCCTTCAGTCTGGGCTTTGATAACGATGTCGCCTCCCAGATGGGTGAATTTCACGGCGTTGCTCAAAAGGTTCAAGAACATCCGCCTGAGGTGCAAGCCGTCGGCTCGGATGATGACCGGCTTCTCCGGACCCGTAAGCTTGACGGTAATGTTTTTCGGGCCGGCCATCTTCTGGGCCTGCTCGAAGACTTCCCGGATGAAAACCCCGAAATCCAGGGGCTCGAAATTAAAAGCCGAAGGCTGATACTCCAGCCGGCTCAACAGCAAAAGGTCCTCGACGATCTTAAGCATTCCTTCGGTCTCTTCCAGGGTCACCTTGACCACCCTCTGGTACTCCCCGAGATCGCGATCCTGCATCAAAGCCAGCTCCGATTCTCCCCGGATTATGGTCAGCGGAGTCTTTAGCTCGTGGGCGACATTCGAGCTGAACTCGGCGATATAGCGGAAAGACTTGTCCAGCCGGGAGATCATTTCATTAAAAGCGTTGACCAGGTATTTCAGCTCTTCCTCTCCCCGCTCGGCCTTGACCCGCACGCTGAGGTCCTTGTGCGTGATATTGCTGGCCACCCTGGTCACTGCCATTATCGGCCTTAAACCCCTGGCGGTTATTATCACGCCGAAAAAGCTGGCGAACAAAAGGATCAAAGGGATGGTCAGGGCGGCGAAGATCAGCCTTCCGTACAAAATATTAAAAACCGGCTCGCGGGAAACCCCGACCTGGATCATATACACCTGCCTCTTTTTGTAATTATGGTAAAAGGGTATGCTCACCACCCTCAGCTGATGATCTTTGAAATTCACGTCTTTATAGGTCAAGGCTTTTTTCCGCAAGTTGACCATGTCGGAAAGGAAATTATTGGTCATCTGTTCATCCATGTTCGCCGAATTCACCACCGAGTTTCCGGAATCGACGCTGGCCAGATTGATATAAGCATCAAAAATATTCTGTTTAACCCTCTTGGCCAGCCAGGCTTTCTGCGCCTCCTGCACTTTGTCCGCGTTGGGATGGACCCCTTCCAGCCGGACCACGCTCCTGGCCGCGAAATCAAAGGCCCGCTGGTCGTTGCCCAGCACTTCCAGGTAAGAGTTGATCGCGCTGGAGACCTCCTGGGCCTTGACCAGGATATCGTTATCCAGGTCGCGGTAAAGCGCGTAACGCAGATTATAATAATTGATCACGGTATAAAAAACCAGGATCATTGCCAGGATGGCCGTGTAAAAAAGGCTGATCTTGAATCGGATAGAATTTAATTTCATCGGGTCAATCTTTGATGATGTAGCCGCTTCCTCTTATGGTGCGGATCAAAGGCTTGTTAAAACCCTTATCGATTTTATTGCGGAGGTAATTCATATAAACGTCGATGACATTGGTGAAAGAATCGAAATCCTCGTGCCAGACATGCTCGGAGATCATGGTCCGGGTGATCACTTTTCCGGCATTCAGCATCATATACTCTAAAAGCGCGTACTCCTTGCTGGTCAGATCGATCTCTTTTCCCGAGCGGGCCACTTTATGGGTCAGCTGGTTCAATTCCAGGTCGCCTATTGCCAGGACCCCGCCTTTAGTCGGGGACTTCCGGCGCAAAAGCGCCTGGACCCTGGCCAGAAGCTCCTTAAAAGCGAACGGCTTGGCCAGATAATCATCCGCCCCGAAATTCAGCCCCCTGACCTTATCGTCCGTGGTGTCTTTGGCCGAAAGCATCAGGATCGGCAGATCGATCTTTTTAGACCTCAGCTCCCGGCAGATCGAGATCCCGTCTTTTCCCGGAAGCATGATATCCAGGATCAGCAGGTCGTATTCGTTGATCTCGGCCATAAAAAGCCCTTTTTCCCCGTCCCGGGCCACATCCACCACGTAATGAGCTTCCTTTAGACCGCGGGCCACGAACGACGCGATCCGCTCCTCATCTTCAACCAATAAAATCCGCATAAAAATATTATACCACAGAAAATAAAGGGGACGTTTCTATTTATTTGCCTGAAAGCACCAACGTTGGAGACTCTGGAAGATTACAGACGTTTACCGAGCTAATCGGGAAACTGTCTTGCGGCTGATCGGGACAGTGTCTCCTAAAACAGTTTCCGGATTACAGTTTCTACCCCTTGGCCAGCAACCCACGGAACATGAAAAATACCGCCGCCAGGATGCACAGCGCCGCCCAGAGATAATCCTTTTTCAAAGATTCCTTCATGTAAATAAGCGAAAACGGCACGAACACCGACAAAGTTATCACTTCCTGAAGGATCTTGAGCTGGCCGAGGTTCATGACCTGGTGGCCGATCCGGTTCGCCGGGACCTGCAAAAGATATTCGAACAAGGCGATCCCCCAGCTGATCAGGGCCGCGATGATCCAGGGCTTGTCATTGTAATTTTTTAAATGTCCGTACCAGGCGAAAGTCATGAACACATTGCTGCACGCCAGCATTAACGCCGTGATGACCACTTTATTCATTCAGCCTCTCCTTTTTAACCGAGTCAACCTACGCGGTTGGCCGCGCGGGCAACCGCGTAGGTTGACTTTTGAACGATTATATCACAGAAAAATAATGGGGACGCTTCGATTTATTTTTACAAAAAGCTTTTGCCGGAATAAAAAGAAGAGTCCCCTTTATTTGTGGGGGAAGTTTTTTTTTTATCGGAC
>JBFZAG010000020.1:0-10097 GCA_041309145.1 Candidatus Omnitrophota bacterium | reverse complement strand
TTCCGATCTGCCTCATCCACGACAACAGAGATCAACCCTTTGGGGTCAAGCCCGAGGGTCATCGCTTTTCCGGAAGCTAAAACCACTGATCCCAGATTAGCTTCGATGATCCCGGTATTGGAAACCTGCGAGCCTAACAGAGCGACATAGCCTCCGGGGCTGGAAATATAGCCCTGGTTAACCACCGCTCCCCCGGAACCCAGGAATGTGTACCTGCCGGCCAGAAAATCCTGGTCGGAAATGTTTAAAGTGGAAGCGGTCAAGCCCGCGGTATCGACCCTGCTTCCCTGGCCAAAAAGGATGCCGTTAGGATTAATCAGAAATATCCTTCCGTTGGCGGTTAAGGTTCCTAATATAGAGGAAGGATCCCCTCCGACTACCCGGTTTAAAGCGATGCTTGAAGAAGAAGGCTGGGAAAAATTCACAGCTTCCTGCCCCGCGATGGAAAAGCTGTTGTAATTGGCGATCATCTGGTTGGTATTGACCTGGACATTCAAAGTATTCGGCAGCGAACGGTCAAAAGTCGCGCTTCCCGCCACTACGACTTCCCCTGTTGGCAAAGAATATCCTCTGCAGGGTAACACGATTATCGTCACGCTCAGGAGCAAAGAAATCAGTTTCTGGAATTTTGAAGTCTTCATTCTGATCCTCCCCATTTAATTTAGTTTCTATTTTCTGAAAGATCTCTTTTGAATTTTTGTTTTTTTCGCTGATTTGCCTTTAAAAATTTATATATTTACAAGTATAACCGATGAACTTGAAAAAATCAAGAAACATTATTAAATCTTTTTAAAACTACTTAAAAATAATGTTTATAAATACTTGCGTCCATGCTTTTCCGACGGAAACCACTCTGTTGAAAATATCATTCTATTTGTTGCGATTTGTAAACAATGAGGAAATAAAAAGAGGAGGGTTTTTAACCCTCCTCTTTTTTGAGGCTGGACTGACTGTTTACCGAATCTTAGAACCCGTAATAAGGAGCCACTTTTTTCTTGGAGCGGATATTGTTAGAGATAAAATCATAAGCGTCCGCGTCCAGAGCGATGCTGTCGAACTCAGACATGTCCGTGGGAGTTAAAGGATGATAGGCGAAGAAACTGGTCGGGGTAGCCGGCTCAAAAGACATGACCCGGTAATTCTTGACCAACTCATAATAAACCCTCAGATTCGGGTCTAAGGCTCCGGCAAACTCTTCCGCTCCGTCTTCTTCCGGACCAGGAGGTGTTATTGGCGGCGCTCCGAACTGAAGGGTCAAAGCCGCCTGAGGCTGGAAACCTTCGCGCACTGCCGCGTTATAGCCTTCGTCCATTACCTGAACAAAAGCCAAGAGCGGATTATCGAAAGACAGCGTTCCTTCAGCCGGAGTTTTCGGCCAGATCTGCTGCGGCCCCTCGCTTTCCATCAGATCAAAATATTGCACGATCCCCGAAGGCATTCCGTAAGCGGGGTCAAACTCCGGAGACGGATCCACGCCGGTCACAGCCTCCACACCCGGCCTCACTCCGCCGGCGACTCCGCCGCTCATCAAAGCATCCTTGGAGCCGGCAGTTCCTACTCCGATAGTCCCGGTATAGGATGACAGGTAGGAACAACTTCCGGCGATCAGATTATAGTTTCCAAAAGTATCCGGGTTTTCCGGGTCGAATTTCATCGGCGCGTAGCCCAGGACAACCGGAGAGAAGGCGCTGATCCCGTAATCCGACCAGCCGCTGCCGTAAACATCCATTTTCAGGGAATCCAACAGATCCCTCCAGTCTCCGTAACTTCCGTCATCCTCTCCTAATACCAGGCTGTTCCAGCCCTGCCCGGCAAAGATCGATCCGTTGACACTTTGCAGGAATACCCCGCCGAAAGGCGAAAGCACGGAATTGACCGTGATGTCCCCGTCAGCGACCACGTGTACTTTTCCATTATTAGCCGCGGTGGAAACCCCCAGGAACTGCTCGAAGGGCTCGCCTTGGCTGTCCGTAAGATGCATCGGAAGATAAAGCCCGAGCTCCAGGCCATTGGCTTCCTGGATATAAATATCTCCCCGGTCCAGCGAAAGGGCGGCCAGGATATCCGTGTCAGTTTTGATCGGAGCTTCCGCAGTCCCGATATTGCCGCCTGCGGCCAAAAGCAAAAGCTGCGCTTTCACATCGCCGATATCGAATATGTTGCCGCTGGACCGGTAAGGGCTTTCCGCGATCGAAGCTCTATAATCTTCTTCATAATCATCATAACCTAATGCTATTGCCGCCACCACATCGGCGTTTAAATCACCTGATCTTATGTCCCCGTCCATCGAAGCTAAAAGTATCCCGCTGCCGTAGGAATCCTCCGTGCCCAGGGTCAGGCTGACATTTCCCAGGTAATCGTCGAGCAGGAGATCTTTCAGGAGATCTTCAAGCATGGGAATGACATTGCTCGCCCCCATGGCTGTAGCGTTTCCCGCCAGAATATCGCCCTCCGCGAGCAAAGCGACAACCCCGAATCCGTCGCCTCCGTCAGCCAGGATCTCTGCAGGCGCGTTTAGCGAACCCTCGGCTAAAGCTACCACTCCGGCCAGGCTTTCCTCGTCAGTAGTGACAGCGCTGATCTTGCTGGAGCCGGTGATTTCGATATCGCGATCGGAATACAAAGCCACTCCGGCCATTTCCGGGTCAGAAGCTTTTACCGCGCTGTCCGCGATGGTCAAAGTATCAGCCGTAGCCATTGCCACCACCGCTGTTCCCGGCTCGCCCTCTTCGCTCGGGCCTTGCGACTGAGCCAGAATTGTGCTGCCGGTTACAGTGATCGGCCCAAATATTGGGCCTCCGCTCAAGTCTCCGAGGTCATAGCCGATAAGCTCGGCGATATCGTCCAGCCATTCGATCTCGGCCAGGTCTGTGCCGATATACACTCCGGCGTGGCCCAGGCCTTTTACGTCCGAGGTTAACGAACTGCCGGAAATATTCACGCGGGTCTCCGCGGAACCCGACTCTACCCAAGGCCCGGTTTCGAGGAATATCTCGGCGTCACCGCCGTTGGTCTCCGCCAGGATATTGCTTCCTCCGATTATGTCGATCGCTCCCGCGGCGCCGGTCTCGTTTTCCCAGCTTCCTTCATGATCATAGCCATAGTTGTAGGCGTAAGATTCCATGGCTTCAATATCTACTTCCGCGTCCCCGTAGCCGGTTACAGATGCGGTAACATCAGTGTCATTGACCTCGACTTTTCCGGCGCGCAGCTCGACTTCCGCGTAATTCTTCCCTTCTCCGCCGTCCAGAACCTTTGCTTCGATGAAACTGCGGTTAAGATCGATATGCCCGCCGTTAAGAGATTCGTATTCCTCTCCGTAATCCGAGCCGTAATTTCTGTACCAGTGAAAACTTCCGTCGCGCAGCCAGACTTCAGCGTCGCCGCGGCTCACATAGGAACCTACTGCGCTGTCATTGACCGTGATCGAATTCGGAGTGCTGTCCATCGAGCCTCCGGCCCTGATCCAGGTATACGCCTCTCCGCAATCTCCGATCGCAGCCTTGACCAAACTTTTTCCGAGGATCGAGACTTCGCCCCCGCTCAAATCTTCTTCCTGAGCGCTTCCGTTATCATACCAATAATGGTCCCCGGCCATGATGTTCACCAGAGCCTGGCCGTCATACTGCACTTCGGCGATCACGTGGCTTTCTCCGTCAATGGTCACGGCGGAATCCCGGTCTCCGGCGATAATGTCAATATAGGCGTCGCCGTATCCGCCGGATCCGTCATCCTCGGCGATCGAAGCCTTGACTTGCGAACCATTGATCCTGACTTCGCCTTCAGCGCTTTCGATCCGCACCGAAGCGTCGTCTTGGATATTCTTTGCCAGAACCTTGCTGCCGGCTTGCAGTTCGATATCTCCGTTACCGGTGATCTCGATCTTTTTTGCCTCGATTATCCCGGAATTATTCACCGCGTTGTCAAACAAGCTGCCCAGGACCTGGGCGGTCAAAAGCACTTTGCTGCCGGCATAGATCTGGCCGTCGTTAATCACTCCTGCCGGAGTAAAAGCGGGAACGTCGGCGTCTTCAGCAATGGCGATATTGATTATATCTTGGGAATCCAGAGAAACGGTTATAGTGTCCCCGGAAGCTAAAGCCGCGGAATTGACGTTGGAGATAACTCCGGTTGCCGTGTTCTCTACCTGCGGCCCCAATAAAGCCGCAAATCCTCCGGCGCCTTTTGAATTAAAGATGTTGCCTGAGTTGGTCACCTTGCCGGCGAACTCATTCCGGTAGAAACTGAAATAATTATCCCCGTCCATAAAATCGTTGTTAGTAATATCCAGGGTCGAAGCTAAAAGCCCCGCGGTATCCACCTGAGAGCCCGCGCCGAACATGATCCCGTTGGGATTGACCAGGAATATCCGGCCGTCAGCCCTCAATGTTCCCAGGATCTGGGAAGGATTTCCGTCATGGATCCGGTTCAGGGCAATAGCCGAAGACGAAGGCTGGCTGAAAGTCACTGTTTCCGGCTGAGCGATATTAAAAGTATTAAAGTCCGCGATCATCCGGTCGGATGTCTGGGTGATGGTCATCGCGGTGTCCCCGGGGTTGACCGCGGGGATATTGCCGGTTCCGGCGGAGATGGTCCCGCCTTCCGGCAAAGCGAAGCCTTTTGCCGGCAGCATTATAAATGAAACCGATATCATTAACCTTAGGATCTTATTGAACATCGAGTGCCTCCCTTGTTAATTCCGGTGACCTGAATTTTACGCGTTTTATCTAAACCGTGGCTCGGCAGGGATAATTTCGGATATCTGAATTCAAAGTTTAAGCTAAATATTCCGCCTTAGAACTTTGAGGTGAATTCCACCCAGGGATGCGCGTGTTTTCCGTCTGAAGGCGTTTTCTTGCCCAGCGGATAGCCCAGCTCCACGCGGAACGACAAGTTGTCCCGCAGATTGAACCTGTAGCCGAAGCCCCAGCCGCGCAAAGTCTCATTCTTCTTTTCTCCGGCCTGAGGAGTCCTTAAACGCGCTGTCCCCCAGTCATAAAAAAGCACCAGGCGGTTGGTATCGTATAATTTTTCCTGGTTGAAAGGCACTTTCCAGTCTTTGGGCAGGAAATATATCGGAAATGATAATTCAGGCGAGGAATATAACCCTCTGTCCCCGGATTTTTCCGCGGGAGGATATCCGCGCACGCTGGTCGCGCCGCCGATCTGGAACTGCTCCACCGCGCAGAGGTTATTATTGGTGTACTGGCCGGAATTTTTCCAAAGAAAAGTGGTTTCATAGGGTAAAACCTGCAGGCGATAGTAGCTGATGATCCCCTTGGTAAACTTAGCTCCCGCACCGGACCGGGAAGCATGGGGATCTTTGTCTTCCATAGCGCCCATAATATCGGACAATCCGAAATTGACTTCCGGCAAAATGATATTTCTTCCCCATCTGTCATTGGCGTCGATATCAAACCCGGTTTTCAGCACCCGGAGGCTGTCGCGGGTGGACAGCTCCCCGAAAAGATAGTTCCTGATCTTCTTATAATCGAATCCGGCGTTCCAGCGCAGGTCCAAATCCGGCCTGTTGATCAGGGACTTGGTGGTAAACAACCCGTAAATAGCGGCGTCTCCGCGGGCATCCATGTCTTTATACTCTTTGCCCAGCTTGAGCTCGCTGTCCACGAAATAACCTCCGACATCAAATCCGTCGGCTACCGGAAAAATATATCTTCCCTGGTAAAGCTTGAAATGGTCGGCTTCGGTCATTTGAGCTTTAAGGAAAAGCTTATCGTCGAAACCGGCCAGGTTGTTATGCTCCAGGACCAAAGCGTACCTGTCCTTACTTATATATCTTGAGCCGTAGTTGTCGTATTCAAAGCCAACGTGCATGGGGAACTGGTCTTCCACCGAAAGCACCACGTCGGTTGTCCCGGGGCTTGTTCCCGGCTTGAGCGTAGCCTTGGCGGTCCGGTCAGGATGCTCGTTGATATAGACCAAAGACCTTTGTAAGGCGGAATAATCGAAATAGCCCTGTTTAAGGTTTAATTTTTTTTCTAAGAGGGGGGTTTTGAAATATTTGTTCCCTTCAATAGTGACATTGCCCATTTTGCCTTCGACCGTGCGGATGAGCAGTTCGCCGTTTCGCACGTTCTGCGGAGGAAGATAAGCCCGGGAAGTGACATAGCCCTTTTTGCGGAAAGCGTCGGTGACCAGGTCAACGACCTTCTGCATTTCGCGGAAAGACAGCTCCTTGCCTTCATATTGCACGGTAATTGCCTTTATTTCGAAATCCGGAACAAGAGTTACCCCTTCGACTTTTATAGTCCGGATAAGCACCTTGGGGCCGGTATCGCTCACCGCACCCTCTTCCAAAGACTCCGCTTTTTCACTGGGCCTGGGAGCCTGGATCTGTTTTTGGATCGCCCTTTTGCTTTCTATGTCTTTGTCCTGGCTGGTCACTCCGCCTATGGTCTGGGATGCCGGAGGTTGGGCAAAAACCAAAGCAATAAGAACGAACGGACTGCCTAAAATCGATCCTGCCAAAAACAGTTTTATCTTTTTCATGCGCATTCCTTTCTGTTTTAAATAGAAGAAAAAGTCGTTTTCCGGCATATAGTTAGATATTTATTTATCTTAGCGGAATCAGGAAATTAGTCAATGTTTTTTTTCCACTTTTTCCTGATTTTGTTCCACCCTAAAAAAAAGGGCTATTCTTCAAAACCTTTTCTTGACAAAGAATTCCGGCTGTGATAGCATAAAAATACTAAAGAGTTTATTAAAGATTTACATGCGGGAGGAAACATGCGTAAAAAGATTCTTATCTCCAGCCTGGCATTCTTCGGATTAAGTATCTGGTTGACCGCCTCTTCTCTTTTCGCCCTGGAACCATACGAACAGATCTACATGACCTCGGGGAATGGTAACATCACCGAAAAGTCTGTTCCCTATGCCTATACCCTCGATGAACAGCCCTGGCTGTATTTACAATTAAAAAACCAGGCTTATACCGATACTATCGGCACGAGCAATTCCACAAGCGTCTGGACTTGGGATAACCCTTCCGGGCCTGACGAGCCTTACCTCAGGAAACACGATGATACCAAAAACGGCATGTGGGTAAGTTTTGACGGCGCGGAATACAGCTGGGATGAGATCAAACAATTGGGGACCTGGTCAATTACCGCCAATACCGACCTTATAGTCCCCGGCGGACTTTCTACGGCCATCCAAAAATACTCCGGCAGCGCTTCTTTTCAGGTCAACGTAGTCCCCGAGCCCGCCAGCATGCTTCTCTATATCCTGGGCGGCGGCTCATTGCTCGCCGGCTTCTTCCGCAAAAAAAAATAAAGGGGACAGGTCCATTTATTTTATCTTTCCTGCCTTCTTAAGCTGACCAGCCCGCCTGCGCCCAACAAGAATAAAACCGCGGACAGCGGCTCCGGAGTCGCCGTCACTTTCAAGTACGGTCTTAATCCCGGATCCGAATATTCCGAGCTGTAAAACCGGGCAAAAAGCTCATCATTCTGACCGTCCCGGTTATTCTCCAAAACCAAGCCGAAATTCGAACTCTCCGGCCATCCGGAAATTGCATTTTCCAAACCAGACCATTCTCTCCAGCCGGTTATATTTGTTTCTCCGTCAATATTCAAAGCGCCAACGGGTTCCGGATCATATTCCGGCCGGTTATTCCAAACTAAACTTGACTCACTCCAGTCCGAATTAAAGCTATGCAAATTCAGCTCATCCCCCGGCGAATTCGTCCCCTGGTATTGATAAAGAAACAGCGAAGCCGACCCGATCTGCTTGCCCTTTAAAGAACCAATATCCTCCGCGCTGAATTTCAAATAAGCCTCCGCCAACCCTGAGCGGTCCTTAACGCTCAAATAAGTGTTATTGCCGTAATTGGCCGCGGGATTAACCTCATTGGCCCAGCCGTCCTCGCTAGCCCAAAAGTTATAAGTAGTCTGCGCGTTCGCCGTTGATACCAAAGCCGCTCCCAACAACACCAAAAACCCCACTTTCCTCTTCATATTTCCCCCTTTACCTTGTACAACCTCGCAGGTTGTACTGGTTATACTAAAGCCTCTCCCCGGGCTGGACTAATTCAGGCCGAATCTCGGCTTGGGCGGTTCTTCCGGCGGCTCCAATAGCTTCTTGATAGCTTTAAAGATAACCTGAATGTCCGTTTCGTGAAGCTGATACTTCCGCTCCAGTTCTTCGATCTTCTCCGCCAGATTTTTATTAGTCAAAAGCAATTCCCTGAATATTTCCCCTTTTTCAAGGTGACATTTTGGCACCTTAGAACCGCTTTACCACGCACCAACAAAATCTTTGCCGCCACCACTTCAGCCGAAATACTCTTATCTTTTCCCATATCAACCTCCTTCCACTATCAATAGACGCAAAAAACCTCAAAATCTAACAAACTTTTTTAAAATAAAGGGGACAGGTCCATTTAAAACAGCAAAACCTGCGAGCTTAACCTCGCAGGTTGTTTTAGTTTAAATAAATGGACCTGTCCCCTTTATTCCGTCACGAACTTCTCGATCAGCTCCTTCCAGCGATCATACCCGGCCGGGCTCAAATGCAAGCCGTCAGAAGTATATTCCCGGTCCATTTGCCCGTCCTTTAAAAAACAAGGAAACAAATCAATATACTCCAGCTTCTTTTCCTCAGCTATCTTTTGTAACTTCTGGCTAAAATCCCGGAGATCCTCATTGCTAAAAGACGAAGTGAACATCTCGGTATTGACCGGCAAAAGACTTTGCACGTAAACCTTGGTCGCCGGCGAATTCTTGGCTATTTTCTTCAGAATAGCCCTGTAGCGGTTCAGGACCTCAGCTTGGCCTTTTGTCTGGAGAAGATCATTGATTCCGATCAGCAGAAAAAGTTTTCTGGGCTTTGAGGAAATCGCGGGACCCAACCTGGCAAAAACATCTTCCGTGGTATCCCCGGCCATCCCGCAGTTAGTTATCTCCGCGTCCGGGAACAAGCTCTTCCAATCCCCCCAATGCGTCAGGCTATCCCCCAGCACAACTATCCCCCGCGGGGAATCCTGGCCAAAAGCAGCTCCGCCCATCGCTGAAAATAATAATCCCATAAGAATTATCCTTCGGTATAATTTATTTTTTTTAGATCCTCTATCATTTCCCATAGTAACTTTATATTATCACCAGCCAGCATATTTGTAAACTACAATCATATCCCCATCCCAGCCTTTGCCGGCTTGCTTGCGCCTGCAAGCCATGCTATAATTAGCCTATGAATTACCTAATCTGGCTGGCCGCAGCTTTACTCTACTCGCCGATCCTTTACCAGCTTTACAATGCCCGCTGGGAGACCATAGACTACACCCACGCCTATTTCATATTACCGGTCTCCATCTGGCTGGCCTGGCGGGAACGCCAAACTTTAAGATCCCTGATCAAATCAGCCCAAACCAGCGCCTCCGGACCCGCGTTCGCTTATTTTTTCCTGCTCATCCTCGGCCTTTTAATGTTTATTTTCGGCTGGCGCCAGGAGTACTTATTTGTCTCGACACTCTCCCTTATCCCGCTTTTATTCGGCTTGACCGGCTATTTATACGGTAAGCAAATAACCAAACCCCTCATCTTCCCGATTCTGTACCTTTTGCTGATGGTCCCGCCGCCCTTAGGTGTCCTGGACAGCATCACCCTGCCCATGCGCCACTGGATCTCCGTGATCACCGCCAACCTCCTCAAGGCTTTCGGCTACCCAATTACCCGCGACGGCCTGCTTTTATCCCTCGGCGGCCACGATATCTACATGGGCGCGCCCTGCAGCGGCTTCCGCTCCCTGATCACCATGATCTCTTTAGGCCTGGTCTACGCTTATGTCATCAAAGGAACATTCCAAAAGAAAATGATCCTGCTTTCCTCTATCGTGCCTCTTGCCCTTCTCGGCAACCTTATCCGGGTGGTCGGGATGTGCCTGGTCACTTATTACATGGGAGAAACCGCCGGCAAACATTACCACGACGCCAGCGGCTTCGTGATATTTCTGGTCCTGATCTTCGGCCTGATCGCCTTAGAAACTCTACTTGAAAGGAAACAACCTACGCGGTTGCCCGAAGAGCATTAACCCGGAACAACCTACGCGGTTGCCCGAAGGGAAACCGCGTAGGTTGTTCC
>JBFZAG010000019.1:0-5068 GCA_041309145.1 Candidatus Omnitrophota bacterium | reverse complement strand
TATATCCGCTATCTTTTGCTTATCCCACTCCGCATTCTCCGAAGACCGGCCGCGCGGCGTTACCAGGTTGCCTATCTGATCCAGCCCGGTTTCTTTCTGTCCTTCAACAACGCCTACCCGCCAGCTGTTATGCGCGTTCTTAGCCAGCTCGTTCTTCGCCGCGATCAACGGGTCTGCCGCCGCAATGGACGGAAGCTCGGATGTTTCCAGAAAAACCTTGTAATCACTGTCATATTTATCGTCGCTATCCCCGCCCATTTCTCTTTTAAAAAAGTACAGCTGTCCGTCTATCTTTTCAAACCGTTTTTCGCCGCCATAACCCTTCATAGCTCTATCCGCGCTCCGGCCGTACTCGATATCCGCATCGTACGGATGGTCTAATTTCTGACCGTTTACCTTAATAATGTTCCCGTGCAATTTGTTTCTGTTTAAGCCTTTTATGATTTCCATGACAAGCTGCTGGCGGCTATACTTAAGCCTCCGGCCTTGCGTATATGTCGATGTTCTAAACACAACCGCGTATTCGTTTTTCCCGTCGCTTACCACCAATTCTTCCGAGTTGACGATCGCGTCGGCAACGCGCTCCGCAGCCGCTTTTCTTGATTCTTCCAATGCGAACTTCGTCGGGACCACCTCGATGTCTCCGCCGTCTTTATTAGCCATGTAATCAACCATCTCTTTGAAGCCCTTCAGGTCTTTGATCTGCTCGTTCGCAGGAAGAGCATCAAAATCAACAAATAACTCCGGCTTGTCTTTTTTCTGCCAGTCATTCGCCTTCATCCAGCGTTCGTGCTCTTTACTGCCGGTATCTGCGATGAATTTTTTCAAAGCATCCCCGGCTATATATTCTGCGTCTATTTTCCGGCCGCTTTCCCCGATCTTGATCGCTTCCGCCAATCCGGCCTGCAGCTGGACCGCGGCAATTCCCAGGGCCTGAGATTCTTGGTAATAACCTGCCGCGGCATCAACCGCGGCCGAGTTCTTGGCTTTCCAGGCCGGAGATAAGGCGTCATACGGGGTATTCAAAGTATCCAGCTGGATCGTCCCGTCTCCCATATCAATAACCCGCGCGCCGTCGCCCATATTTAATAACCGCGCTCCTTCTTTAAGAGCTTTCTTTTGAACGTCGCTTAACCGCGCGGTGATGTCTTCATATTGGTTGGATTTTATATCCGCTATCTTTTGCTTATCCCACTCCGCATTCTCCGAAGACCGGCCGCGCGGCGTTACCAGGTTGCCTATCTGATCCAGCCCGGTTTCTTTCTGTCCTTCAACAACGCCTGCCCGCCAGCTGTTATGCGCGTTCTTAGCCAGCTCGTTCTTCGCCGCGATCAAAGGATCCACGCCGTCGGCCTGTTTGCCGCTGGTTTCTTTTCCGGCATTATAGGCAATTGTTACTCCCTGGTTGTTGCCTTGCCCGGGGACCAAGTAAGGAACTCCGGCGATTTCTCCGGGGTCAATATTGGGAACCGCCATTTTACTGGCTTCTATGACCGGAGCCGTATTTAAAATCGTCCCTCCCGAAAAATATGTCCTGATGCTCTGGCCGTAGGCGCTCTGGCGGTTCTCCTGGACGTTGTATTCCCCGTCCTTGAATGATTTCTGGTAAGCTTTAAAATAAGTGTTCTTGTCCCATTTTGCCTGGGATGTCAGATTATTCAGATCTTTCCCGTCTATTTTACTTGTGACTTGTGACCTTGTGTCCTTGTGACTTTGTTTGAACCATTGAGCCAATATCAAGGAATAATATACCTGCCTTAAAGATGAGTATCTCTTGCTGGAGTTTACTTCCCTGGTCAGTTTGGGAATTATGGTCTCTCGGATGATCTGGCTGGAGTATTCGTTCAGGATCCTGGACTTTTCATCGGGAAAACTGTAGTTGGAATTTCCTTTTAAGTAGTCCTGCTCTAACATTACTTTTAAGGTCGCCTTGTAGATATACGCGCTTCCTTTGGCTTCTCTGACAATGATCTCATCCGGCACTATCCACGGCCTGGTTAAAGTCGGGATGGTGATGTTCTCGCTGCCGTAAAGCTCTTCCGCTCTTTTATACAGCTTGTCCCAGTACTGCCTTCCTTCCAAGGTCTCCGGCGAGGTATACTTGGCGGTGTCTTTCTTTAGCTGGAGATCGCATTCCAGCATGATCTTGCCGATATCGGTCTTGGCCAGATTTTCATCGATGATTTCTTTAGGCGAATCCGGCCTTAAATTTACCCAGAACGTGTCATTCGGCAAGGCGATCCCGATAAAAAAATATTTAAGCAATTCCGCGGTGGCTTTTTCCAGGACCTCAGGCTTGTTTTCTTTAGTCGATCCTTTATCCAGCAATAATTTGAAGTCGTTGTTCAGCTGGTCATAGGATAAATACCGCAAGTGCAATGGCCGGTATTTCTCAAAGGCTATGGAGTTATACATGTTCGACAATCTGCTGGAAATATCCAGCTGACCGGCGATCTGGGCAAAGCCTACCTGCTCAAAGGCAAAACAAAATGATAGAAAAAAAACGATGATTTTTTTGAACATGAGTAACTCCTTTTTTAAAGGGTTTATTTATTGGGCAAAAAAAATTCTCTTCAGAGATCATCATGATTATTTACTCTAGTCTATCAGCCTAGGTAAAGTATGCCTTATTTTTTCGGGCTTTTCAAGAAAATGCCGGGTTTTCCTGAAAACGCTTTCACTGTTAACCGCTGAATAACAATATGTTGCTCAAATGACTACCACGAATTCGCCTTTATAGGAGTGAGTTTTGAGATGTTCAATTACTATCTCGGGTTTGGCGCGGAGGATCTCTTCGAATTTTTTGGTCAGCTCCCGGCAAATTGCTACATCTTTATCCGGCCATATTTCTTGAATTGCGGATAAAGTATCCAGGATCCGGTGGCAAGATTCATACAGGACAATAGTATAGTCCAGCTTAGCCAGTTCTTTTAGCCGATTGCGCCGGGCGATCGGTTTATTGGGCAGGAAGCCTTCAAAGATAAATTTATGCGCTGGCTTGCCTGAAAGCACCAAACCGTTGACCAAAGCGGTTGGCCCTGGGATCAAAGTCATTGGAATAGAATTATTTATCGCCAGATTGATCAAGTTATATCCGGGGTCAAGTATTCCCGGTGTTCCGGCATCAGAGACCAGGGCAACACTCTTGCCCTCTTTTAAAAGCTTCAAAAGATATTCGCCTTTGGTGAACCGGTTGTGCTGAAAAAAACTGGTGGTCGGAGTTTTAATGGCGTAGTGATCCAAGAGGATCCTGGTATGACGAGTGTCTTCGCAGGCGATCAGATCGGCTTTTTTCAATACTTCAACCGCCCTTACGGTTATATCAGCAAGGTTTCCTATAGGGGTGGAGACGATATATAGCATAGCGGAAAGGAAAGAATTTATTTGCCGGTTTTGGAATCAAGCATTTCGATAATCCTGTTCACTTTTGTGATCAGCGAGAAAAGCATATCTTTTTCCCGGACCGACACGCGCTGTTTAAAGTCACCCTGGATCACCTTGTCTAAAATCGCCTCGATGCGCGATAATGGGCCTAACGCCCGCTGGACCAGAAAGAATACCGCAAACAAAAACGCGGCTATTCCTCCGGTAAAACACAGCTGGAAGAGCACCAGATTGATCCGCCACATCAAGGAATGCTCGGCAACCATCAAAGTTTTAACCAGGGCGAAGAAGCTGATCAGGCTCAGGGCCACGGTGGCCACCAGCGCAAAGTTTAAAAACTTAAGCATCAATTCCATATTCCACAATTTCCTTCGTTCGCTCACTTAGTCCTCCTTGCCGGAAATTAAAAACCGCTAATTACCCCAGTCTCGTTTATTAAAAATCCCGTTGCTTTGCTTCGGCGCATTGCCCTGATTTGGACCGCCGTTTCATTGGCGATAACAATATTATATTCATAAAACCTGTCCGTCCTGTTCGGATCATCGATCTCCAAATCGCTTATCGCCGGCGCATAGCGGTTCCTCCAGGTAAAATAATTCTGCTCGGCCTGCAAAAGAAGCCCTAAAACAGTTTTGGCATTCTTTGCGCCTTCCTGCTCCAGCCGCCCGGACCAGCTTGCCCAGCCTAAGCCGGCAAGAATAACCGAGATCACCGCAACGATAGCCAGCTCAAGCAGGGTAACCCCGGAGCGGATGTTTTTTCTCTTACATGCCGCTTGAGAAATGCACATGGCCTGACACCCTCCATTCAGTTACCGCCATATCCTGCACGATGCCGGCCTGGCCCTGCCGAAAGATGGGCGGAGCAGGAGGAGTGGTGGAAGTCGTTGGTATGGTCGTGAACCTATAGCGGAATGTTTCGGTTCCCGAGGGTATGACGCTTTCTCTTTCCAGGCGGTAATACCCGGCCGCATCCCAGACCTCGTCATACCAGGCTCCGATATTAGTGTTAGGCTGTCCGCTGTAAGGATTATTAATAACATCGCCGAAGCTGGCCGCTCCCAGCCAGACCACTATCCCGACGCTTGCGCAAATTATCAGCCAAAATGATTTCTTTTTATGAACCATGCCGCCTCCTCACTGGTTGGCCAAAACAGGATAGAAACCCGGGACTTCAAAAGAATAGGCGCTTTTCCCGGATTTTTGACAGGCCTTTATGGCCTGCGCCCTTTTTAACATAATATTATTGCCCGCTAGTTTTTGCGGCGGGTTGCCCCGGGCTGAAAAAACCGCCCGCGCTAAACTTGCTCCGCAGAAAAAACCTCCGATCAGCAAAACCGCGGATAAACCGATTACTCGAAATGAATGTGGCCGTGGACAGTCCATTTTCTCACCACCAGTTTAGGCATTATAGTTACATTCCCGTCGATTAACTCCGCGGCTATTTGCGGGGCCTGAGGGGCGGGCAAATGGCCGGCCGGATTAAAGGTCCGGTAGCCGGCGCCGGTGCTGACGACCGCGTCAGTCGCCTGCCAGAATTCATCGTAATAAACGCTGGCCGGCTGTTCGCCGGCGGAGATCTCTCCTGCCGGGGAAGTGGCCTTGGCTTTGGTCAACCCGAAAAAAACTCCGGACGTAACGCCCAGGATCAGGAAAAAAATATACTTTTTGTTTTTACCCATTAA
>JBFZAG010000018.1:0-6334 GCA_041309145.1 Candidatus Omnitrophota bacterium | reverse complement strand
GCTCGATAGTCGACCTTTCCTTTAAAGACGGCTGCTGGTTCCACAAGCAATTTTTCCCCGGCACCAAGACCGCGCCCCTGGGCTTTTACTGGTCATCGACCACTTACGGGGACACTTTCGGCTGGGGGGTTAATTTCCAGTTCGGCTACGACGGATACTACGCCGGGAAAAAAGAAGGCCGGTACCCTTTCCGGCCGGTGCGCACGATCAGATGAATCTTCCCCACCCCTGGGGTGGGGTAAGTGGGGCGGGAAGGTGCCGTAGAACCTGGCAACCTACGCGGTTGACAACGGTTGGTAAAGGAGAAGATTATGAACAACCTGCTGGTGAAAATAAGTATTCTTTCGATATCGCTTTTGACGGTCATGGCTTCGGCGGCGATCTCGCCGGCTCTGGCCAAGATCCGCCAGGCTTTTCCCGGCACGGACATCACTTTGATCAAGCTGGTCCTCACCCTGCCGTCTTTGTTGATCATCCCTTTCAGCTTGCTGGGAGGCTGGCTGGCTTCCCGCATGAAAAAGAAAACTATTTTATTGATCGGGCTGGTGATCTATTTCCTGGGAGGCGTAGGCGGCGGTTTTGCCAAAAGCATTACCCAATTGCTTATTATTCGCGGCATTTTCGGGATGGGCGTAGGCCTGATCATCCCGCTGTCCATCAGCCTTATCGTTGATTTTTACGAGAAGCAAGAGCGGGCAAAAATGATGGGGCTGTCAGGTTCGGTATCCCATTTCGGCGGGGTGGTCTTTTTGCTGCTTTCAGGGTGGCTGGCCTGCATGAACTGGCGGTACGCTTTCGGGGTGTACGGCTTGTCCGCCCTGATCATGTTCACGGTCTTTTTCTGGCTGCCTGAACCTCCGGCGAAACTTGCTGGCGGCCCGGTGAAAGTCAAGCTTCCCTGGCAGATATACTGGTGCGCGGCCATCGGCGCCTTAATGATGGTGGCTTTTTACGCCGCGCCCACGAATCTGGCCATGTTCATCGAGAACCAGCAGGAGATGTACAAAAGCGTTACCCCTTTATTTGCGGATAAAGCTGAATTGGAATCCAGCCTCAAGGCCGGGATGATCTCCGAATCGGTCCGCTCATCTTTTAAAGATAACGGCATCGTTATTTCGGCTAAGGCCTCATTCAAAGTAAAAGAGCCGGGCAAGTCCTGGATCATCCAAGACCGCTCCCGGCAATTCGTGGTGACCAAAGAGCAGGACCGCCTGGTCGTGGCCTCAGAGCGGCTGGGCCGGCCGGGCATTGCCGGTTTTTATCTGTCCACAATGACCATGGTCGGGGTGGTGTCGGGGATAATATTAGCCGTATTGCTGCGCTTTCTCGGCCCGTATTGTTCAGTGGTCGGCATCGCGGCGATGGCGATCGGTTACGGGCTGCTGGCTCAGACATATTCATTGGCCGGAGTTTTGGTCTCAATGCTGTGCATAGGGTTCAGCTCCGGGATCCTGATGCCGATCCTGCTTTTGCGGGTCGCCCGAATAACCCCGGAACAGGGCCGGGCGCTTTCTATGGCAATTGTTTCCTGCGGGATATACCTGGGGCAGTTTTTGTCGCCGGTGATCCTCAAGGCGGCCGCGAAATTTCCCGGGGCGGATATTTTCCGCTCTCAGTTTAATTTTCTGGCAGCCGGGTTGATAGCTGCTACTGTCTGGGGCCTGGTCAGCGCCTTTCAGAGCGCGCGTTCAGGCGGGTTCGAGCAATACAAATCAGTAAAAGTGCCGGGGCATTAAAAGGAGGAAGACAAATGGGAAACAGGTTGAGGCGATCGTTGTTTTTGATCTTCGCTGTTCTGGCTTTTCCCGGTCTGGCCTTGGCCAGCCATTTGAAGATCGACAACGCCATGATCAGCGAAATAAATACCGAAAGAAAAGCAGCTACGATCCAGTGCGATGTTTCCTGGGACAATGGCTGGAAAGACGAGATCAATTCGGACGGGGTGTGGATCTTCGCAAAATTCCAGGATCCCGAAGGGCTTTGGAAGCACGCGACCCTGAAATCGGCAAGCGGAGCGCAATATGATTATAAGGACTGCACCCCCGCGCGGTTCTCAAAAGGGGAGAACCCTGACCTGGGGATGCTGGTGCCTGATGAAAAAAGAGGTTTTTTCCTTTTCAGGACCAAGGGTGCCGGCAACGTTGTCGCCAAAAACGTCAGGTTTGGGTGGAATTATGCCAAGGACGGGGTAACCCCCGAGCAGGCGATGAAATCGAAGATCAAGGTCTTCGGCTTTGAGATGGTCTATGTGCCCAAGGGCCAATATTACGTGGGCGATCCCAAAGGCCCGGACGGCCCGGATAATACCTTATATACTTATCCTAATAACGGTTCGTATCTGATCAAATCAGAAGAGCCGATCCTGGTGGATAAAGTCGAAGGCGCTTTGTTCTGCGACCAGGATAATCCCAGAAGCCGGGAAGACACTCCTTTTACCATCCCCAAAGAGTTCCCCAAAGGATTTAAAGCTTTCTGGATGATGAAATACGAGCTGACCTCGCAGCAATTTGTCGATTTTCTGAACACCCTGACCAGAAAACAGCAGCAGAGCATGGTGGAGGCCGATATCAGCGCGGACGCTGTAAAAAAATATTATGTCAAGACTAATAGCGAAGAAGAACATCTGCGCAACGCGATCGTCTGCGCGAAAAAAGGCAACGGCACGACCGCACCGGTGAAGTTCTATACTTATGCTCCGGCGCGCACGGTCAATTTCATGTCCTGGTCGAACATCGCCGCCATCGGCGATTGGGCGGGTTTAAGGCCGATCACCGAGCTGGAATATGAAAAGGCGGCCCGCGGCCCGGGCGAGCCTCTGGTCAATGAGCTGGCCTGGGGAGCGACAATGGAAGACGACGCTAAAATCGGCCGGGTCGATACCTTTGACGGCGCGGACGGTTCGGGATATGAGAAGAAAGTCCCGCAGACTGGCGTTGTGAACGCCTGTTTCGGCGGAGGCATCGCTCCTTTTGATGTGGGCAAAAAGACAGTCCCGGATAATCCGGGATTTGAAGGCCCGGTTTCCGGGGAGATCTTCGAGAACAGCCGGCACGAAGGCGTTCCCCAGAGGATCAATGACGGCGCTTCTTATTACGGGGCGCGCAACCTCAGCGGCAACGTCTGGGAGAGATGCGTCACCATAGGCCACCAGCTGGGCCGGATCTACGACGGAAAGCGCGGCGGCGGCGAGCTTGATGCGGAAGGTTTTTGTAACGTCGCCAACTGGCCGGGTAAAGACGGAGCGGGAGCCGGTAACAGGGGCGGGGTCTGGTCAAGCCCGTCAGCGAAGTATTTGCGCGTTTCTTTGCGTTTCGCGGCGAACTTCCCGAAAAGCGAAGACGGCAAGAACAGCGGTTGCAGATTAGGATTCTGATATACGGGTGTGGGACGGTGTCCGGCGCTCGGACAGTCCTCGGCCTTCTGGCCTGCACCCGGACGTATTGGAACGTCCGGTACGGCCCTCTGGCCTGCACCCGGACGTATTGGAACGTCCGGTACGGCCCTCTGGCCTGCGGAACTCGCGGCGGACACCGCCCCACACCCTAGACTAATTATTCTTATAACCGTTAATTTTTTATATTCACGTTGTGGTTTGAGGAGGCGGAATGAAAAAGCTGATAATTTTGGCGTGCGTTATGGCGGGGATCGGGCTGGGATCCCGGCTTATTTCTCAGCAGGCGTTTTCAGCTTCGGAAGCGGCGAGATCCAAGGCAATAAAACCCGGAGCAACATCGTTTGAGTCGGCCAAGCCTGAGATGGTCAAGGTGCCGGCCGGGACTTTTAATATGGGCAGCAAGGATTTCGCTAATGCCCAGCCGGTGCATGAAGTGACGCTGACCGATGATTTCTACATGGGAAAATACGAAATAACAAATCAGAACTATGCCGGCATGCTCAATTATGCCTGGAACAAAGGATACCTTAATAAAGAGGAAATCTCGGAAAAGGCCAAGCGCAGGAGGGCGTCAGGAATCTCTAAATCGCCGCAGGCCTATCAGGACGTTTTTGACGAGGACTCCGGGATCACCTTTGAGAACGGGGTGTTCAAGACCCTGCCGGGCAGGGAGAACCTGCCGGTTGTCGAGGTAACCTGGTACGGGGCCGCCTTTTACTGTAATATGCTCAGTGAGCAGGAAGGGCTTGAGCCGTTGTACAATCTCGACGACTGGTCGTGCCAGGTTTACGGCAAGACCGGCTACCGGCTGCCCACCGAGGCGGAATGGGAATACGCGGCACAGTATGACGACGGCCGCCAATTCCCCTGGGGCAATGAAAAGGTTGACGCTACCCGGGCCAACGCGGGACATAAAGACAAGACTCCTCCGGCAGCCTTTCCCGTTCCCGTAGGTTCTTATTCCCCGAAAGGCGACAGCAAACTCGGGATATGCGATATGGCCGGCAACGTCGCGGAATGGTGCAATGACTGGTATAATGATTTCTATAAGGCGGACGCGAAAATAACAAATCCGGTCGGCAACGGCCAGGAGCTGTTTTTCAATTTGCCCGTATTCAATAAATTCAGCGCGGCGAGAGTTCTGCGCGGGGGATGTTTCCTGATGGATACTGAATTCCGCAAAGGGATGGGGCCGCCGTTTGTTACGGATACGGTCATTCATCCTGATGAGTATAATAACCGGTTCCGCAGTTTCGACTATTTAAGCCGCCAGGTCGAGGGTTTCCGGGTGGCCAAGACAGTGGTTACAGATAAAACCAGGGCGGCTTTCAGCGCGCCCGAAAAATAAACTTTAGGAGTGAAATGATATCCCAAGATCTATTTCGGCTCTTCATCTTATCGGGTTTCAGCCTGGCCCTGTTCTTCAAGCCCGGAGTTTCTTCGGCTCAGCTGCGCAATATAGAAGAAGAGCGTTTCGCTCTGGACAGCGCCGCTGCCGAGGAAGCCGAAAGACAGCTTCCGGAGAACGAGAATCGCGCGCACCAGGATAAAGACGTGCGCTATGTGGCCGGAAAAGACAAAAAGTGGTTCACTCAAGACGATGCCGTCTGCCATTATTACCTCAAAGATTACGACCAAAAAGGCAGGATCGTAAAGCGCTCATATATCCTGCCCGGGAAGGATAAAATCCCTTTTACCCCGGATGACAAGTTGCAGGATTACCAGATCTACAGTTACGGCCCCAAAGACCGGATCATTAAGGAAACCTCTTTTGACGGCCGCAAGCGCAAGCTGTACACTTCGGTTTACGCTTACGATCTTTCCGGAAAAAAGATAAGAAGCACCCGCCTGGATTTAAAAGGCAAAGAGATCGGATACATGTCATTTAATTACGATCCCCGCGGCCTGGTATCGCAGGACGCGGAATACGTTGGCCCTGAACTGCAGAAGTACCACCGTTTTACCTACGATGACCAAGGGCGTATTTCCCGGGCCGTGGAATATCATTACAAGCTCAAAGGCAAAGGCCCGGACGGAAAGTGGTTCACTCCCGACGACGTGATTTCCTCGGCTAAAGAATATTTCTACTCTAAAGACGGCGGAGAATGCAAGGACAAAAAGTACATCAGCGCCGGACCGGACGGGGTGTGGTTCACTCCTGACGACGAAATGCAGTATTACACTTTTAACGAGCTCTAGGAGGCGGGCGGAATGGGCAATATCCTGCTTAAAATTTTCTTTAACTCCCAGGCTGACGGCGGGGGAAAGGAAAAGATCCCCGAAGCTTATGCCGAACAGGTCAAGTACCTGAAAAAGGTCTGGGAAGAGAAGACTTACGGGTTGGAGCGGCTAGTCTGCATCGGGCTTTGCCTGGTGCAGTTCATTTTTCCGGTGCTTTTGATCCGGGATATCTTCGGCCGCTGGGGAGTTTTAGGCCGCAGGCTGGCCATCGAGACCTACACGGTATTTAAATTTCTTTTTCCTTTATTAGCGCTCTGGCAGGGCTGGTACAAATATCCTTTGGT
Source organism: Candidatus Omnitrophota bacterium (assembly GCA_041309145.1). Classification (GTDB taxonomy): domain Bacteria; phylum Omnitrophota; class Gorgyraeia; order Gygaellales; family Profunditerraquicolaceae; genus JAPLLS01. The sequence goes on along the minus strand of JBFZAG010000018.1, from coordinate 415 downwards.
CATATTCCTGGTGGTTTATTTTTTAAGCGACACTTTCGTGCACCTTTTGCACCTGATATTCCTTTCGGATATCCACGCCGCCGCGGTCTCTTACCGCCGCTCCTTATTGCTTATTTTCCTGCATTACGCGGAGGTGGCTTTTGATTTCGCGGTCATTTACATGGCTTTCGATCTTTTGAACCGCTCGATGGACCCGCTGACCGCGGTGTATTTCAGCGTCGTAGCTACCACCACAGTCGGTTTTGGGGATATCTGCGCCAAAAATTCCGCCGGGCAGCTGGTGGTGATGGCCCAGCTATTGATCTGCGTTGTTTTTATCATAGTGTTCATCAACTATTTTTCCCAGAAGCTGAACGAAAAATAGGATCATATTAATATCTTGACAGAACAGCAACTATTATTTAACATAATAAAG
>JBFZAG010000017.1:0-3852 GCA_041309145.1 Candidatus Omnitrophota bacterium | reverse complement strand
TTGGCAACCGCGTAGGTTGGTGTAAAATAAATAGAAACGTCCCCTTTATTTTCTCCATTAGATTTCCTCCTGCGTGACCCGCAGGACTTCTTCGATAGTGGTTTGCCCCTGTTGGATCTTGTCCCAGCCGGAATCCCTTAAGACTTTCATCCCGGAAAGGACCGCTTTTTGCTTGATCTTGTGCGAAGGAACTTTCTTTAAGATCAATTCCCGGATCTCGTCGGTAATGGCCATCATCTCAAAGATCCCGGTCCGGCCCATGTAACCGGTGAACCGGCAGGCTTCACAGCCTTTGCCGTGATAAACCGTGGTTTCGGCCTTGTCAGGCCCGAACTGCTTGAGCAATTCCGGGTTAACCGCGAACTTTTCCCGGCAATTCGGGCAGATCACCCGGACTAACCTCTGGGCGATGATCAGGATTATTGAAGAAGATACCAGAAAAGAGTCTATGCCCATGTCCAGAAGCCGGGTCACCCCTCCGGCGGCGTCATTGGTGTGCAGAGTGCTGAAAACCAGATGGCCGGTCAAAGATGTCCTCACCGCCAGTTCGGCGGTCTCGGTATCGCGGATCTCTCCCACCATCATCACATCCGGGTCATGGCGGAGCATCGAGCGCAGAGCGTTGGCGAAAGTAAAATCGATCTTTGGCTCGACCTGCATCTGGGTGATGCCTTTGAGCTGGTATTCGATCGGATCTTCGATAGTCAGGATCTTGCGCTCAGCGGAATTTATTTTATTCAAACAAGAATACAAAGTGGTGGTTTTTCCGCTGCCGGTCGGGCCGGTGACTAAAATTATCCCGTAAGGCTTGGCAATGGTCTCCTCGAGGATCTTCAGGCCGTCTGACGGCAAGCCGATCCCGGCCAGGCCGATCACCGGGCTGGAGCGCGGCAAAAGCCTGATGCCGATACTTTCCCCGAAAGGCGTGGGCATGATCGACACTCTCAGGTCAAAAACCTCCTCATCCATTTTGATCTCCACCCTGCCGTCCTGCGGCCGGCGCTTTTCGGAAATATCCAAGTTGGCCATGACCTTGATCCTGGAGGCTATCGACGACTGGAAATTCTTGATCGACGGCGGAAGAGGAATTTCGTAGAGTATCCCGTCAATGCGGTAACGCACTCTCAGCTGGTCTTCAAAAGGCTCAAAATGGATATCCGTCGCCCTTTGCTTAATAGCTTCGGTAAGCACCTGGTTCAGGAATTTTATCACCGACGGGTCGATGGCCTCATCTTTAATATCCTGCTTGCGGTCTCCGGCCATGACCTCCAGATCGTCTTTAGGAGCCTGGACCGCCATGGCTTCCAGGGTTTCCGCTCCCAGGCCGTAGAAATTCTTGATCGATTCCAAAATGTCCTTTTCGTTGGCCAGAAAAAACTCCAAATCCTGCTTGAGAAATAATTTGACCTCATCCCAGGCCAGGATCTCCATCGGGTCATTGATGGCGATCTGCAATCGGCCGTCTTTTATTTTTAAAGGCATGAAATTATAATGGGTGACCAGCTTGGCCGGGATCTTTTTGGCTAATTCAGGATCGATGTCTTCTGGCTTTAAGCGGATAAGGGGAATATGGTATTGTTCGGAGAGGATTTGCAGCAGTTCGTCTTCATTGAACAAGCCTTTGAGGACCAGGATGCGCACCAGCGAGATCCCGGTCTTATCGTGCTCGATCAAACATTCCTGCGGGACACTAATGGATTTCATATCGCAAGGTCACCGGCTGTTCGTCTCTTAATAGGACCACCTCGACCCGGGATTGGCTCTGGATCCGGTTGAACATCGCCAAAGCGTCCTGCATGCTCTGCAAGCGCTGGCCTTGCACGGAATAAATGACATCGCCGTTCTTGATCCCGGCATCCTCGATTATGCTTCCTGAAGGGACATTATCGATCCGGAATCCCCGTAATTTATTGGGCGTTGCGTCCGCCAACGGCATTATTTTTATTTTAGACAAGATCTCATTAGCTTTCAACAACTGGCCCATAATCTGGAATTTGCTGATGATCATGGTCCCGGCTTTGTCTTTGGCCAAAAAAGACTGGTTATCTTTAGCTGGTTGAGCCGAGCGCCGGCTGGTCAGAAAAATCTCCTGGGTCAAGCCGTCTTTTTCCAAAACTATCTTTCCGGAAAGTATTTGAGCGATCTGAAATCCTTCCACCCTGTCGTTTACTCTATACAAACCGCGGGATTGGGTCTGGGGATTAAAAATAAAAGCCATCGAAGTCCGGCCCATGATCGTGCCCAGCAGTTCCAGCTGAGCGGATTGGATTTCCGGTCTTTCCGCGGGAAATATTGTTTTTTCTATCCGGCTGATCTTTTTCGGCTCTTGAGGCAAAGTCTCTTCGGAGAGCTGAGTTTCAGCGTCAGGATGTTCAGGCCGGATCATTTGAAAAAAAATGTTCAGAAAAAGCAGCCCGGCCAGAGCTAATCCGGCGATCCATAAATTATCTTTTATCCCTGACTTCATTGTTTAGCCTCATCAGCGAAATTTTGAATCATCGCTTCTTCCCTGGCCCCCAGGTCCAGCTCATTGCCCAATGACGCGACACTGTCCGGGCTGATGATCTTGGGAGTGATAAAAATAATGATCTCTTTTTTGGAAGTCTTATTGTATTTATTTTGGAACAAATATTTTAAAAGAGGTATATCTCCCAGGAAGGGGATCTTGGCGATGACTTCCTGCTTTTCGTCCTTGATCAATCCGCCCATGACCAGAGTATTCCCGTTTTTCACGGTCATTATGGCGTTAGCTTCGGTAGTATCGATAGCTAAAGAATTAGTGGCGGTGCCGATCCGGGGAGTGCTGACTTCCGGCCGGATATTCATGGTAATATAGCCGTCCTGGGAGATCTTGGGAGTGACCGTAAGTTTTATCCCCACTTCCACGAACTTGATCTCTTTGCCGGAAATACGACCCTCGGAATCATAATGAAAAACTTCATACGGCTCGCTGGCGCCGATCAGGATCTTGGCTTCGGTATTGTCCAAAGTGACGATCCTGGGGCTGGAGATCAAATTGGCGTCGTTCGAGCCTTCCAGGGCTTTAATGGTCACCGCGTAATCGTTAGCGCTCAATACTCCGATCTTAAAAGCGTCCACTGAAGTCACGCCGGTAGGAACCGGCAAACTCGTGGCGCCCACAGTCAATGTGTGTTTTTCCGGATTCTGATACTGCCAGTCAATTCCCAGGAACCGGTTTTTATCCAGGGTGATCTGCAGGATCTTGGCTTCGATCAATACCTGGGGGATCTGCTTATCCCAGTTGCTGATCAGGGTATCCATTTTATCCAGCAATAACGGCGACGCGGTGATCACCAGGCTGTTAGTGCGTTCATCAGCCAGGAAATCTCCTTCGGCCGCCGGGATCACTGACTGCAGGTTTTTCTGCAATTCCAGCGGCTTGGCGTAACTTAATTTATAAACCCGGGTCTCCTGTTTTTTGTCCATCTCGCTGATGGCGTTTTCGATGGCGCTCAGGCCTTCGGCGGTGTCAGTGACCACGATGGTATTGGTCTTGGGCTCGATCTCCATTCTTCCCCGGCCGGATTTGAGCGACAAAAGGGTCTGCTTGATATCCACCGCCTTGATGTGCTTGATCCGGAAAACTTTGGTGGAAAGCTGGGAGAACTGCTCTTTCTGGTTCAGTTCCGGCAGAGTGTAAACCTGGATGATATTGCCCTCTTTGATATAGCCGCAATTATTCACCGTGAGGATGGCTTCCAGGGCTTTTTCCACCGGAATATCCTGGAGATTAATGGTCACCTGGCCTTTGACATTTTTGGAAGCGATGATGTTCAAAGCGCTCTGGTCGGCGATCATCCTGATCACATCAGTCAGCTCCATGTCTTTGAC
>JBFZAG010000016.1:0-2595 GCA_041309145.1 Candidatus Omnitrophota bacterium | reverse complement strand
ATAACAGGTTAATTATACTATTAAAAGCTCATTGGTCAAGAGAGATTTCCCAAGATTTTGATATGAGTTGACATGCCAGTTAACTTATGGTATTTTAAGAAAAAGGAGTGTTAATGAACAAGAAAAAAATAGAATTATTCTTCAAGCTTCACTGGATAGCCATTGTCGTGGTTATTTTGAGCCTGGTGCTGTTAATTTCGTTTGCCTTCTTTTTGAAAAGCACGTTCGTCGCCTGGAAAAGCCAGGAGTCTTTTCAAAAGAAAGCGATGTTGGCTCAATACGGGATGTTGTTATATGTATTTCTGATGGTGCAAATGTTAGCCATGCCTCTACAGATGGGACTTTATATCTGGATGATGCGCGGCGGATTCATGAAATTCACCAAAGTACAGGCCAAGACTACCGAAGGAAAAGATATCCGGATCCATTGGACCGATGTTATCGGCATGGAAGAAGCCAAGCAGGAAGCTGCGGAAGTCGTAAGGTTAGTCAAGGACCGGGTTGAAGTTCAGAAGATCGGCGGAAAGATCCTAAGAGGGATCCTGATGATGGGGCCTCCGGGCTGCGGAAAGACTTATTTGGCTAAAGCCATTGCCACCGAATCCAACCTGCCTTTTATTTCCATGTCCGGATCGGAGTTCATTGAAATGTTCGTGGGGGTGGGCGCCAGCCGTATCCGCAAGCTTTTTAAGCAGGCCCGCCAGATGGCTTATACCGAAGGCGGCTGCATAATTTTTATAGACGAGCTCGATGCTGTAGGAGCCCAGCGTTCCGTTGACCGCGGATTCGGCGGCCAGACCGAGTCTAACACCACCCTTAATCAGCTTCTGATCGAAATGGACGGGCTCAAGGACAAAGATCATAATGTGGTCGTGATCGGTGCGACCAATGCTCCGGAAAAGTTCCTGGATCCGGCGCTGCTGCGCCCGGGAAGGTTTGACCGCAAGATCTACGTGGAACTTCCTAATTTAGACGAAAGAGAGCAGCTTTTTGAATACTATTTCAAAAGCGCCAAATTCGATTCCACGATCGACAATAAAAGACTGGCCAGGCTTACCGTAGGCAACAGCCCCGCGGACATCGCCAACCTCGTGCACGAAGCGGCATTGATCGCCGTGCGCAACAGAAAAGCGGCTATTTCCATGAAAGAGGTCACCGAGGCCTATGACCGGGTGGAAATGGGCATCAAGCACAAAGTGGTATTCAGCCAGGAAGAGCGGGTAAAGATCGCTTATCATGAGGCCGGACACGCTATCGCCATGTATTTTCTCGCTCCCCATAAAGACGTGTTCAAAGCGACTATCCTGGCTAGAGGCGGGGCTTTGGGGTTTGTTATGCCTCAGCCGCGCGAGGAGATCCATGTGCGCACCCGGGACCAGTATTTGGGGGATATTAAAGTGAGCCTCGGCTCTTTTGCCGCGGAAAAGCTGAAATTAAAGATCACCACTTCCGGAGTCAGCCAGGATTTTACTAATGCCATGTGGATCGCTCACCATATGGTCTGGGAATGGGGGATGGGAAAATCCGGATTGGTAGGCAATTACGCTTCCATCGCGGCTATGCCTACTAGTATCGGAGTATTCAAAGGAGAGACTGTTTCTTATGTTTCCGAGAAAGTCAAGGAACAGCTCAACGCCGAAGTCCAGGAAATACTTCAGGAATGCCTTAAAGAAGCGGAGGAGTTATTAGCCAATGAATCCAGCCTTCTCGACCGCTTTGCTGAGGAGCTGCTCAAAAAAGAAGAGTTAGACTTCGATGAGATCGAAGCGATCTTCAGGGAATTCAATAAAACCCGTCCTCCGATAGCAAGAAATCCGGTTATTCCGGGGTCCCCGTCTTGCTGATTTTCTCACCTAAGATAAGCGCGCGACTATGATCAAATCTAAGCGTTTTCCGGCCTGTTGGCTAAAATTTGGCATCGTTGCCGCAGCTGTGTTATCAGCCGGATGTTTTTCCTCAGATTTTTCTCCTACTTATAAAGAGTCAGATATCCCCGACACTGTCAAAAAGATCTGCCTGGAAGAATACCAGCTTAAAGTGGTCCCGATGAGGATAGGCAATACCTTATGGGTCTATGCTCCGCAGCCGCGCCTTCTCCACGAAGAAATAGGCAAAGACTCCAGTAAATTCTTCGACGAAAATATACAGGAAAGACAAAGAAATATCATGACCAGCATCAGCCGGGTATTGGTCAGCTCGGATAAGGCCCCGGAGTTCTTTGTCCTGGCCATCTCCGATATCAATATCGGGCTGGATTATTCTCTGACCGCCAATCTTACCGACCTGAAAAAATCGTTTGTAGGCGGACTCGACATGATGGAGTGGAACCGGAGAATTGTCTTCAATCTGGAAATAAACCCAAAGGCGATCGGCGATAACACCGGAGAGCATCTAAAGATGTATGACGTGAAGATGTCCGATTTCCTGAGCCGGCAGATCACCCAAAGGATAATGATGCTTTTTCAGGAAGAGCGGCTTAAAAAATATTTTTCTTTAAAAGGGGCTAACGCCGGATTCAAGGATAGTGTTCTTACTTTGGAATATTCTCTGGTCCAGATCAGCGAGCCCAAAGAGAAGCTGAACATTCAAAAGGAT
>JBFZAG010000015.1:0-2981 GCA_041309145.1 Candidatus Omnitrophota bacterium | reverse complement strand
CTTTCTCGACCATGGAAAGGTCGGCTCCTCCGTCGGGTAGAGGCGGGGTGTTCACGCAGATAAAGATCACTTCCGATCTTTCCGCGGCTTCCCGGATGCTGTGGCTGAAAATCAGCCTCTTGGCTTTCTTGTTTTTTTTGACCAGTTCCTCCAGCCCTTCTTCAAAAATAGGAATGATCCCTTTTTTCAGATTCTCCAGTTTCTTGCGGTCATTATCCACGCAAATGACTGTATGTCCCAGCTCAGCCAGACATGTCGCGGTGACCAGCCCGACATAACCAGCTCCGATAACTGCGGCTTTGTTCATTTAGATCCTCCTAACTCCTGCCAAAGTCGTCTTTTAAACGGACGATATCGTCTTCTTCCAGATATTTCCCCGCCTGGACTTCAATGATCTTCAAGGTTTTTTCTTTTAAAGGATTGATCAAACGGTGGGCGCAGCCTATGGGGATATAAGTGCTTTCGTTAGCCTGAAAAACAAAACTGCGTTTGTTTTTAACGATCTTAGCGACCCCTTCCACCACCACCCAATGCTCGCTGCGTTTTTGGTGATACTGCAGGCTCAAGGCCTTGCCGGGCCGGACTTCCACCAGCTTTACTTTGAATCCGTCCCCCAGCTCTAAAACAGTATAAGCCCCCCAGGGCCTTTTCACGGTTTTATGCTCATAGTGCTCCAGACGCTTTTGGGCTTTAAGGATATCCACGATCTTTTTGACATCTTCGGTCTTATCTTTGCGGGTGATCAGCAGGGCGTCAGGAGTGTCTACCACGATCAGATCCTCCAGGCCGATAGTCGCGATAAGACGCTGGCTGCCGACGACAGTCAAGTTTTTGCTGTCCAGGTTCAGCACATCGGCTTTAAAAACATTGCCTTTAGCGTCTTTGCGCAGGATCTCATCCCAGGCCTGCCAGCTGCCCAGGTCAGACCAGCCAAGTCCGTCGGCGGAAAGCATAAGCACTCGCCGGGCTTTTTCCAGGATCCCGTAATCAAAAGAGATCGGCCGGATCTTTTTCCAGACAAGCTTGATATCATCGGGCTTTTTAACTTTTTTGATCAGTTGAAAAAGTTCAGGCAGGTTTTTTTGGAATTCATTTAAAAAGACCGAGCTTGAGCCGACAAATATCCCGCTGTTCCAGTAATAATCTCCGCTTTTCACAAAGCGTTCCGCTGTTCTTAGGTCGGGCTTTTCAGTGAATCTTTTAACCTGAAATTCCTTACTTGTGACTTGTGACGTGTGACGTGTGACTTGAATATACCCATACCCCGTAGCCGGGCGGGACGGCGGGATCCCGAAGATCACCAGCGATTTTTCGCTGAGTCTCAGCCCCTGGGAAACTAATTTCAGGAATTTAAAAGTGTTTTTGATCAGATGGTCACAGGGCAGAATACAGATCAAAGCCTGAGGGTCGCGCTGATGGATCAGTTGCACGGTGACCGCGATCGAGGGAGCGGTATTTTTGCCGTCCGGCTCAAAGATCAGATTATCAGCAGTGATCTTGAAAGGAGAAACCAACTCAGAGATCTGATTGCGGTAAAGTTCGGAAGTGGCGATAAATATGTTTGCGGCCGGGATCAGGGACCTGACCCGGAGAATGGTCTGCACGAACAAACTCTTGTCTTTATGTAAAGCCAGGAATTGCTTGGGTTCCAAAGTACGGCTCTGCGGCCAGAACCGGCTGCCTTGTCCGCCGGCAAGGAGTATCGCATAATTGTGACCAGCCATACCGCCTCCATATATGTAGACGCTTTACACAACTAATTGAAAAACAGTATGATACAAACTTATTATTTAAAAGTTAGCTATCGGATTAATTTTGTAACTCAAGCAAATACAAATAATTAAGTAAAGCGTCTACAAATTTTCAGGAATCTGCGGCTGCCGATCTTTAGCACTCCGCTTGAATTTATCTTGGCTTGTGTATCAGTGATCTTGCTGCCCTCAAATTCCAGCCCGCCCTGCTCGATCAGCCTGCGGGTCTCGTTTTTGCTTTTGACCAAGCCGGACTCGGCGCAGATATCCACCACAGACTTTTCGGATTCCAGTTTATATTCCGGAATATCCTGAGGAAGCTCTTTAGAGCTGAAAACCCGGGTAAATTCTTCCGCGGCAGCATCGGCTTCTTTATTGCCGTGATACTGGGCGATAATACTTTTAGCCAGGTTGACTTTGGCTTCTTTAGGATGCAATTTTTTTATCTCTTCCAGATCTTCGGAGGTAAGCAAAGTATAATATTTCAACATCAGATCGTCGGAGATCGACATGACTTTTCCGAACATCTCCTTCGGGCTGTCGTTAATAGCGATATAATTGCCCAGGGATTTGCTCATCTTGTTCACCCCGTCAGTGCCTTCCAGAAGCGGCATGGTCAGGACTACCTGGGGCTCCTGTCCGAAATCCTTCTGCATATCCCGGCCGACAAGAAGGTTGAAGATCTGGTCAGTGCCTCCCAGCTCGATGTCGGCTTGAAGTTTGACCGAATCGTACCCCTGTAAAACCGGGTACATGAATTCCAATAATGAAACATCTTGCTGGTTATCCAGTCTTTTCTTGAAATCCTCGCGTTGGAGCATCTGAGACACCGTAACATGCATGGTCAGTCCGAGGTAATCGGCAACGCTCATCTTGGTGAACCAATCGCTGTTAAAGACCACTTTGACCTTGTCCAGGTCAAGGATCTTGCCCACCTGCTTCTTGTAGGTCTTGGCGTTCTCGACGATCTCTTCCTGGCTCAGGGTTTTGCGTAAAGCGGACTTTCCGGTCGGGTCCCCGATCTTGGCGGTGAAATCGCCGATCAGAAAATAGACCTCATGGCCGAGGTCCTGGAACTGGCGCATTTTGCGCAGCAATACCGTATGGCCCAGATGAATATCCGGAGCGGTGGGGTCAAAACCGGCTTTTACCCGCAAAGGCCGTTTTTCTTTTTGGCAGATCTCCAGTTTGCGGACCAGCTCCGCTTCGGAAATGATCTCGACCGCGCCG
>JBFZAG010000014.1:0-8999 GCA_041309145.1 Candidatus Omnitrophota bacterium | reverse complement strand
CTTGACCAGGGCAAAAAAACACCTGTTCCTTTCGGTCCATTACGAAAACCACGGGTTTTCTTACAACCAGTTCAACCAGATCTCGCGGTTCATTGATTCTCCGGAAGTGTTATCCCGGCTTCAGCAAAGAACGAGCCAAGATCCCTATGAACAAGACCCCACCTTCTAGCCGCGATCCCTGCCAGGTCTTTATCGTCGAGGCTTCGGCCGGATCGGGAAAGACTTACACCCTGGCTAAAAGGTACGTTTCGCTTATTCTTGACCCCCGCCGCCAGTTCGAAGATATCCCTTTAAGTTCGATCCTGGCCATCACCTTTACCAACAAAGCCGCTTTTGAAATGAAGGAAAGGATCCTTGATCTTTTAAAAAAGATCGCTTTGGACTGTTTCGACAGCCCCGAAGAAAAAGAAAACATCCTGGCGAGCCTGTGCCCGGACAGGGATTTTTTGCGGCGCAAAGCCCATCTGGCTCTGGACCATTTGATCCGGAACTATAATTTTTTCCAGGTCCAGACCATAGACAGCTTTATTAACGCTCTTTTGTCGGGCTGCGCTTTTAAACTCGATTTGTCGGCCAGCTTCCGGATCAAAAACGATTACAGCCAGTATCTGAGTTACAGCCTGGATGAGCTTATCGATAAAGCTTCCTGGGACAAAGATACTTATAGGCTTTTTGACCGGTTTTTGCAGCAGTATTTATACCTGGAAAACCGTTCCGGCTGGCTGCCTAAAGCGGATATCCTCAAGATCCTGGAAAACCTTTTAGTCTACACCAACACTTACGGAGGAGATTTCAAGAAATTCCCCGGCACCGCCGCTGACCTGATAAAGCTCAAAAAAAAGATATTCCAATCGATCCTCAAGCTCAACCTTGTCCTCCCGGACGGCGTTGACAAGCGCTTCCAAACCAAACTCGCCAAGCTGGCCGCGGAAAAAAAGCAAAGCGTCGGCCTGGAAGAAGTATCCAGTTTTTTCGACCGCGAGGATTTTCCCTGCCACAAAAACGCAAAAGTCGGCAAAGCCGCTTGCTCCGCATGGGAGCGGGTAAAAAAAGATATCCGCCGGCTTTGCGAGACCGAGGCTTTCATAATTTTTAACTGCTATCTGGATATGTTCGGCAATTTTTTCCAAGAATTCAAATCCGCCGCGGCTAAAGACGATGTGGTCTTTCTGGCCGAGCTCAACCGCCAGGCCCGACAGCTTTTTGACTCGCAGTTCGTCACGGTACCCGAATTGTATTTGCGCCTTTCCAGCCGCTTCAGCGACTACCTGATCGACGAATTCCAGGACACCAGCTTCCTGCAATGGAAGAACATCTTCCCTTTGATCGAAGACGGGCTTTCCAGCGCCGGGACCCTGTTTTATGTGGGAGACAAAAAACAGGCGATCTACCGTTTCCGCGGCGGGGAAGTGGAATTGTTCGACCAGGTCAAAAGCGAGCTCTCGGCTTTCCGCCAGGAGCACAGCGTCCTGAGCAAGAACTACCGCTCCCGGGAGGAACTGGTCGATTTCAACAACGAGCTGTTTTCCACCGCCAATCTCAGCCGGGCGATCGGCCTGATCAACGAGAAGAAAAACCGTTCCGCCGTATCTTTAAGCCCGGAGGATATCGCCCAGATCGTGTCGTTCTTCAAGGATTCCCGGCAAACCAACCGCGCGGACAAACCAAACGGTTTTGTCAAAGTGGAGGCGATCTGCGGAGCCGACGAAGAGCGCAACGCGATATTGACCCGCCAGCGCCTTATCGAGACGATCAAAGACCTGAACCAGCGTTTCGAGTACCGGGATATCGCGGTCCTGGCCCGCTCTAACGATGAAGTCGAACTTTTCGCCTCCTGGCTGCTCGAAGAGGAGATCCCGGTGGAATCCGATAAAACCCTGAATATCCGGGAGCAGTCCCTGGTCAAAGAGATGATCTGTTTTCTGAAGTTCTTAAACTCCCCCATCGATAACCTCGCTTTCGCCTCTTTTATCATGGGCGAGATATTCATCAGTTCCAGCGGGCTGAAAAAAGAGATCATCCGGGATTTTATTTTTGAACTCGGCAAAAACCGGCGGAGGGATAAAACCAGCTATTATTACCGCAGATTCCGCGAAGAGTTCCCGGAGATATGGGAGAAGTATATCTCGGATTTCTTTAAGAACGTCGGTTTTATCCCGCTTTATGAGCTGACGGCCAGCGCCATGGGCAGGTTTTCGGTCCTGCAAAACTTCCCCCAGTTCCAGGGATTTTTCATGCGCCTTCTGGAGCTAGTCAAGGAACAGGAAGAAGAGCATCCCACGATCGGCGATTTCCTCAAATTCTTCGACCAGGCCAGGGATGAGGAGCTTTTCGTCAATATTTCCCGGGCGGATTCGGTGCGGGTTTTGACCATCCATAAATCCAAAGGGCTGGAATTCCGGGCGCTGGTCCTGCCCAATCTGTATCTGGATATCGAGATCAATCCCGACATCGTTTATCCCGAAGGAAATTCGCTGAACCTTTTACGCCTGAAAAAAGAGTACGCCAAGTTTTCGCCGGCGCTGGAAAAGATCTACCGCCGGGAATACATCAAGGCGTTCATCGATGAATTGAACAACATTTATGTGGCCTTTACCCGGGCCAGGGACGAGCTTTTTATTTTCGTCCCGCTAAAAAAAGGCAATAAATTCAATTACGGCCAGCTGCTCTTCAACAGCCTGGATTGCCAGAAAGGGCGGCCGGGAAAAAGCGCGAAAGCCCAGGAGCGGCCGGATCCCGGCCACCGGATACTCGAGATCGCCCCGGCGCAATACCGCGAGTGGATCCCGTTTTTAAAAGAAGAAACCATCGGTCTGGGATCTTTGCAGAGCCGGCAGGCCATGATCATGGGCGAAGCCTGGCACAGGCTGTTATCGTTCATCGGCAACCTTAAAGGCCGAGACCCGGACTTTCTGATCCGAACCGCCGTTATCAGGTCGATCCAGGAGTTCCCCGAGCTGGGCCAGGTTAAAAGACTTGAAAAGCGGATTGCTGAGCTGATCAAGCGCAGATCGTGGCAGCAGTTTTTTTGGGTCGAAGAAGCCCAGGTCTTTAATGAAAAAGATTTTATCACCGGCCGCGGCCTGACTAAAAGGATCGACCGGCTGATCATAGAGAAAGAAAGTATCCGGATCTGCGACTACAAAAGCTCCGCTGACCTTAAAGCGGACGATCTTGAGCAGATGCGGGAATATATCCGGCTGCTCAGGGAAGTTTATCCCCGAAAAAGCGTAAAAGGGTATTTGCTTTATTTCGACCGCGAAGATATTGAGGAGATCGATGAATAAGATCATAAATTTCGGCTTTGGCCGGGATTTTATCTGCAGCCTGGCGGATATAATCGAGGCCGAGTATATCCGGCCTGAAAAAGACCTCAGCCGGCTGGCTTTTGTGTTCGGCGGAAGAAGGCCGGAGCTGTTCTTGAAAAGAGAGCTGGCCTCAAGGGTCAAAAAAGGATTTATTTCACCCGCTTTTTTCGCCGCGGATGACTTTATCGATTTTATCCTCGGCCCTGAAAGCGATTTTACCAAGATCAACGATTTGGATGCGGCGTATCTTTTATACCGCTTAGCCAAGAGCGGATCGCCGCAGATCGTAAAAGGAAAAGAGAGTTTCGCTTCTTTTCTGCCCTGGGCCAGGGAGATCCTGGCTTTTATCGAACAGCTCGACCTGGAAGACATCCAGCTGAAATCCCTGAAAAGCGTGGAACTAAGCGCCGCCATAGGTTTTGACGTTCCGGAGAGCATCAACGCTCTGCTGGCTAAAGTGATCGGCCTGCGCCAAAGTTTCCACCGGGAATTGGAGCAACGCAAGACTCTTACCAGGGGAATGCGCTACCTCAAAGCCGCAGGAAAGGCAGCTGAAAAAGATTTCTCTGAATTCGACCGGATATTTTTCTGCAACCCGTTCTATCTTCAGGCCAGCGAAAAAAAGATCATTAAACACCTCTACAGCCGGGATAAAGCCGTTCTGGTCTTTCAGGGCTCGAGCCGAAAATTTTCTGTTTTAAAAGACCTTGAGATCGAGTTTGACTGCGATCTGGGATCCGTTTCTGAACCGCCGGCCGGCCAGGAATTTAAATTTTTCTCCTGTTTTGACGGCCAGTCCCAGGCCGGCGCGGTCAGCCAGATCCTCAGGAACATAAAAGACCCCGGGAATACGGTTATTGTTTTGCCGCAGCCGGAGAAGATCATTACTTTGCTTTCCGAAATTGCCTGTTCTGACACCGATTTTAATGTTTCCATGGGCTATCCGCTCAAACGATCGGCGGTTTTTTCGCTGTTTTCTTCGATCTTCAAAGCCCAGAAGTCCCGGAAAAACTCTCAGTATTATACTCCCGATTACCTGGCGCTTTTAAGCCACCCTTTGGTCAAGAATTTCAAAATACTGGATGACTTCAGCGCAACCAGGATCCTGGTCCATAAAATAGAGGAGTTTTTGACCGGGATGGAAAAAAGCGATATCGGCGGAAGTATTTTTATCCTTCTTTCCCGGGTCGAGTCTGAGCGGCAGTTGTATCGCCAAACCGCACAGCTCTTTGAAAAAACCGATTATCCGCTCGAGAGCCTGGGATTGAAAAGCGCCCTGCGCAAGCTGCATGAACTTTTGTTTTATTCCTGGGAGTCAGTGGTTGACTTCAATGATTTTGCCGGAAAGATCCGGGTTTTCATGGATTTCCTGCTTGAGAAAAGCTTTCTGGCGAATTACCCCCTGAACCTTAAAATGGCCGACAGGATAATCGAGATCGCCGGTAACCTGGAAAGCTCAGGGTTTTCCCGGGAGATCCTGGCCAAAGAAGATATTTTCAAGATCTTTCTGGACGCGCTTTCGAACGAACTGGTTTCTTTTTCCGGCTCCCCCTTGAAAGGGCTGCAAATCCTGGGGCTGTTCGAAACCCGCTCGCTTAATTTCAAAAACGCCATAATCCTGGACGTCAACGAGTCGATTTTGCCTGATCTGAAGATCTACGAGCCTTTGATCCCCAGGGAAGTCATGCTTAATCTCGGGCTGAACCGTTTGGAAAAAGAAGAAGAGATCCAGCGCTATCAATTCGAGCGGCTGACTTGCGCCGCGCAAAATGTTTTTTTGCTTTTTGAAGAAGGAAAAGACAAGGAAAAAAGCCGTTTTATCGAAGAGCTGATCTGGAAAAAGCAAAAAGAGCGATCCCGTCTGGAGGTGGTCTCCGTGCCCCGGGCCAGCTTTAAATCCGAAGTGCAGCCGAAAAAGGCCCGGATCGAAAAAAACGGCAAAATCATCGAATATCTGCGCGACTTCGATTATTCAGTCACCAATATCAACACCTATCTTAAATGCCCTTTGCGTTTTTATTACCAATATGTCTTGAACCTTCGGGAGAAACCGGATCTTTTGGACGAGCCGGAGAGCAGGCAGATCGGAAATTTCATCCATTCCCTTCTTGAAGAAGCTTTTAAAAAGTTTGTTTTGAAAAAGCCCGATATCAGTTGCGAATTCAAAAAATATTTCTTTGACCTTTTTGAAACCATGTTCCGGGAAACTTTCCAGAAAACCATGAAATCCGACTCTTTTCTCTTAAAAAAGATCATCCGTTTCCGTCTGGAGCGCTTTCTGGCTGAAGAAGAAAGCCGGCCAATCCAAAAGATCCTGCTTGTCGAGGGCAAGTTTAAAGAGAAAATAAACTTGTCCGGCCGGGAATTCAATTTTGTTTTAAAGATCGACCGGATCGATAAATTAAACGATGATTCTTTGCTGATCATCGATTACAAGACCGGGGGAACGGAATCAAAACCCAGAGACATAGAGAGGATCAGGGAATTCGGCTTCAGCCGCCCGGCTCTCAAGCGCACGGTGGGCTCTTTTCAAATGCCGCTTTATTTGTATTTTGTGCGCAGAAAGCAAAGCGAAAAGACTTTGTTCAACGCCGCTCTTTACAATTTGCGCGAAAGCCAGCTGGAGTATTTCCTTAAACCCGGGGATTTTTCCCGGATCGAAGATATCGAGAATGTCTTTATCCGGGCTTTGGAAGCGATGGTTTTAGAGATCGTCGATCCTAAGATCGATTTTGTCTGCGACGACCAGGAACCGCGTTATTGCCAAAACTGTCCGTTTTTCTATTTGTGCCGTTAGACTGTCGGCTTAACGGCTTTTAAGTTGCTTTTTTACAACAGATTGTATTTAAAAAGAGACCTTCTGCCAATAACGGCTCAGAATATTAAAATAGCGTTTTTATAAGTACTTTGCAGGACAGAACTTGGCTCAAAAAATTTATACCTCGGAATTTGGCACGATTTATGCTGAGTTTCAACAGGAGGAGTCTTATTTTTAAAATCGTAAACAGGATATAATACCGAAAGGAAGAGAATGGTCAATATTTACAGCGGGCCGGAACGCAGGCAAGGCAAAAGAGAACGGATGAACTGCACGGTTATCTACCGGACTGACCAACCCCTGGATGCCAGGTTCTCGCTGCACGGCCAGGATATCCACGCTAAAATGCTGGATATTAGCTCCAACGGCATGGCAATGGTCACCGATAAAGATATTCCCATCTCCACGGTCCTGTCGATGAGGTTTACTTTGCTCAGGGTCAAAGACGAGCTGGTAAAATTCTCCGCGCCCATGGAGATCACCGGAGAAGTCAGGTCGAACATTCCTTTAGCTGACCGGGAGCGCAGGTTGGGGATATATTTTACCAAGATGAGGAAGGTAAACTTAAGCTAAAAGAATGCGCGATAATCACCGGTCTTTAAGCCGTTGGTTGATCCCGTTTTTTGTTTTATTGGCTTTTATTGCCGGGATGAAACTCAATTCTCTATTTTTAAAGACAGCGCGTCCCGTTGAATCGATAGATATCACCAAGTACGAAACGGATTTCCGGAATGTTTATAAGCTGTTAAGTCAAAACACGCTGACGGTCTACTGGATCGCCGATGCTATAACTAATTCCTGGGTCAGATCTTTGGCTTTGAACCAAGACAGTTCCCAGCAGATAGAAAAGGTATTTTCTGAATTGGAAAATAATGGCATGAAAGCCGCATTGTCCGAAAAGAACGAGAAGATCAAAGAGGGAATGATCAGACTTAAAAAGTATCCGTTTAAATACCGGGAGGCTTATAAAATCCTGGAAGATACTTATACGGTTTATACGCTGTTCTATAAATTCGTTTTAAATCCCGCCGTGTCTTTGATGATTTACAGTAAACAAATCAACGAGCTTGAGGGAGAATTGGCTAAGAACTTCAACCGGCTGACCTTGTATGCCCCTAAAGTAGCGGAGCATACCGGCGGGGACGGGCAATTGGTTTCTGAGAAGAGGATCAGGCCAGAGGTAGTCAAGAATAAAACCCGTGAAGAAAAATTCATCCCAACTAAGATCGAGGATCTCTTAGGAAAAAGCTCAATGGATGTGGAAAAGATGATGGGGCCGCCGCAATTCGAGATATGCGCTCAAACCAGCGGCGGTTGCCAAAAAGAATACGAGTATAACGGTCAAAAAATAAAAGTGTACTACCGCGGAGATCAGGTTACTGGATTGAGTAACTGATAAGGTTGGTTTATGTCCGATGCTTACAGAAGGGCTTATGTGCGTTTTCCGACCGAAGGTTCGGCGGCGGTCTCGACAAATAAGGCCAGAGGGATTTCTTCTATCCTTACCGATGTTTCCGCTGGAGGAGCGAACCTGGTCACCAATGTTCCTTTTGAGCTAACGGAAAAAGTGGAAGTGCTGATCCGGGCCAGCATTCTTTTCAAGGAAGCTTTTAAAAAACAGGCCAGAGTTGCCTGGTGCAGAAGATTCGGTGCTGATCTGTGGCAAGTAGGTTTGGACTTCGGCGTTGATAAACTGTTAAATCTCTCCTGATCTAATATTATCTAACCCGCCCAATATCAAATCGTTAGCGCTAAGCTGTTTATATTGAGATTTCCTTAATTTTATCTTGCTAAAATCATTAAAGAATAGTAAAATATTAATCTGATTTATTTTACATAGCAGCTTAAATCGCGCACTTTTAGGGCCCATAGCTCAATGGTAGAGCAGGAGACTCATAATCTCTTGGTTCGGGGTTCGAAACCCTGTGGGCCCAAGTTAGTCTGAGATTTTGGGCGATTGGCTCAGTTGGTTAGAGCGCCACATTCACATTGTGGATGTCATAGGTTCGAGTCCTATATCGCCCATTAAATTTATAATATTCGGTTGGGCCAAAGGAAGGGGGAAAGTTGTCGACGGTAAATCTGAAGTCGCAGTTGAACGTCCTGCTTCAATTGCAGTCAATCGATTCCCAGATCTACAGCTTTAACGAGCAAAAATCCAGCCGACCTAAAGAGATCGAGGTGTTAAAGCTGGCTTTTGAAGAGAAGAAAAAACATCTGGCTGAACTGGAAAAGATCTTTCTCGACCTGCAAAAAGCGAAAAAGGACGCGGAAATTGAGCTGGGCTCTAAAGAAGAAGGGGTCAAAAAATTGCAGGGCCAACTTTACAGCCTGAAAACCAATAAAGAATATAACACCATGCTCCAGCAGATCTCGGACAGCAAAGCCGACGCTTCCCGGGTCGAAGATAAGATACTGGAAATAATGGAAAAGAGCGAAATTTCCCGTAAGGACGTTGAAGCCGAAAAAGAACGTTTAAGCCAGGAAGAAAAGGTCTTTAATGAGCAAAAGAAAAAAGTTGAAAACCAGCTCAGGGAAATTGACGAAAAACTCTCCCAGTTAGATGCTCAGAGGAAGCGTATCCTCCCTGAAATTGATAAGAAGATTTTGGGGCAGTATGAAAGGATTTTGAGCAACCGCGACGGGCTGGCTATCGTTGAAGTCAAAAAAGACATCTGCCTGGGTTGCAACATGCTTGTGCCCGCTCAGGTTATAAATCTTATCAAAATGTACGACCGGATGGTCACCTGCGAAGTCTGCAACCGGATCCTTTTTTTGAACGATGAACAGGCTTGAGCTTTTCATCGACGGCGCTTGCCAGGGCAATCCCGGACCCAGCGGAGCCGGAGTGGTCATCCGGCATGACGGCAAGA
>JBFZAG010000013.1:0-5789 GCA_041309145.1 Candidatus Omnitrophota bacterium | reverse complement strand
GGCAAAAAAGATCCGGCACTCTTTGATATCCACTACAGCCGTGGAGCGGCTTTTCTGGCGCAGCCCTAATAAGATCTTTTCTCCGGAAACTCCGGCGCAGAAATCCATCTTGTGGCGGTAATGATCGGTTTGGGGAGACGGAATTATCGGAAGGAATTCAGTAACGTTAAAACGGGCCAGCAGGTTGCGGGAGAATCTTTGTTTATAATCCAGCTGCTCGGCATAACTCTTATCTCTAAAATCGCAGCCGCCGCAAGCCGGCCAATGCGGGCAAGGATCGTTCATAGCCTAAACCGACCAGTACAACCTACGAGGTTGTACTATCACAGGGAGCATTCCACGAGGTTGCGCATGAGCATGACCACCGTCAGCGGACCGACCCCTCCGGGAACCGGGGTGATAAAGGCAGCTCGCTTTTCGGCCTCTTCGAATTCCACGTCTCCGACAAGCTTGTCCCCGACCTGGTTGATGCCGACATCGATCACGACCGCGCCTTCTTTGATCCAGGAGCCCTTGATCAATCCGGCTTTTCCCACGGCCACGACCAGGATCTCCGCTTTTTGAACGTGCTCCTGAAGCTTGCCGGCTTTGGAAGTGCCGATATGGCAGACAGTGACCGTAGCCAGCTTATCCAAAAACATCAAAGCTAAAGGCTTGCCGACTATTTCGCTGTGGCCGACGATCACCACTTCCTTGCCGCTTAATTCAACCCCGGTGGAATTGACCAGCTCCATTACCGCGGCTGCGGTGCAGGGCCGGGCTTTGGACCGGCCGAAGATAATTTTGCCCATGTTCAAAGGGTGCATCCCCTCGGCGTCTTTTTCCGGAGCGATATGCTCGCTGATCTTTTTGTAATCTATGTGCTGCGGCAAAGGCATCTGCAGGATTATCCCGTTTACTTTAGGGTCACTGTTAAGCGCTCCGATGTATTCGATAAGCTTATCCTGGGTGAGGGTATTTTCCAGCTGATGAAAAGCGTATTCTATGCCCAGCAATTCCGCGTTCTTTTTCTGGGATTTGATATAAACCGCGCTGGAAGGATTTTCTCCGACCTGGACGCTGGCTAATTGCAGTTTTTTGCCCGAAGCCTGGACTTTTTTAATGATCTCTTCCTTGATCCCCGCGGCGATGACCCTACCTTCTAATAATTTTGCCAACCTGCACCTCCGTCTCTTGCCTGATCTTATTGACTGTTTTTGATTTTGCGCTGAATTCCTTTCTCAGCTCGCCAGCCAGCTTTTCGTCATCGATAAACTTAAGGTTGATCTCGACATTGACCAGCGCGGCGCTGAAAGCCGACTCCAGCAGTTGAGCGGCTACCGCCACGTCGCTGATCAGATTGACGTTGCCTTTTTTGACCAGCGCCGGCAGGCTTCTGATCCCCTCAAAACAAAGCCTGGCGACCATGACCGGGATATCCAGCGCTTTCCTGAGGTCCTTGGAATTGTAAGCTTCCGCGTCCCGGTCGACCAGATCAAGAAATTCCTGACGCAGCTTTTCGGATTTCTCCAGCTCCAGGGTCAGGTCTTTCTGGTACTGCGCGTATTTGGCCTTCCCGAGTGTGAAATTTATGACCATGCTGGCCAGCGCCTGTCCGAGGGCCGCGGTAAGCGCGGCGGCCGAACCGCCTCCGGGCGCGGGAAGCTTTGCCGCCAGATCGTCGAGGTAAAGCTTGAGGCTGGAATCTTTGTACATTCTTTCTCCCGTTAAAGTCAATCGTTAAAAATAAAAGCGTCGCGGATCAAAGAAAATTTCGCTTTACCGGCCTGGCGGCTGATCGCCACCACGTCAAACCGGCAGCGGCTGTCCTGAAGATTATTTTCCTTAAGAAATATCAAAGCCGCTCTGGCGATCTTTTGCTGCTTGTGCAAAGTAACCGCTTCCTGGGCGCTGCCGAACCTCTCGGAGCTGCGCGATTTGACTTCGATAAAACAGGTCGTATCTTTTTCCCGGGCGATAATGTCTATCTCGGATCCCTGGCGCCTGTAATTGCGGAAAAGTATCCGGAAGCCCTGAGATTCCAGGAAGCTTACAGCTTCGATTTCGCTGTTCTTGCCGGAATTTATATTGTCTTTAGACACCGTAAAAGCTCTGTCTGTGGATTGAGCTCCTGCCGAATTGCTTAAGCGCCCGGCGGTGAGCTTCCGTGGGGTAGCCTTTGTGCCGGCTAAAACCGTATTGGGGGAAGATCTTGTCGTAGAGGCCCATGATCCTGTCCCGGGTCACTTTTGCGATAATGGAAGCGGAAGCGATGCTTTTAGACTTGGCGTCCCCGCGGATAATATTGGCGATCGGAAGTTTTAAACTCAGTTTTACCGGGCCGTCGACCAGAAGCTGGATCTGCTTCCCGGAAAGCGCGATCACCCTGGAGAGCAGTTCATCCGCGGCTTTTTCCATGGCCATCTGGGTGGCGACCAGGATATTCACCCGGTCGATCACTTTTTCGTTGATGACGCCGATGCCAAAGACCGATTTATCAATTATTTCTAAATAAGCTTTCTCGCGCTGGCTGGCCGTTAATTTTTTGGAATCGTCGATCCGGTTGCGAAAAGAAAAGCTCTTCAGCCAGACCGCCGCGGCGACTACCGGGCCGGCTAAGGGCCCCCGGCCGGCTTCGTCCAGGCCGATGATCAGGTTCTTTCCTGAACTCTCGAACTTATGCTCGTAATAAAGCATGGCTTTAAAAAGAGCGCAAATTATTTTCCGCCGGTGATATCTTTCTCTTCCACGGAATCGATCTTGGTGGCTTTCTTGCCGATCTTGTTTCTTAAATAATACAGCTTTGAGCGCTGCACTCTGCCCCGCCTTAAGACGTCGATGCGCTCGATGACCGGAGAATAAATAGAGAAGATCCTCTCGATCCCTTCCCCGTAGGAGACTTTTCTTACGGTAAAGCTCATCCTCGTGCCCGAGCCTTTTGTGGAAATGATGATACCCTCAAAAGGATGGAGCCTGACCTTGTCGCCTTCGGGGATCTTGGTCATGACTTTGACCGTATCTCCGACATTCAGTTTGGGTATTTTTTTGTTTTTAAGATCGTCTTCGATCATTTTGATCATATCCATTTTACTGTCTCCTTTGTTTTTTGGCTGTTAATAAATCCGGCCTTCTGGTTTTGGTCCTCTTGAGCGCTTCGGCTTTCCGCCAGGAAGCGATCTTTCTGTGGTCTCCGCACAAAAGCACTTCCGGGACCGCATTGCCCCGGAAATTTTGCGGCCGGGTGTACTGCGGATACTCTAATAGATTACCTTCAAATGACTCAAAATTCAAGGAATTTTTATCTCCCAGGACTCCCGGGATAAGCCTGACTATGGCGTCCACGACAACCATGGCCGGCAGCTCTCCTCCGGTCAAAACATAATCTCCTGCGGATATCTCTTCATCGACGATCAGCTTTCTGACCCGCTCGTCTACCCCCTCGTAGTGGCCGCAGATAAAGATCAGGTGCTTTTCTTTGGAAAGTTTCTTGGCCATGGCCTGGTTAAACGTCTTTCCCTGCGGGCACAACAATATGACTTTCGCCCCATCTATCCCCGGGACCTTGCGACCTTGCGACTTTGCGAAGTGTGACCTGTGACCTGTGACGTGCGACTTTATTTTCTTCACCGCGTCGAAGATCGGCTGGCAGGACAAGACCATCCCCGAACCTCCGCCGAAAGGCCGGTCATCGACTTTGTTGTGCTTGTCCTTGGTGAACTCGCGCAGGTCGTGGATCTTGATCCTGACCTTGTTCTTTTCCTGCGCCCGCTTGACCATCGATTCGTTCAGGACCGGCGCGAACATCCCCGGGAATATGGTGATGATGTCTATACGCATTCTTCGCTGAAATACTTGTCCAGGAAATCCTTTTTATATGCCTTGTAGTTGTCCGCGGCAATGGCTTTGCGGGCAGAGCGGGTTATTTCCTGGTAAAAATAAACGTTGTGCAGAGAAACCAGCCTCAAGCCCAGCAGTTCGTCGGTATTAAAAAGGTGCCTTAAATAGGCCCGGGTAAAATTCTTGCAGGTATAGCAGCCGCATGCGCTGTCCAGCGGCGCGAAATCTTTAGTGTAAAGCGCGTTGCGCACGGTCATCTTGCCCCGGGAAGTGAAAGCCGTGCCGTTCCGGCCGTAACGGGTGGGCGCGACACAGTCGAACATATCCACTCCCAGATCTATGGCTTCGATGAGATCTTCCGGAAGGCCGACTCCCATCATGTAGCGCGGCTTTGAAGGAGGAAGTATTTCCAGCACCACTCGGGCTATATTATACATCAGATCCTTGGGTTCGCCAACAGAAAGTCCTCCCAAAGCGTGGCCGTCAAAATCCAGGTCAATGATCTGTTTAGCGCAGGTCAGGCGCAAGTCTTCAAAAGTCGCGCCCTGGATTATCCCGAAAAGTTTCTGGATCGAGCTGTCCTCGCCGATCAGCTCCGCTTTGGCCTTTTTGGCCCGCTTGGCCCAGCTGAAAGTCCGCTCTCCGGCAACCTGGGCGTGGTCGCGGGTGCAGGGATAATGCACGCACTCGTCAAGGGGCATGATAATATCCGAGCCCAGGTCTTTCTGGATCTCGATCACTTTCTCGGGGGTCAGGAAATGGCGGTCGCCGTCTATGTGCGACTGGAAATCCACGCCCTGGTCGCTGATCTTGCGCAAAAGCGCGAGGCTGAAGATCTGGAATCCGCCGCTGTCGGTAAGCACGGGCTTGTCCCAGCCCATGAATTTATGCAGCCCCCCGGCCTGGCGGATCACTTCCATTCCCGGCCGCAAGAACAAGTGATAGGCGTTGGAAAGCATGATCTGCGCCCCGCAATCCTTGAGATCGACAGGCGAGAGCGTCTTGACCGTAGCCTGGGTGCCCACGGGCATGAAACAGGGAGTATCGATCTGCCCCCGGCTCGTAGCCAGTTTCCCCAGGCGGCTAGAACTTGATTTATCTTGATGGATTAAAGTAAAATCGCTCATTTTAATAATTTAGTTTGTCTTAAAAAGCAATATATGTTAACATAAAAAAATGCTAAACCAAACAAAAATTAAGATCAATTCCGAGCTTAAATCCTTTGTTTCCCGCCTGGACCGGGATTTCCGCTTAAAGGCAATCTCTGCGCTTTTAAGCGCCAAGATCAAAGAGTACATCCTCCGGCCGGGCAAAAGGATCCGCCCCACATTATTCGTCCTGGGCTACCTGGCTTATACCCGCAAACCGGCAGCCGGGCTCCTGCGCAGCGCCCTTTCCATTGAGCTCTTGCACGATTTCATGCTCGTCCACGACGACATCATCGATAAATCCGATCTGCGCCGGGGAAAACCGGCTATGCACAAGATGTTCAACGACCATTTCGCCAAGATGGCCGGCATCAAATTCAACGGCCAGGACCTGGCCATCGTGGTCGGGGACATCCTCTACGCCCTGGCCATGGACGCCTTCCTGGCGATCAAAGAAAAACCCGAGCGCAAAGAAAAAGCTTTGCGAAAATTCGTTCACGCCGCCCTTTACACCGGCTGCGGAGAGTTCATCGAAATGGTCTGCGGAGCCAAAACCGTCGCCGAGATCTCCCAGGCCGAAATTTACAAGATCTACGACCTGAAAACCGCCTATTACACTTTCGCTTATCCTTTGTCGATCGGAGCGACCCTGGCCGGAGCCGGGGACAAGGAAGTAAGGAAAATATTCGAATACGGGGTTTATTTAGGAAGGGCCTTCCAGATCCAGGACGATATCCTGGGCATGTTCGCTGACGAAAAAAAGATCGGCAAATCCATATTATCCGATTTGCAGGAAGCCAAAAAAACCCTGCTTATCAAGCAAGC
>JBFZAG010000012.1:0-6062 GCA_041309145.1 Candidatus Omnitrophota bacterium | reverse complement strand
CGGTCAAAGTTGTGGAGAGCCTCGAGGAAGCAATAAGCCATATCAATAATTACGGCACCCGCCACTCGGATACTATTGTCACCGACAATTACGACAACGCCCTCAAATTCCTGCGGTTTGTGGATTCCGCCTGCGTTTACGTCAATGCTTCCACCAGGTTTACCGACGGGAATCAGTTCGGCCTGGGAGCGGAGATCGGGATCTCCACGGACAAACTGCACGCCCGGGGGCCGATGGGGCTTGAGGAATTGTGCAGCTATAAATACATGGTTTTCGGAAACGGCCAGGTGAGGCTTTGAAAATCGGTATCCTCGGCGGCACCTTTAACCCCGTACATATCGGCCATCTGATCCTGGCCGAGGAAGTCAGGGAAAAGCTTTTTCTGGATAAGGTCATCTTCGTTCCGACTTTTATCCCGCCGCATAAGCAAAACTCGGACGTAGCCGGGGCTCAGGACAGGCTGCGCATGGTCAAGGCCGCGATCAAGGGAAACAAATTTTTCAAAGCTTCGGACATCGAGATCAGAAGAAAAGGTCTGTCTTACACCGTGGATACGGTCAAGGCTTTTAATAAAAGATTTCCCGGGGATGAGCTTTATTTTATCGCCGGCTCGGACCTTTTGAAATATCTGGACGAATGGAAGGATTTCAAGGCGTTGCTCGGGCTGATGAAATTTGTCGTGGCTACCCGGCCGGGCTACCCTCTGGAGAAGATACCGTCTTACGTGCAAAGGGTAGGGATCCGGGCGGTAGATGTTTCAGCCTTCGAGATCAGGCGGTGCATTAAGGGATCAAGATCATTCCGTTACCTTGTCCCGGAAGCGGTCTTTGATTATATCAACAAAAACAAACTTTACCGTTAGCAACCTACGCGGTTGCCAACCGTGGCAACCGCGTAGGTTGCCCAGGTATACCTGAGGTTATGAAGATAAAAATCGCTCCATCTATCCTGTCCTGTGATTTCAGCCGGCTCGGCGAAGAGGTAAAAGCGGTCGAAGCGGCGGGAGCTGATCTTTTGCACGTTGACGTGATGGACGGACATTTCGTGCCGAATATCACTATCGGCCCTGCGGTGGTCAAAGATATCCGCAAGGCCACTAAATTGCCGCTGGATGTGCATTTGATGATCGAACATCCGGAAAAATTTGTCGATAGCTTCGTCGTTTCCGGAGCTGATATGATCACTGTGCATATCGAGGTTTGCGGCAAAAAAACGCTTCAGGCTTTGCGCAAGAAACTTAAGTCAAAAAAAGTGGCTTTGGGGATTTCGCTTAATCCGGCGACTCCTTTTGCTAAAATCAAGCCGATACTTGATCTAGTCGATTTTGTTCTGGTCATGTCGGTCAATCCCGGATTCGGAGGACAGGAATTCATCGGCAGTGTTATTCCCAAGATCAAAAAACTGCGCTCGCAGTTCAGCGGTGATATCGCTGTTGACGGCGGAATAAACGAGAATACAGGAAAACTTGCGGTTGAGGCCGGGGCTAATATCCTGGCCGCGGGATCGTATATTTTTAAATCCAAAAATTACAAAGAGACGATCAGGAGATTGCGATGTGTAATGAAAAACCAGATATAAAATTCGGCACTGACGGCTGGCGCGGGGTGATCAGCGACAACTTTACTTTTGAGAACGTCCGTCTCGTGGCCCAGGCGGTCGCCGACTACTACATTGCCCGGAACCAAAAAACCAGGATGGCCGTGGGTTTTGACACCAGATTCATGTCCGATAAATACGCCCGGATCGCCAGCGAGGTTTTGGCGGCAAACGGAATTGACGTGGTCCTTTCCGACCGCTGCGTGCCGACGCCTACTTTAAGTTTTGCCGTTCAGAAAAGAAAGCTTACTTCGGGGCTGATGATCACCGCCAGCCATAATCCGGCCAGCTACAACGGGATCAAGATCAAGACCGCGGAAGGCGGAGCCGCGGGAGTGGAAGTCACCCGGGAAGTCGAGAAATTGATCGCCGAGCCTGGGCAAGCCAAATCCGGTTCGTCCGGGAAAATAAGCCAGGTCGACCTGACCGCAGATTACGTGGATTTTTTACGCAGATATATTGACCTGAAAAAATTAAAGAACGCGTCTTTCAGAGTGCTGGTTGATTCCATGCACGGCAGCGGAAACAGTTTCATCGGAGAGGTACTTAAGGGAACTAAGATAAAAACCGAGTTTTTGCGCGCGGATATCAATCCTTCTTTTGAAAACATAAAGCCGGAGCCGGTCCTGGAAAATCTCGAAGTAACTTTAAACCGGATGAAAACCGGTAAATTCGACCTCGGCCTGGTCCTGGACGGAGACGCGGACCGGATCGCGGCTTTCGCCGGAAAAAAAGAGTTCATCAATCCCCAGAAAGTCCTCGGACTGCTGATCCTGCATCTTATCCAGGACCGCAAAATGTCCGGCGGCGTCGTCAAGACCCTGGTCGGCTCTAACCTGGTGGACAATATCTGCAAGAAACTTGGCCTGAAATTATACGAAACTCCGGTGGGCTTCAAATATATTTCCGAGCTGATGATCAAAAAAGACATCCTGGTCGGAGGCGAGGAAGCCGGCGGCATCGGCTTGAAAAATTATATTCCCGAAAGAGACGGCAGCCTGGCCGGGTTATTGCTGCTGGAGATGATGGTTTACCGCAGGAAATCGATGCTGGAGATCCTCAAAGACATGGAGAAGGAGTTCGGAAGGTATTATTACGTGCGCAGCGAATTAAAGCTTAAAAGCATGGGTGGGGTGGATATCTCTCCTTTAAAAAATACGAAAGCCGTCCTGGGCAAGAAAGTGGTAAAAGTCGACGACAGCGACGGATTGAAGTTCTTTCTCGAGGACACCAGCTGGCTGATGCTGCGGGCCTCCGGCACCGAGCCGATCATCCGGATCTACTCCGAATCCAAAAACGAGGCAATCAGTTTTAAGATGCTGGATTTCGGCAAAAAGCTGATCTTGAAGAATGTGGTATAAAATCGGCAAGATGTTCCTCTGGCCGTGGTTCATATTCTATATGCGGCTTTCGGTCAAAGGCCGGGAAAACGTGCCCAGGAACAGGGGTTTTATTTTAGTATCTAACCATGTAAGCAATTTAGACCCAATAGCTCTGGGGCTGGCCTGCCCGGGCAACCTGAATTTTATGGCCAAAGAGGAGCTTTTTAACCCGCCTTTTTGGGGCTGGATCTTGCGCCTGGTAAATTGTTTTCCATTAAGGCGCAAAGGAGCTGACCTGGCCGCTATCAGAGAAGCTATGAAAAGGGTCAATCAGGGCGGAGGGCTTTTGATATTTCCCGAAGGCACCAGAAGCGCTGACGGAAAGCTCGGTAAGGGACAAGAAGGAGTGGGTTTTTTAGTGGATAAACTTAATGTGCCGGTAATCCCGGCTTTTGTCAAAGGGACAAGACATGCCATGCCTAAAGGCGCCTGGCTGGTCCGTCCCCTTAAAATTTCCGTAGAGTTCGGAAAACAAATCCCATTGGAAAGGAGGGTGGCTTATTCAGATGTTGCCGTTACGGTAATGCAAGCCATAAAGCAACTTTCATGCTGCGAATCAAACTAGCCAAAAGCCTGGGCTTCTGTTCCGGGGTCAGCCGGGCGATCAATATCGCCGAGAGCATTCTCAACAAAGAAAAAGGCAAGGTCTATTCCCTGGGCTCGATAATCCATAACCATGAAGAGATCAACCGGCTGCGCTCCAAAGGCCTGATCAACGTAAAATCGCTGGATGAAGTGGAAGATCATTCCTGCGTCGTCCTTCCTTCGCACGGCAGCCCCCGCTATATCATCGAGGCGGCCCGCAAAAAAAACCTCAAGCTCATAGACGTGACCTGCCCCTACGTTTCCCACGTGCACAAGATCTGCAAGAAACTCTATACCGATAAATTCACCGTCATTATTATAGGCGATAGCCATCACCCGGAAGTCAAAGCGCTTATTGACCTGGCTCCCGGAGCACTCATCATAGAAACCCAGAAAGATATACTGGAAAATCAATTTTCTAATAAGAAAGTCGGCATCATCTCTCAGACCACCCAATCCAAGGAGAAATTCTTTTCGATAGTGGGATCGATCTTGAAGAAAAATCACAATATTCAAGAGGTGCATATATTCAATACCATATGCCTGGATACTTCACGCAGGCAGGAGGAGGTGAAAGAACTGGCGAGAGCCGTGGATAGACTTGTCGTGATCGGATCACGGACAAGCGCTAACACTAAAAGGCTTCTCGCGCTCGGCCGGAGGGTTAATAAAAAGACATTTCTCGCCGAGAAAGACAACGCCGCGCTTTTAAAACATCTTAAAGGCTCGGCTCTGATCGGGATAATCAGCGGCGCTTCCGCGCCCAGATGGCTGGTCGATCGGATAATCAAAAAAATTAAAGAGCAATAAACCCTAAAAAAAGCCGGAGGAGGCAAATAAAAATGGAAACACAGCCGCAGGAAAAATCAGAGATGGAAATGCTTTACAACGACAGTATCAAGATGATCCAGGAAGGCCGGATCGTCAAAGGCAAGATCGTGGCTTTAAAGACCAAAGAAGTGCTGGTGGACGTGGGCTTTAAGTCCGAAGGCGTCGTGGCGATCAGCGAGTTCAAGAAAGACGAGGTAGTCGTCGGCAAAGAGCTGGATTTTTTCGTGGACTCGATCGAGGATGACATGGGGCTGATGACCTTATCCCGGGAAAAAGCCAGATGCATGCAGGGCTGGGACACTATTGTCCGGGCTTCCGAGGACGGTACCCTTATCGAAGGCCGTCCGGTCAAGAAAGTAAAAGGCGGGTTCCTGGTCGAAGTCTTAGGCATCGAGGGATTCTTGCCCGCGTCGCTCTCCGCTTTCAAGAACGTTCTGGAAAGGGATATTATCGGCAAGATCTTCAAGTTCAAGATCATCAAGATCAACAAACTCCGTTACGGGATCATCCTTTCCCGGCGCGAAGCCCTGCATAAAGAAAAAGAGGAATCCCGCGAAAAGCTCTGGCAGGAGCTTAAGATCGGCCAGGTTTATCCCGGGCTGGTCAAAGCCATCACCGATTTCGGCGCGTTCATCGACATGGGCGGCGCGGACGGGCTCTTGCACATCACCGATATGTCCTGGTCGAAGATCTCGCATCCTTCGGAGATCGTGGCTGTCGGCGACAGGATCGAAGTCATGCTTTTGAACATGGACCGGGAAAACGGCAAGATCTCTTTAGGTCTTAAACAGAGACTGCCTGATCCCTGGCAGGATATCGTCAGCAAATTCACCGTGGGCACCAAAATAAAAGGCAAAGTGGTCAGCATCCTTCCTTACGGGGTTTTCGTGGAGCTGGAAAAGGGCATCGAAGGCCTGATCCACGTTTCTGAGATCTCCTGGACCAAGAAGATCAACAATCCCAACGAAGTTTTTGCCGTAGGCGACATGGTGGAAGCCCAGATCCTGACTGTGGACAAAGATTCCCGGAGGATCGCTTTAAGCATCAAGCAGCTGGAGCAGAATCCCTGGATCGATTCCGAGTCGAAGTTTCCCGCCGGGACCCTGGTGCAGGGCAAGGTAAAGAGTTTTACCAAATACGGAGTGTTCGTCGAGCTGGATTCCACTCTGGAAGGAATGATCCATATTTCCGATCTTTCCTGGACCAAAAGGATCACCAATCCTCAGGACCTCTTGAAGAAAGGCCAGAAGATCGAAGTGCAGATCCTTTCGGTGGACTCCCAGAACCAGAGGATCGCCCTGGGCTTGAAGCAGCTTCAGGAAAATCCCTGGACCAAGATCGCCGAGAAATACAAGCTGGATACCCAGCTGGAAGCCGAGGTGGTCAGCATCACCGACTTCGGAGTGTTCGTCAAGATCGAAGAAGACCTCGAGGGGCTGGTATTCACCAACGAGATAGACGGGGACAAGCTCAAACAGCTTAAGCCCGGCGACAAGATCAACGTTAAAGTCATCAAGGTCGACGTGGAACAGGGCAAGATCGGCCTGTCCTCTAAGATCTAAAAAATAGGGGACGGTTCCTATTTATTTTCAATCGGGAAACGTCTTCAGAAATAAATAGGAACCGTCCCCTGATTTAACTTCAAGAGGAAGACAATGGATACCAAAC
>JBFZAG010000011.1:0-5802 GCA_041309145.1 Candidatus Omnitrophota bacterium | reverse complement strand
CGCTCAACTTAGGGCCGCAGAGCCGAAAGTTCGATTTTGCTGACGCAAAAGGAAACTTTTTCTATCCTCTCTTGTATTGACTCACCCTATATGGTTTGTAATTCGCGCCAGGAAAAAGTTTCTGCCAATCTTTTCCGCGACTGCAATGTAACATTTTAAGTTTTTGAGCAACGGGAAAGCTCAAAAACTTAAAATAGGCAGCCGCCAATTTCCTACAAGGAGGCGCCGTATGCTCAAATATTTCCTGTACGCCCGCAAATCCACCGACTCCGAAGACAGACAGATCCTCTCGATTGAAGCTCAACTGACCGAATTACGCGAATTTGCTCGGCGAGAGAATCTGTCTGTAATAGGTGAACTGTTTGAAGCGCGCACTGCCAAGGAGCCAGGCCGTCAGGTGTTTAATGATATCGTAAGGCGCATCGAACACGGAGAAGCCAACGCCTTACTTGCCTGGCATCCTGACCGCCTGGCCCGCAACTCTATGGACGGCGGTAAAATTATTTATTTAACAGACACGGGCAAGCTGGTGGATTTGCGGTTTCCGACATATAGATTCGATAATACGGCGCAAGGCAAGTTTATGCTTTCGATAATCTTCGGCCAGTCCAAGTATTTTGTGGATAACCTGTCGGAGAATGTTAAGCGGGGATTTAGGCAGAAGCTTCGCCGCGGCGAATATCCGGGATTTGCTCCGCTGGGCTACAAAAATAATACCGTTAACCACACTGTCGAACTCGTTCCTGAAATCGCGGCGAAAATCAAGGAACTTTACGAATTATACGCGACTGGCCGCTACTCTGTTTCAGCGCTGAAGAAATTGGCGGCTGCCGCCGGCTTGGCCAGCAGGCGAAATCATTTGCCGCTGAGTATTTCTAATGTCGAGCGCATCCTCAAGAACCCTTTTTATTATGGCGCTTTTGAATTCGGCGGCGAACTGCACGAAAGCACGCATCCGCCGATCATCACCAAGGAATTATTTGATAAGACCCAAGCGGCTTTTAAGCTGTACAGCAAGCCGCGCATAAACGGCCCCCACTATCATGTTTTTCGAGGGTTTATTAAATGCGGCGATTGCGGATGCGCGATAACTTCGGAAATCCAGAAGCAACGATATATTTATTACCGCTGCACTAAGAAACGAGGAACCTGCAGCACACCGTTTATGCGCGAAGATGCGCTCGTTAAGCAAATTAACGAGGCGGCAAATGCCGTGGCGATTAGTGATGATTTGCGAAAGTATTTAATGAGTAGAATAGACGATGAGGACTCAACTCCACTCAGCCCCTCGCCCTTTCTCGCCACCGACAACCGGATTGCGGAAATTGACGCCAAGCTCAAAAAATTACTGGACGCTTACCTTAACCAGCTGATCAGCGAGGAAGAATTTAAGACGAAGAAATCTGAATTACTAAACGAAAAAATTGCGCTTAAGGAGAATTTAGCGAAGGCAACTGAGGCGAGGGGTAAAGTGTGGCTCGAACTGGCTCGGGACTTCGTATCCACCACAGGCCAAGCCGGTTACATAGCAGAAGGAGCAACGCTGGAAGAAAAACGCGACTTCCTAAAAAAGATTGGCTCGAACTTTCGGCTCTGCGGCCCTAAGTTGAGCGTCGAGTTGCGTTTGCCCTATGCTAGCATAGGGCAATTAGGAGAAACAGGAAAATGGGGTGGGTAACGGGGATCGAACCCGCAAACCTTCTGAGCCACAGTCAGACGCTCTAACCAATTGAGCTATACCCACCACAAATCTATTTTTTCAGCTTCAAGGTCTTTACCAGGCGATCGAACGCCGGGCTGAACTCATAATACTTGTCGGCCGCGTGCTTATACATAAGAGAATAAATATTGCCGTCTTTCTTAAACAAGATGTCTTTTTCCTTATAAAAAACCAGCGGGCTATTGACCTTGAGGATATTCTCCAAGGATTGATAAGAAAATTCCACTGCCGCGGCTTCGACACCTAATAGTTTGACCTTTGACCGGGATAAAACTTTCCCATCCTTGAATTTGAGCCTCCTGGAAACAAGGTCATTTACCGCGTTGTCCAGTCCGGAGGAATTGTCTTTCGGGATGATTTTAATTACGGCCATCAAAGGCTGAGGAGGCTTGACTTTCCCTGCCGGGTAGAACATGGCCTGGACATAACTATTGTGCGCTCCTCTGTCTTCGGCGTGCTGCCAACCCGAAACGTACTCGAGCTCGACATTCAATTCCGGATCTTTGCCGGAGTATTTCTCGAATTTAAATCCCGAACAACCCAAAAGATTGACCATAATCGCTCCTGCTATCAAGTAGATATAGAATCTAGTTCCTGATATCATCTTTTCTCCTTAAAGTTAATAATTCGGCAGGCGGGGCCAGCCAAGATTATCATACAGCTGATCATACGCGGCTTTTATCTGGGCCTTCATCACGGCTTCGCCCTGATCATAAATACTCAGCCAGCCGTCATTGTTGGCATCAGAGCCGGAACCTTTCAACTCTTTCCAGGTTTCCATCTGATTGCAGAAACAATCGTATTCCTGATTGATCGAATTTCCGGGGATGGCGATATCCGCGGCTGTAAGTTCGGGATGGCGCTCTAAAGTCTTGGCGATCCAGAGATCAGGATAAAAATAATAATCCGCATGCGTAGCTTCATGAGCTATCAAAGCCGCTAAAGCGGAATCCGGAGCCGATCCTTTAAACATTTCGTTTACAAATATCGTTTCAACCGCGGAAATCCATACCGCTCCCGTTCCTTCACCCAAATCAGCCCAGATAACGGTCAATTGTTCATCCTGAATAACATCATAAGCGTAGGAAGCTTTTGTAGAATTCATAAGCAGCGTCATCGCTGCCATCAGGTCCGCATCGATCGTCGCTCCGCTTCCTCCTTCACTGGCCCCATCGGACCAACCGCCGCCGGTATTAGTGCCGTAAGGAATTATGGTTATAGACGCGGAACCAGAGGAAGTATCAGAATTACCCGGATTATCAGTGTCTGTGTTATCTCCTCCCAAGCCACCGCTGCTGCCTCCACCCCCTCCTCCACCCCCTCCTCCGCCGCCACCGCCGCCGCCACCGCCGCCACCGCCCCTTCCGCCGCCGCCCGGACTATATCCGGAGCCTCCCTGGCTGGAACCGGGATAGCCGCTTGTTTGAGAAACACTTCCCGAATTATCCATTGAGATCACAATAGGCTGGGAAGATACTGCGACGGAACGGATCTTATCGTCGATCCTTTTAGCCAATATTGTGAAATTATTCTCGTCTGCTCCAACTATCTCATATTCAAAATATTTCGAGGTGATCCCCAGCCCTAAGAGTTGATTGATCTGTTCGGTATTTTCGGCAGCGACATAAGTTCCTTTTTCAGCTTTATAAACCTCCTCAGCCTTGCGGATAGCGCCCCCGTGCATCAGAGCCTCGGAGTTCTGGGATTTTTCTACAGCACCGGAAAAATAAAAAAAGGCTCCCGCCGCAGCAATTCCCACGACGACCAGAACGATCAGAATCTCCAGCAGCGTAAAACCGCTTTTCGCTTTCACGTATAGCTCTCCTGATTGGTTTTTAGACACCCTATTGCCTTTTTTATCCAAAATTTTAACTTTCCCCGCAAATAATCCAAGGTGTTAATCCGCTAAACCTTTAGCCTTCAGGAATTCCAGGGCCCTTTTGGCGTCCTCATCCTGCGGATCGAGGTAAAGCACTCTTTCCCATTGGCTTTTAGCTCCGGAATAATCATTGATCTTAAAATAGGCTGTGCCCAGATTATATCTTATCTGGGAGCTATCCGGATCCGAGTTAAGCGCTTTTCGGTATTCTGCGATCGCCCCGGAGTAATCTTTCTGCTGCATGAACATGTTAGCAAGGTTGGCGTGCGCTTCTTTGAACTCGGGATCGGCTTTCAAGGCTTCGGAAAAAAAATCCCGGGCCTGCTTTTCCTGTCCCGATTCGGCATAAATCGCCCCGAGGTTGTTAAGAACCTTGGCATCCGCCCCTTCATGTTCTATAAGAAACTTGTATTCGGCTTCCGCCAGCTTCAAATCCCCTGATTTCTGGCTTAATACCGCCCGCAAATAATGCAGCTGGCTGTCTTCGGGAAAAGACTCCAGTAAAAGCGCGCACTGATTTAACGCTTGGGCATAATCTTTTTTGCTGATGTAATCCTGGATCGCGCCAGAGAGGCTTTTGTAATCGTATTTGGATAAGGTCCCGTCTTCATTAACGATCTTATTGATGCTGTCTATAGGGATACCCATTGCCCCCAATTTAGTCTTGACCCAAACCTGATTGCCTTTGCGGTAAAGAACTTGCCCGGAAAAAACTCTCCCGTTTCGATAATAGATCGTTTCGGCTCGGCAGTCCAAAACAACAAGAAAAACAAGGATAAAGGCGCAAAACAGAAAAGAGCTTATCTTTTTTAAGAACATCAGCGGCATAAAACTATTGGCTTCGATTAACAGCAATTGCCGGATCAGCCCCCGTATTATCAACTTCCCTGGTAAAAGAAACTTCCACGGCTTTTTTAAGTTCTTTGCCCACGGTCACTGTACCGTTAATTACCGATTTTGTCAAGTCAACGGCGCTGGAGATGGTGCCTTCTATGACCTTGCCGGGGAATCTGAATATTTGCATGGCCCCGGAATCCCGGCCTTTTCTGGCCTGGGTGAGCTTTTCCTTAAAAGCCTGATGGATTATCCCCAGGCCGAATTCCGGGTTATCCATTTTGGTCTTAAAATTAAAATCCAGGACGATCTTACCCTGGTTAAGAGCTTTAAACATGCCGATCACGACATTGGCGATCTTTTCCATCCGCTGTTCCTGGTCTTCTTCTTTAGGTTTAAAAGTAAGCTGGGTCATTTCCAGATGGCAGCTGGCGGTCACATCGTTATTAAGGCCGACGATATCACTGGAAAAATCGAGTTTAGCCAGATCTACGCGCGCCTTATCGATATCGATCCAGCCGGAGTAATAAGGATAAATGTGCACAGCGTCGATGTCTTTAACTTTCACTTTGACATCCATGTTTTTCTTATAGAAATTGATCCACCCTTTAAGATCGATCCAGCCTTCTTCCTTAAGGTTATCCCAGGGGATCTTTCCGGTCATTTGTATAGAAGTCACCACGGAAGCGTCAAAAGGCCACTGGAAATCGTCGATCTTAAGGTTCAAATCTTTGACTGTGATCTTGATCGGGGTATCGCCTTTATCGTAATCGATATAGGTAAAGGTACCTTTGGAGATCACCAGCTGCTTTAAGATTATGTGCTGGGGAAGAAAAAAACTTTCCTGGACCTGGGCCAGGTTTTCGGCCACGCTCTCCATATCTAGAGGGGTTTCAGTCTGGTTTTTTTGTTTTCTTTTTTCCAGGGTGAACTCAACGCCTTCCAATCTCAGATCGGAAAGAATAAAGTTGCCTCTGAAAATATCAATGATCCCCGTGCCGGCAAAGACTTTTTTTATCTTGAACCAGTTCTTGACTTCCAAGTCCTTGACGATCAGGTTCAAAGGAAAACTGGTAGTCACCCGGCCGACAAAAACTTCGCTCTGAAAAACCGAATGCAGCTTGGAGACCAAAAGATCGCGGCCTTTGATGCTGACAAAAGTGTGCAGTCCGGTGAACAATGCCAGAATCAGCGAAACCGATATGTATGCTATTACTTTTAAACCCTTCATCCTTAAAAGTTTTCTGTGCTTTATGCGCCTGGCAGGAATCGAACCTGCTACCCACTGCTTAGAAGGCAGTTGCTCTATCCAAGTGAGCTACAGGCGCATTAACTTAAAGATCTATTCGAGTTTTTCGTTTTCCAAAAT
>JBFZAG010000010.1:0-19624 GCA_041309145.1 Candidatus Omnitrophota bacterium | reverse complement strand
ACTTTAGCCGAGTATTACCGGGATATGGGTTATAATGTCGCGCTGATGGCGGATTCCACTTCCCGCTGGGCGGAAGCTTTGCGCGAGTTATCGGGCAGACTGGAAGAAATGCCCCTGGAAGAAGGGTTCCCGGCTTATTTGCCTTCGAGGCTGGCGGAATTTTACGAACGGGCGGGAAAAGTGGATACGCTGATGGGCCATAAAGGCTCGATCACCATTATCGCCGCGGTTTCTCCGCAGGGAGGCGACTTCTCCGAGCCGGTGACCTCGCATACCAAGAGGTTCATCCGCTGTTTCTGGGCGCTGGACCGCGATCTGGCTAACGCCCGCCATTATCCGTCCATAAGCTGGATCGACAGCTATTCCGAATATACCGAGGACATTAAAGACTGGTGGCATAAGAATATCGACAAGCAATGGCTGGAACTCAGGCTGGCGATCATGGAATTGCTCCAGAAAGAGCAGCGCCTCCTGCAGGTAGTGAAACTGGTCGGCCCTGATGTTTTGCCTCCGTCGCAAAGGCTGATCCTGGAAGTCTGCACTATATTCAAGAACGGCTTCCTGCAGCAGGTTTCTTTTGATAAGATCGATACCTTCGCTTCGGCGCGCAAGCAGTTTTTGATGCTCAAGACCATTATTTTATTCTACCGGAAAAGCGAAGAGCTGGTCAAGAAGGGGATCAGCGTCGGCGAGATCCGCGAGCTAGCCATTTATAACGAGATCATGCGCATGAAACAGGTTTATTCCGAACAACAATTGGAAGCTTTGGAAGAACTGTCCGATAAAATCGAAGCCGCTCTGGCTGAGCTGGATTTTTAAGGGGATATATGAAAGAGCATCGTTTAAGGGAATATACGGGGCTGGATGAGGTCAACGGCCCGATCTTTGTCATCCGCAACATCCATAACGTCGGCTACAACGAAGTGGTCGAGATCGTGGATAAGGAAGGCAAGTCCAAGACCGGGATCACCCTGGAAGTGGGCAAAGGAATGGCCGTGGTCCAGGTTCTCGGCGGGACCAGCGGGATCTCTTTGAATAATTGCCGCGTGCGCTTCAAGGAAGAATCTTTAAAAGTCGGGGTTTCGGAAGATCTTCTGGGCCGGGTTTTTGACGGGCTGGGCAATCCTTTAGACGGCATGCCCAAGCCTCCTTATGAGGAACTTCTGGATGTTAACGGCTACGCCATCAACCCTACTGCCCGGGACTACCCGCGCAATATTATCGAGACCGGGATCTCTTCCATCGATGTCATGAACACTCTGGTCCGCGGACAGAAACTCCCTGTTTTTTCCGGGAGCGGATTGCCGCATGACCTGATCGCCACCCAGATCGCCCGCCAGGCCCGGGTGAAAAACGAGGATTTCTGCGTGGTCTTCGCGGCCATGGGGGTCAAATATGACACCGCCAGGTTTTTTATCAAGAGTTTTGAGGAGTCCGGGGTCCTGGACCGGGTGGCGATATTTTTAAGCCTGGCTGATTCGCCTTCCATTGCCCGGCTTTTAACCCCGCGTTTCGCGCTGAGCTGCGCGGAATTTCTGGCCTTTAAGAAAAATAAGCATGTCCTGGTGATCATGACCGATATGTCCAATTACTGCGAAGCTTTAAGAGAACTTTCCACGATCCGCGGGGAGATCCCGGCCAGAAAAGGCTATCCCGGGTATCTTTACAGCGACCTGGCCAGCCTTTACGAACGGGCGGGGATGATCAAAGGGATCAACGGCTCGATCACCCAGCTTCCCATATTGACCATGCCTAATGACGACATCACTCATCCCATACCTGACCTTACCGGTTATATTACCGAAGGACAGATCGTTTTGGAGCGGGAGCTTCACGCCCGGGGGATCTATCCGCCGGTTGCCGGACTTCCTTCTTTATCCAGGTTGATGAAAGATAATATCGGCGCAGGGCTGACCAGGGCTGACCATCCAGCATTATCCTCGCAGCTTTTTTCTTTCTACGCCCATGTCAAAGATATCCGGGCCCTGGCTTCGATAATCGGGGAAGAAGAGCTTTCGCCTTTGGACCACCAGTACCTTGATTTCGGGGAAGAGTTCGAAAAAAGGTTTTTGACCCAGGGGTATTTTGAGCGCCGGACCCTGGAAGACGGGCTGGATCTGGGCTGGGAGATCCTTTCGCTCCTGCCTAAAGATGAGCTGGTGCGGATCAAAGAAGAAGACCTGAACGAGCATTATAAATACAGAGGGGATCCGGTTTAAATAAAATGAGAATAGCCCTGGCCGCGACTAAAACCAATTTATTGAGAGTAAAAAAATCCCTGGCCCTGACCCAGGAAGGTTTTGAGCTTCTGGACGAGAAGCGCAGGATCCTCCTGGAAGAACTGGCGGGGATTATTGACAGCGTTGACCGCTACCAGGAGCAGGTGGACAACGCCTTATGGAAAGCTTACGGTTTGGTCGATAAAGCTACGGTATCTTTGGGCCGAAAACGCATGGAGGAGCTGAGTTTTTCCGTGGACATTAAAAGCGAAGTGAGCATTTCCCAGCGCCGGGTGATGGGCGTGGGGGTTCCGGTGATAGATCTATCCGTGCGCGATAATCCGCCTTATTACAGCCTGCATGAGGTCAATCTCAATGTCGATGAGGCGATCGCTAAATTCAGGGAAGTGATCAAGCTGGCGGCGGCATTAGCCGAAAAGAAGATCACTCTTTTAAGGCTGGCCGAGGAGGCCCAGAAAACCATCCGCAAGGTCAAAGCCCTGGAAAAAATTTACCTTCCTTATTACAAGGAGGC
The DNA here is from genome assembly GCA_041309145.1 of Candidatus Omnitrophota bacterium. Taxonomy (GTDB): domain Bacteria; phylum Omnitrophota; class Gorgyraeia; order Gygaellales; family Profunditerraquicolaceae; genus JAPLLS01. The sequence continues at coordinate 16,870 of JBFZAG010000010.1, read as the reverse complement.
TTATAAATATATCGGCGACAGGCTGGATGAAGAATCGCGGGATTCTTTCGCGCTGCTCAAACTGATCAAAAAAAATAAGTTAAAACAATGATAAAAAACGTTCTGGTCTCGGTTTCCGGTTCCCCGAACTCTTTGACGGCCACAAAATACGCCATCTGCCTGGCCAAAGTCATGCAGACCAAGCTCTTTGTAGTCTATGTCATCGATTCCAAAGTCTTGAGCGAGCTTTTAAAAAGCCGGATCTTTGTCGAGGCCGAAGCCCGGGCTTACGAGCGCGATCTGGAGCAGCAGGGAAAAGTTTTCCTGGAAAGGATCAAAAAAATGGCCGATTCCCGGGGCGTGGACTGCGAAACTTTCCTGCTCAGGGGCTCGGTCAGCGAAGAAGTGATCAACAAAATAAACGAAGTCGGCGCGGACATACTGGTCATGGGCGAGATGAAAGAGCTGACTTCCCGCACCGCCGTTTTTTACGACGAAGGGGAGAGGATCTTCCGCAAATCCCCCTGTTCTGTGGTCATGGTTAAAAATCAGGCCATGGTGGAAAATTTATATAAGGAGCTGGTCTAAAAATGAGATTAACGGATTTTTTGCGGCCTGAATTCTGCCTGATGGACCTGAAAGCCGGCAGTAAAGAGTCGGCGATCAAGGAGCTGGCTTCGGTTTTGCTGCCTTCGGGCAAAGTTAACGATAAAGAGGATTTTATCAAACACATTATGGAGCGCGAACGCCTGGGATCCACGGGCATCGGCAACCACGTGGCTATTCCCCACGCTCCGACCCAGTCGGTCGACGGCCTGGTGGTAGCTTTCGGCCGGTCAATAGGAGGGCTTGATTTCCAATCCCTGGACGGGGACGAAGTGAACCTGATATTTTTGTTGGGCACTAATCCCCAGGACCTCGGGACCTATCTTAAATTTTTAGCCACCCTTTCCAGGTTGCTGAACAACCGCCAGTTCCGGGAAGAATTCATGACCGCGGATTCAGCGGCCGCGCTTATTGAGGTCTTGAAAAAACACGAAAAAAGTTAGAATATCAGTTACCAGAATGCCCCTGGTTTTACTTGTATAGATGGAAAGATAATGCTTAATATTCAGGCACATTGAAGTGCTCTAGACATTTAAAGATAAGGACAGGGGCGTTCTTCTCGCGATGAGGAACGCCCCTAATTATTTATTAAGGAGGATCAAATGGGAATAAGGAAAGAGGTTTTATTCAAGATCAAGCCGGTGGAATTGGTTAATAAAACGAAATTCAAGAAAGTTTCCGAGTATTTCGGGGAAAATACTTTCAGCGCCGGCGTTATGGAGAAGGTTCTTTCCAAGGGGACTTTTGACGCGTTCAATCGCTGGCTTTCCGAGGGGAAAGTGATCACCCGGGAACAGGCGAATGAGATCGCCGCGGCCATGAAGGACTGGGCGACCGGTAAAGGCGCGACTTATTACACCCATTGGTTCCAACCCATGACCGGGCTGACCGCCGAAAAACACGACAGCTTCATTTCTTTTGCCGGCCCCGGAAAAGTCATCGAAAAATTCTCCGGCTCCAAACTGATCCAGGGGGAGCCCGACGCTTCCAGTTTCCCTTCGGGCGGGGTCCGCTCCACTTTCGAGGCCCGCGGCTATACCGCCTGGGACCCGTCCAGCCCGGCGTTCATCATTGAAAGCAAATCAGGGAAGACTTTATGCATACCGACTATTTTTGTTTCCTATCACGGGGAAGCCCTGGACAAAAAACTGCCGCTTTTGCGTTCCGACGACGCCTTAAGCCGCTCCGCAATCAACCTGTTGAAACTTTTCGGCCACAAGGAAGTCAAAAAAGTATTTTCCACCTGCGGCCCGGAACAGGAATATTTTCTGATCGATAAAAATTATTACAACCTGCGCCAGGACCTGGTCATGGCCGGCCGGACCCTGGTGGGAGCTCCTTCGCCGAAGGGGCAGCAAATGGAAGACCAGTATTTCGGCTCGATCAAAGAGCGGGTGATCAATTTCATGTTCGAGGTCGCCGAGGAAGCTTACAAACTGGGGATCCCGGTGATGACCCGGCATAACGAGGTCGCTCCGCACCAATACGAGTTCGCGCCGATCTTCGAAGAGTCGAACCTGGCCGCCGACCACAATCAGCTTTTAATGGAGCTGATGAAAAAGATCGCGCTTCGCCATGATATGGTCTGCCTTTTGCATGAAAAACCGTTTGCCGGGATCAACGGAAGCGGCAAGCACGTGAACTGGTCTTTGTCCGATGACCAGGGCAATAATCTGCTTAATCCCGGAGAAACTCCGGAGCAGAATTTGCAGTTTCTGGCGATTCTGGTGGCGGTCCTGCGGGCGGTTCACAAGCATTCCGATCTTTTGCGGGCCAGCGTGGCCCATTCCGGCAATGAGCATCGCTTAGGAGCTAATGAGGCGCCGCCGGCGATCATGAGCGTATTCCTCGGCGAACAGCTTTCCAGCATATTGGACACGCTGGAAAAGGGGGCCAAAACATCCGGATCCAGACAGGGAGTGATTGACCTTGGTGTCGGCAAACTTCCGAAATTCAATAAGGATACCACGGATAGGAACCGGACTTCCCCATTCGCTTTTACCGGGAACAAATTCGAGTTCCGGGCTGTGGGTTCTTCCCAGAATATTTCCACTCCGATCATGGTGATCAACACGATCATCGCCGAATCCCTGGATTATGTGGCCGAAAAGATCAAAGCCGCTTCTCAAGGGAAGGATTTCAGCGCCGCGGTCCTCAAAGTTGTATCGGAGGTCGCTAAAGAAACCAAAGATATCCGTTTCGAAGGCAACAATTATTCCCAGGAATGGGTCAAAGAAGCCAAGAAAAGGGGTTTGCCTAACGTCGCCTCTACCGCGGAAGCGCTCAAGGCTCTGACCAGGAAAGAGAACATCGCGCTTTTCGAGAAATACAAGGTTTTTTCCAAGGAAGAGATCCTCTCCCGCTATCACATCTGGGTGGAGATGTACTGCAAACTTATCGAGATCGAAGCCAACGCGCTTAATGAAATAGTCAATTCCAGCGTGGTCCCCCCGGGGCTGGAATACGAAGAGCTGGTCGCGGATAACCTGGCTAAGATCATCGCCCTTAAGAAGCAGACCGGGTTAAAGCTTGAGGCTAAAGCCATTGAAGACCGCAAAGGCCATCTGTCCGAGGTGGTTTCGATGATCTATTACGTCCGCCACAATACCCGCGAGATGATGGAACTTATGCATAAATCCGAGCATTTAAGCCCGGAAAAGAAGGCCGAGCTTTTCTTTGAGAAGGTTAAACCTTACATGGAACACATCCGCAAGCACGTCGACGCTCTTGAATGCGTAGTTTCCGACGAGCACTGGGACCTGCCTAAGTACAGAGAAATGCTTTTTATTAAATAAAAATCCTCCAGGGCCCGTCAGAGATGGCGGGCCTTCTTTTAAAAAATAATGATTAAATTCTAGGCAGATTATGGCTAAAAAGAGTATTACGGTTTTAATTGCCCGGGACGAAGAAAAGGTCAAGAAAATAATCAGCGATATGCTCTCCAAAGAGGATTCGATCGATGACCTTCATTCTTTGCAAGAGAGGGTGGTCGAGCTGGGGGAAGAGATATTCCGCCAGAAAAGAGGCGCCGTATATAAAACGGTTTTAGAGATCATCGAAAAGCCGCTTATCGAGCAAGCTTTGGCCCGGACCGAGGGCAACCAGCTGAAGGCCAGCCGGATCTTAGGGATCAACCGCAACACGATCAGGACTAAGATCAAAAAATTCGGAATTAATGCGGCTAGATGGAAAGTCTTATAATGGATAGAGCTGCTTTACTTCAACAACGGGGGCTTTACGATCCCCGCTTCGAGCATGACTCCTGCGGGGTAGGATTCGTCTGCCACGTAAAAGGATTGCAATCGCACGATATCGTCGCTCAGGGGCTGGAAATTTTAAGAAGACTTTCCCATCGCGGAGCGACCGGCGCGGACCCCAGGACCGGTGACGGCGCGGGAGTGTTGATCCAGATACCTCACGAATTCCTGGTGGAAAAATGCCTGGATGAAGGCATCAATTTGCCCGTTTCCGGGAAATACGGGACCGGCCTGGTATTTTTACCCAAGGATTCTAAAGAAAAGCGCTTTTGCAAAGACGCTTTTGCCAGGTTCATCAGGGCTGAGGGCCAGGAGCTTTTAGGCTGGAGGAAAGTCCCGGTTGACGATTCGGATATCGGCCATACCGCCAAAGCCACCCAGCCGGTCATAGAACAGGTGTTCATTAAATTCCGGACTGAGGCGGTGCAAAAGGAAGAAGGCCTCCAGATCTGGGATAATCTTTATTTCGAGCGTAAACTTTATCTGATCAGAAAGCAGGTCGAGAATTGCGTCCGCAAGAGCAAGCTTAAGCAAGCCGCGTTTTTCTACATCACCAACCTTTCTTCCCGGACGCTTTCTTATAAAGGGCTTTTAATGCCTCATCAGCTGGAGAATTATTTTCCCGACCTCAAAGAGGCTTCTTTAAAAAGCGCGATAGCTTTGGCGCATTCCCGCTATTCCACCAACACATTCCCGACCTGGAATCTGGCCCAGCCGTTCCGCTTCCTGGCCCATAACGGCGAGATCAATACTTTGCGCGGCAATATCAAATGGATGCAGGCCCGGGAAGGTCTTTTGCAGAGCAAACTTTTCGGCAAAGATATCAAGAAATTAAAGCCGGTGATCGTTCCCGGCGGCAGCGACTCCGCGGCCCTGGATAATATATTGGAGCTGTTATTATTGTCCGGCCGTCCGATCGCCCACGCCATGATGATGCTGGTCCCTTCGGCCTGGGAGCAGTCTACGGCCATGGGCGATAAACTGCGCAGCTTCTACAAGTTCCATTCCTGTTTAATGGAACCCTGGGACGGGCCGGCGGCCATCGCTTTTACCGACGGGGTAAGGGTGGGGGCGATGCTCGACCGCAACGGCTTAAGGCCCTGCCGCTATCTTTTGACCAAAGATGACCGGGTGGTCATGGCTTCCGAGGTGGGAGTGCTGGATATCCCCCCCGAAGAGATCATGGCTTCGGGAAGGCTGGAGCCGGGAAAATTCTTTTTCGTCAATACCGAGGTCAACCGGATCATCGAAGACCGGGAACTCAAAGAAGTGATCTCCGGCAAACAGCCGTACCAGGCCTGGGTCGAAGAGAATATGGTCAGCCTCAAAGACCTGCCTAAGATCGGACTCAAGAAAACCCGCGATCCGCAAACGCTTACTCACCTGGCCGCTTTCGGATATACCCGGGAAGACCTGAAAACCATCATCAAGCCGATGATCGAAACCTCCCAGGAGCCGGTGGGCGCGATGGGCAATGATACCCCGCACGCGGTCCTTTCGAACCGGCCGCAGCTGGTTTACTCTTATTTTAAACAGCTTTTTGCCCAGGTCACCAACCCCGCCATCGATCCCATCCGCGAGGAGTTGGTCATGTCTTTGACCACTTACCTGGGGCCGGAAAAAAACCTGCTTCAGGAATCTCCCGGACATTGCCATAAGCTATTCATTAAAAACCCGATCCTGACCAATGAGGATCTGGCCAGTATCGAGGGGATCAAGTTGAATTCTTTTAAGACCAAGGTGATTTCTTTGCTTTTTGCGGCCCAAGAAAAAGACGATCTTTCCCGTAATCTGGATAAAATCTGCCGCGAAGCGGCTTCGGCGATAAAAGAGGGCTATACTTTTATTGTCTTAAGCGATAGGGGAGTGGACAAGAAACACGCGGCAATACCCGCGCTTTTAGCCTGCGGGGCGGTGCATCATTTCCTGGTCGATAACGCCTTGCGAACCCAGATCGGCTTGATCGTTGAGAGCGGGGAGCCCCGGGAAGTGCACCATTTCGCTTTGCTTTTCGGATTCGGCGCGGACTGCATTAATCCTTACCTGGCTTTTGAGGCCATAGAGCTGATCCTCAAGGAAGAAGGTTCCCAGACCAGCGTCGAAGACGGGATCCATCATTATATCAAAGCCGTGAATAAAGGGATCATGAAGGTCCTTTCCAAAATGGGGATCTCTACCCTGCAGAGTTATCGCGGGGCTCAAATTTTTGAAGCTTTAGGGCTGGACAAAACCGTCATTGACCGTTGTTTCCGGGGCACGGTCTCCCGCATCGCAGGGGCGAATCTCGCCGTCCTGGCTCAGGAAACTTTGCTGCGCCATCAAGAAGCTTTCCAGTTACGTAAGAGCTCTTTGGATCATCTTGCTACCGGCGGGTTGTACCAGTGGAAAAAAGACGGCGAGTTCCATCTCTGGAACCCGGAAAGTATTTTCGCTTTGCAGGAAGCCAGCCGAAAGAACGATCCCCGGAAATACCGGGAATTTTCTTGCTTGATCAATGACCAGTCCAAAAATCCCGCCACCCTGCGCAGCCTTTTTAAATTCAAGAAAGTCGTTACTTCCATAGATATCAAAGAAGTTGAGCCGCTGGAAGCTATTATCAAACGGTTTTGCACCGGAGCGATGAGTTTCGGCTCGATCAGCGGCGCCGCTCACCGGACCATGGCCCTGGCTATGAACCGTTTAGGAGGCAAGTCTAATACCGGAGAAGGGGGAGAAGATCCCAGCCGTTTTGTTAAACTTGAAAACGGGGAAAGTTTCCGCAGCGCGATCAAGCAGGTCGCTTCGGGCCGTTTCGGAGTGACCACGAATTATTTGGTTAACGCCGATGAGCTGCAGATCAAGATCTGCCAGGGAGCCAAGCCCGGAGAAGGCGGACAGCTTCCCGGCCACAAGGTGAGCGTGATTATCGCCAAGACCCGCTATACCACGCCGGGGGTTACTTTGATCTCTCCGCCTCCGCACCACGATATTTATTCCATCGAAGACCTGGCCCAGCTTATTTTTGATCTTAAGAATGTCAACCCCAAAGCCCGGATCAGCGTCAAGCTGGTTTCCGAGATCGGCGTAGGCACGATCGCCGCCGGAGTGGCCAAGGGCCACGCGGATATGATCCTTATTTCCGGAGGCGACGGAGGCACCGGGGCTTCTCCCTGGAGTTCGATCAAGCACGCCGGCCTGCCCTGGGAGCTGGGGCTTTCCGAAACTCACCAGACTCTGGTCATGAATGACCTGAGAAGCAGGGTCAGGCTGCAGACCGACGGCCAACTGCGCACCGGCCGGGACGTGGCTATTGCCGCGCTTTTAGGGGCCGAGGAATTCGGCTTCGCTAGCGCGGTGCTGGTGACTTTAGGCTGCGTGATGCTGCGCCACTGCAACCTGAACAACTGTTCTTTAGGCGTGGCTACCCAGGATGAATTGCTGGAGCACCGTTTCGCCGGGAAAGCCGAATATATTGAGAATTATTTTCGTTTTGTCGTCGAAGAATTAAGGCAGATCATGGCTTCATTAGGCTTGCGCACCGTCGACGAAATGGTTGGCAGGACCGAGTTTCTGGAGCTCGATAAAACTATTCTCCCCTGGAAAGCCAAAGGGCTGGATCTTTCCCGGATCCTTTACAAGCCGAAGGTGGCCAAAGAAGTAAAGAGCTATAATACGATCGCTCAAAACCACGCCATCGAGGAAGTCCTGGACCGGCAATTAATAAAGCTTAGCCGTACAGCGTTCGAGAAAAACCAGGGCGTTAAGATCGAGCTGGGGATCAAGAATTCCAACCGCTCAACGGGGGCAATGTTAAGCGGAGAGGTTTGCAAGGCTTTCGGAGAATCCGGGCTTAACGAGGATACCATATTTTGTAAATTTAAGGGCTATGCCGGCCAGAGTTTTGCCGGCTTCCTGGCTCCGGGGGTGACCTTCGAATTGGAAGGCATGGCTAATGATTATGTCGGTAAAGGCATTTCCGGGGGCAAGGTCATTGTTTATCCGGACAGAGAAGTCACTTATACGATGCGGGAAAATATCATTATCGGCAACACCGCTTTTTACGGGGCTATATCCGGAGAAGCTTATATCCGCGGCCGGGCCGGAGAGCGTTTTTGTATCCGCAATTCCGGCCTTTACGCGGTGGTCGAAGGCTTGGGAGACCACGGCTGCGAGTACATGACCGGAGGCCGGGTCGTGGTCCTGGGCCGCACCGGGAGGAACTTCGCCGCCGGGATGTCCGGAGGCATCTCTTATGTTTATGACCGCGAAGGAAATTTTAAATACCGCTGTAATTTCGATATGGTCGATCTGGAAAAGCTTAATGACGAGGATATGGCGATGGTCAAGAAGCTGGTTTCCAATCACTATAAATATACTCAAAGCCTGATAGCTAAAAGAATCCTGGATAATTTCAATTCCGAGATCAAGGATTTTATCAAAGTCATGCCTTTTGAATATAAGAAGATCCAGGAACAGGGCAAACTGGAAAAAAGCTTTTCCCTGGGAGAGGATACCGAAGGATAAAGTATGGGTGACCCCAAAGGTTTTCTGAATTTGAAAAGGACGGCCGGAAAATACCGGCCGGTCTGCGAGCGGGTCAAAGATTACCGCCACGTCGCTGCTTTAAGGACAGACAATAAATCTCAGGAGCAGGCCTCCCGGTGCATGGATTGCGGCACGCCGTTCTGCCACTGGGCCTGCCCGGCGGGAAATTATATTCCCGAATGGAACGACCTGGTTTTCCGCGGCCATTGGCAAAAGGCTCTGGATCTTCTGCGGGCCACCAATAATCTTCCGGAAGTGACCGGCCGGGTCTGCCCGGCTCTGTGCGAATACGCCTGCGTGCTGGGGATAAATGACGATCCGGTGACTGTCCGGGAAAACGAGTTGAGCATCGTTGAATACGGCTTCAAGAATAATCTGATCGTTCCCCGGATCCCTAAGAAACGGACCGGAAAAACCGTGGCGGTGATCGGCTCCGGGCCGTCAGGGCTTTCTGTCGCCGACCAGCTTAATCAGGCCGGCCATAAGGTCTTGGTTTTTGAGCGCGATGACAAGATCGGAGGGATCCTGCGTTTCGGCATCCCTGATTTCAAATTGGAAAAGAATATATTGGATAGAAGGATAAATGTCTGGGAGAGGGAAGGGATTGTTTTTAAGCCTGGAATAAACGTGGGCAAGGATTATCCGGCGGGCAAACTCCTGGAAAAATTCGAGGCTATCGCTCTTTGCGGTGGCAGCCGCAGCCCCCGGGACCTGAAGATCGAAGGCAGGGAATTGGGGGGTATTTATTTCGCCATGGATTATCTTGCGCAATCTAACCGCAGGATTTCCGGAGAAAAAATTTCCCCGGATAAACTTATTGACGCCAGAAATAAACAGGTCGTGGTTATCGGAGGCGGAGATACCGGCGCTGATTGCGTCGGGACAGCGCATCGCCAGGGGGCGGCTTGCGTGGTCCAGGTGGAAGTTCTTCCCCGGCCGCCGGAATGCCGCAGCGAGGCTATGCCCTGGCCGACATTTCCCATGATCCTTAAAAACTCTTCCAGCCACGAAGAAGGAGGCCAAAGGCTTTGGTCAATACTGACTAAAAAGTTCGCCGGCGAAAATGGGATCTTAAGGAAATTGGAATGCGTGAAAGTAACTTTTGAGAAAGACGAAAAAGGCTGCCAGCAGATGAAAGAGGTTCCCGGGTCGGGTTTCAATATCCCGGCGGATATGGTCATTATCGCCGCCGGTTTCCTGCATCCGGAGCATTCCGGCCTGCTGGAAGATCTTAAAGTCGAATTCGATCCGCGGGGCAACGTCCAGACCAATTCCGATTATTTGACTTGCGTGGATAAAGTTTTTTCCTGCGGAGACATGCGCAGGGGGCAGTCTTTGGCGGTTTGGGCGATCTCTGAAGGCCGGCAAGCGGCTTACGCCATAGATAAGTATTTGATGGGGGAGTCGTCTCTTCCTTTAATTTAGCGGGTAAATTATGTGCGGGATAGCGGGGATCTATAATCTGGCAGGAGACAGGAGCATAGATCTTCTGACCCTCAAGAAAATGATCGCGATCGTCTCTTTTCGCGGCCCGGACGAATTCGGGTTTTATCAGGATCCCAAGATCGGCCTGGCGCACAGCCGCTTGAGCATAATCGACCTTTCCGGCGGCCAGCAGCCGATGCATAACGAAGACGGATCTCTGCGGGTAATATTTAACGGAGAGATCTTCAATTATATCGAGCTGCGCCAAGGCCTTATTTCCCGGGGCCATGTTTTTTACACCCATTCCGACACTGAAGTAATTTTGCATCTCTACGAAGAAAAGGGGCCGGATCTCGTCAAAGAGCTTAACGGCCAGTTTTCTGTCGCCCTCTGGGACAAACGCAAAGAAAGTTTGCTTCTGGCCAGGGACAGGATGGGGATCAGGCCGCTTTTTTACGCCCAGGCCGAGGGAAAACTTTTGTTCGCCTCGGAGATCAAATCCATTTTTGTGGACAAGTCGGTCAAGAGGGAGATCGATCCCGCCGGTTTGGATCAGTTGTTCACTTTCTGGGCGAATATCGCTCCCCGCACTGTTTTTAAGGATATCCGGGAATTGCCTCCAGGGCATTATTTAGTGGCTTCCCGCGGCAAGCTTACCGTAAAAAGATACTGGGACCTGGAATTCTCTCCGGTCGATTCCAGCGAGGATGATTGCGCGGAAAAGTTGTTGTATTTGTTGAAAGATTCCATCAGGTTAAGGTTAAGGGCGGATGTTCCGGTGGCGGCGTATTTGAGCGGCGGGATCGATTCTTCCCTGATCAGCTCTCTGGTCAAGAAATTCTATAACGAAAATCTCCAGACTTTTTCGGTCAGCTTCTCCGACGCGGATTTCGATGAGGGCGCTTTTCAGCGCCAAATGGCCGACTTTATCCGGACCAGGCATAGCCAGGTGACCTGTTCTTATTCCGATATAGGCAAAATCATGCCGGAAGTGGTCTGGCACGCGGAAAAGCCGCTTGTCCGCACCGCTCCCGCGCCTTTATTCTTGCTGGCTAAGCTGGTCAGGGAAAATAATATTAAAGTTGTTTTGACCGGAGAGGGCGCGGATGAGATCTTAGGCGGTTATGACCTGTTCCGGGAAGCTAAGATCCGCAGGTTCTGGGCTAAGTTTCCGGATTCCCGGCTGAGGCCGTTATTGATCCGCGAACTTTACTCTTACATTCCTAACTGGCCGCGCAAAACATCCGTTTTTCTGGAAGGGTTTTACCGGAAAAACCTTACTTCCACGGATTCTTTGCATTATTCGCATATCCCGCGCTGGGAAACCGCGGTTAGAGTCAAATCGCTTTTTTCTCAGGAATTAAGGGAGGAAAATAACAGTTATGACCCTATCAACGAGTTTGACCGATGGCTGCCGGAGAATTTCCGAAAATGGGAGCCTCTGGCCCAGGCCCAGTATATCGAGATCCAGACTTTACTATCGGGAAACCTGCTTTCTTCGCAGGGCGACCGGATGATGATGGCTAATTCCGTGGAAGGCCGTTTTCCGTTCCTGGATCACCGCCTGGCGGAATTCGGATTTAACCTTCCCGCTAAATTCAAGATCAAAGTGCTTAAGGAAAAATATCTTTTGAAAAAAATATCCAAAGAATTCTTGCCGCCGGAAATAATTTCCCGGGTCAAACAGGCTTACCGGGCTCCGGACAGCGCCAGCTTTTTGCGGTCCGGATCCCTGGAGTATGTAAATGAGTTATTATCTCCGGCAAAGCTTAAAGATAATCCTTATTTCGATCCCGGCGCAGTAAGTTCTCTGGCGGAGAAATGCCGGACCATGGAAACTTCCCGGATCAGCGCCCGGGACAACCTGGCCGCGGTCAGCGTAATTACCACGTTATTATTGGATAAATTATATATCCGGGATTTCGATCCCCGGATACCGGCTGAATTGCCGGAGGAGATCGCTCGATGGAAAGCACCGGTTTAAGAGGGTTAGACAAGGTCATTAACGGGCTGAGGCTCGGGGATAACGTGGTCTGGCAGATCGACCAGATCGAAGATTATCTGGATTTTGTCCGGCCTTTTGTCAAGCAGGCGCTTGCCGACCGGCAGGAGATCATTTATATCCGCTTTGCCGCTCACCCCGCGATCTTCGAAGGGGTCAAAGGGATCCAGACCTATAGGCTCGACGCCCTCCTGGGGTTCGAGGCTTTTTCCACCCAATTGAACAATATCATCACCAAGCACGGCGGCGGAGTTTTTTACGTCTTTGATTGCCTGTCTGACCTCTTGCCGGCCTGGGCTAATGACCTGATGATCGGCAACTTCTTCAAGATCACCTGCCCCTATCTCTACGAGCTTAATACCATCGCTTATTTTTCCATCCTGCGCAACAAGCATTCTTTTAAGACCATCGCCCGGATCCGGGAAACCACCCAGCTGTTACTGGACGTTTACCATTACGAGGGCAATTATTACGTCCATCCTTTGAAGGTCTGGAACCGTTATTCTCCGACCATGTTCTTGCCGCACATCCGGAAAAAAGAAAGTTTCGTGCCGATCGCCAACAGCGGGGACACCGCGAAACTGTTCTCGGAAGTGTTCAAGAAAAGCCCGAAATCCGCCCGGAGGAACCTGGATTACTGGGACCGGATGTTCATTAAAGCCGAGGATATGGCCCAGAAAACCGGACAGGAAAAAGAAAAACTGCAGATGGTCGAACAATTGGCCAGGGTCATGTTCACCCGCGAAGATAAGATGCTCGACCTGATCAAAGACAATTTTACGCTGGAAGACCTGGTTTCGATCAAGCCCCGGATGATCGGCACCGGTTTTGTGGGGGGTAAATCCGTAGGCATGCTTTTATCCCGGAACATCCTTTCTCATAAGAAAACCGATCCGCTCAGCAATTATTTTGAGCCCCACGATTCTTTTTATGTCGGCTCGGATGTTTTTTATACCTATATAGTGGAGAACGGCTGGTGGAAGCTGCGCATGGAGCAAAAGACCAAAGACGGATATTTCCAGGTCGCCCAGCAACTGCGGGAAAAGATGCTCGCCGGGCTTTTTCCGGAAGAGATCAAAGAGCAGTTCCAGCAGATGATCGAATATTTCGGCCAGTCGCCGATCATCGTGCGCTCTTCCAGTCTCCTGGAGGACAGCTTCGGCAATGTCTTTGCCGGAAAATACGAATCTATATTCCTGGTCAACCAGGGCACGCCCGAACAGCGCTACGCCAAATTCCAGGACGCGGTGCGTAGGATCTACGCTTCGGCGATGAATAAAGACGCCCTTAATTACCGCTTGCAGCGGGGGCTGGACCAGTCCGACGAGCAAATGGCCTTACTGGTGCAAAGGGTTTCCGGAGCCTACCACAAGCAGTATTTCTTTCCGGACCTGGCCGGAGTGGGGATCTCTTACAACACTTTTGTCTGGAAGCCGGATCTCGATCCCAAAGCCGGGATGCTCCGTCTGGTCATGGGGCTGGGGACCAGGGCGGTGAACCGGGTAGAAGGGGATTACCCGAGGATCGCAGCGTTAGATGAGCCGCTGGTCAAGCCTCACGAGAATATGCGGGATACCCAGAAATACTCCCAGCACGATATCGATCTTTTAAACACCAAAGACAATATTCTGCAAACCATTAGTTTGCGGGAATTATTGAAAGAGCTTCCGGACCTGAACCTGGCTTTGATCGCGATCAAGGATGAAGAAGCGATCCGCAGTTTAAGGGAGCGCGGCCAGGAAGAAGATATCTGGATCCTGACTTTCGACAAGCTTTTCAGCGAGACTAAATTCGGCGAGGTGATGCAGAGGATCTTGAAAGAGCTGGAAGGGCGTTACGGCCATCCGGTGGATATCGAATTTACGGTGAATTTCAAGAAAGACGGAAACTTCCGGATCAATCTGCTCCAGTGCCGGCCGCTCCAGGCCAAAGGGCTGGGCCGGAAAGTGGAATTTCCGGAAAAGCTGGATAAAGAAAAAACGATCTTTTTCGCTAAAGGGGGATTTCTGGGCGGAAGTATTTCCCAGGACATCCATCGGATCATCCTGGTCGACCCCAAAGAATACAGCGTTCTATCCGAGACCGCCAAATACGATATCGCCCGGGCGATAGGCGAGTTGAACCACAAGATCGAGGACAAAAATAAAACCCGGATCCTGCTTTTGGGGCCGGGAAGATGGGGCACGACCACCGCATCCCTGGGAGTCCCGGTGACTTTCTCCGAGATCGACAATATCGCGGTTTTAGGCGAGATCGCTTTTCAGAGCGCCAACTGCGTCCCGGAATTGTCTTTCGGCACCCATTTTTTCCAGGATTTGGTGGAAGCCGGGATCTTTTACCTCTCGATCTTTCCGGAGAATAAAGGCGTGGTCTATCATCCTAAAATGATTTTTTCCGGGGTCAATTTATTTCCCAAACTCGCTCCCAACTATGCCCGATATAGAAATGTGGTCTGGGTCAAGGACCTGGATAAACAGGAGGCGCGTTTGGTGGCGGACATTTCCAGCCAGAAAGTGGCAATATTCACAATATAAAATTCAAGGAAAAAATGTTGACTTATGGTGGCGGGTTGGTTATACTACAGGCGTGGTTCAAGTGTGAATCACAAAAACAACGGCGTTTTATAGGTGGAACTGTCACCTTTAAAACGCCGGTTTTTTATAACCACATGAGATAATTGAAGTTAAGATAGATTCTAACCAGAAGAGGGAAGCAATGGCTAAATATATTTTTATTACCGGAGGAGTGATTTCCAGTTTGGGCAAAGGCATAGCCTCAGCTTCGATCGGCAAGATCCTGGAGGGCCGGGGGCTAAAGGTGACGATCATGAAGTGCGACCCTTACCTGAATGTCGACCCGGGAACAATGAACCCTTTCCAGCACGGAGAGGTCTATGTTACCGAAGACGGCGCGGAAACCGACCTTGACCTGGGCCATTACGAGCGGTTCATTAACGCCAAACTCACCAGGTTCAACAATATTACCACCGGCCAGGTCTACAACACCGTGATCAACCGGGAAAGAAGGGGAGATTACCTGGGAAAAACCATCCAGGTCATCCCCCATATCACCGACGAGATCAAGAACCGGATCAAGAAAGTTTCCGCGGTATCCGCGGCGGATATCGTGATCGTCGAGGTCGGGGGAACGGTCGGCGATATCGAAAGCCTCCCGTACCTGGAAGCGGCCAGGCAGTTCAGGCTGGATATGGGCTACGAAAATGTCCTCTATATACATTTGACCCTGGTGCCTTATATCAAGGCCGCGGATGAGCTCAAGACCAAGCCTTCCCAGCACAGCGTGGGCACTTTGCGCGAGATCGGGATCCAGCCGGATATT
The DNA here is from genome assembly GCA_041309145.1 of Candidatus Omnitrophota bacterium. GTDB lineage: Bacteria > Omnitrophota > Gorgyraeia > Gygaellales > Profunditerraquicolaceae > JAPLLS01. Next base: position 1,738 of record JBFZAG010000010.1, on the reverse strand, counting down.
CTGATCTGCCGGACGGAGAAATCATTGTCGGATTCGATCAGGGAAAAGATCTCTCTTTTTTGCAACGTCAAGAAAGAAGCGGTCATCGAATGCAAGGACGCGCAGACCATTTACCAGATCCCCCTGGACTTCAAGAACCAGATCCTCGACGAGATAATCCTCGGACACTTTCATCTGATCTGCAAGTTCTTCCAGCAGGCAGATTGGGAAAAAAACGTGGTCAATAAAGTGCTTTACCCCAAGGAGCGCATTTTTATCGCTTTGGTGGGCAAATACATGACTTTGCAGGACGCCTATAAATCCATTTACGAATCTTTGACCCACGCCGGGATCGCCAATGACACTAAGGTAGAGATCAAAAAGATCGATTCCGAGGACCTGCAGAAACACGGAGCGCAAAAACTGTTGGAAGGCGTTTCCGGGATCCTGGTCCCCGGAGGTTTCGGCTACCGGGGCATCGAAGGCAAGATCAGCGCAATAAAGTTCAGCCGGGAAAATAATATTCCTTTCCTGGGGCTGTGTTTGGGCATGCAGTGCGCGGTCATCGAGTTCAGCCGGAATGTCTGCGGCCTCAAAGACGCCAACTCCACGGAATTCAAACCCAAGACCAAAAATCCGGTGATCGGGCTTCTGGAGGAGCAGCAAAAAGTCAAAGATCTGGGCGGGACCATGCGGCTGGGCGCTTATCCTTGCCGGCTGAAGAAAGGGAGCCTGGCCAATAAATTATACCGCAGGTCTTTGGTCGAGGAACGCCACCGCCACCGTTATGAGTTCAACAATAAGTACCGCGCTCTTTTGGAAAAAAAAGGCGTGGTTTTCTCCGGGATCTATCCCAAAGGCAACCTGGTGGAGATCATCGAATTAAAGAAACATCCGTTTTTTGTCGCGGTGCAGTTCCACCCGGAATTTAAATCCAAGCCCGACCAGTCGCACCCTCTGTTCAGGGGTTTCATCAAAGCGGCGCTGGATAAATCGAAAGTAAAAGTTGAATATAAGTAGGGACGGTTCTCGCTCAGCTCAAGAACTGTCCCCTATGGACTAAGGAAGGGACACTTCTCAATCTAAATGAGAACCGTCCCTAGGATAAGATGAAAGCGATATTGGCATTAGAGGACGGGAAAATATTCAGAGGGGAATCGTTCGGAGCAACAGGCGAGCGGTTCGGGGAAGTTGTTTTTAACACTTCGATGAGCGGCTACCAGGAAGTGATCACTGATCCTTCTTATAAGGGCCAGATCGTGGCTATGACTTATCCTTTGATCGGCAACTACGGGGTAAATCCCCAAGACATGGAATCGCGCCAGCCGTTCCTGGAGGGTTTTGCGGTCAAAGAATACTCCAAGGTAGCCAGCAACTGGCGGAGCACCAAATCTCTCGGGGATTATTTAAAGGAAAATAAAGTCATGGGCATTGAGGGTATTGATACCCGGGAATTGACCCTGCATATCCGCTCCGCGGGAGCGATGAAGGCGGTATTGTCAACCGAGGACCTCGACGAGAAAAGCCTGGTCGGGAAAGCGAAAAATTCTCCGGGCCTGGTAGGCATTGATCTGGTCAAAGAAGTCACTATCGATAAAAAATACACCTGGTCAGTTCTGGCTAAGGATAAGAAAACCGGCAGATCGATCAAGCCAATAAAAGTCGCAGTGCTGGACTGCGGGGTAAAATATAATATTCTCAGGAAGCTGATGGAAAACGGCTGTGAAGTTTTGGTTTTTCCCGCCCAAACCTCAGCCGT
>JBFZAG010000009.1:0-20514 GCA_041309145.1 Candidatus Omnitrophota bacterium | reverse complement strand
TTTTTAGAATTATAACTTGACTACCTTAGTAGCCTGTTCACCTTTAGGTCCTTTTTCGATCTCAAACTCGACTTCCTGTCCTTCGTTCAAGGATTTATAACCCTCACCCTGGATGGCGCTGTGATGCACGAACACGTCATTTCCGTTCTCAGGAGTGATAAAGCCGTAACCTTTCTGGTTGGAAAACCACTTTACTTTACCTTTTGCCATTTGCGCTGCCTCCTCTCTTCTCTAATTATAGTAAACGACAAATAAAAAAACCGCAAGGCTAGACATCCAAACCCTTACGGCTTTTAGACTTCTAATCTTATATTTACTACAAAAAAAATTATAGCATATCCCGGATCTTTGTCAATAAAATTTCTTTTTAAGTAAAAACAGGCTAATGCAGGCTCTTAACTTATTACCATTAAACAGGTTACCGGCTTAGCTCTCCGGATTCCAACCCGGGAGGAGCTTTTTTCCATTGATATCCCCGGGAAGCTTCGGCAAACCCCAACTCAAAAAGTTCGGACATTTCAGCGGGATCGAATAACTCTTTGGCCTTCGACTTATGGGTTGCGGGAATGTAGGCCAGATTAAAGTCACCCTGGCCCAGCCTGGTAAAAGTATAGAGCTGATACAGATCCCCGATAGTCTGGGCGTTAGTCATAGTGTCGATGGCCCGTTCCGCGATCGCGGGCAGGGTGTCCCGGACTTCTTTCCAGACCGGGTCGGTATAGCCGTTCCTGATGACGTAAATGCTGTATTTTATTCTAGAAGAATCTATCCCCTTTTTAGCTACGGCTTTTTCAATGCCCCGCAAAACGTCATAAAGGAAAAACACCTGCTTGACCGTTCCTCCGTCGACATGCATCTCATCGTAAGTATTTCCGTCCACCTGGACATCAAAATAGACCGGAGCGAGCACCGCGGGAATAGTCGCCGAGGCCAGGATGACCTTGCGGAACAGCTTTAATGCGCGCTCATCGGCCATAGAAGCGATCTTTCCCATGTCCCAGATAACCAGCCGCTGGGCGTCCAGTTCAGTGGTGCCGACATAAAACCTGCGCCCCCTTTTGTATTCTAAAGCGACGTCCCGCAGCAGCTCTTTATCGAAATAACGCTCCAGAAGCCGGCGCAAAGGCAGGTTATTGGCGAAAGAATTGCCGAAGATGACCTTCAGCAATCCTTTGTTTTTCCAGACATCTTTAGTCGAATGTTCGGTGTAAAACTCTTTTAATTCCCGGTCATATTTGCTTCCTAAAAAAGCGTAAGTCCCGATTATGGCCCCGGTGCTTATCCCGGTGACGATCTTGAAATCCGGACGGGTCTTGGCTTGGGTCCAGCCGCAAAGCAATCCCGCGCCGTACGCCCCGTTTGCCGCCCCTCCGGAAATTGCCAGCGCGGCGTAGCTTTTCTCGGCTTTAAAATCAAGAAAAGAAAATAAGCCCGACTCTTCCTGGTCCAGGAGTTTGATCAGATCGTTTATAAAGATATCGCTGGGCCGGTTGCTGAAAGCCCGGATATCAGGCGCCCCTAAGACCTGAGCCCGGTTAATCAGATCAGGCGGCACAGGGTGGCGGACCCTGGCGCAGCCGCAAATGAATATTGCGATTATCAATAATTCCAGAACGCGTTTTGTCATTATTTAAAGATAAATTGAAAGTTTTGCACCCCGGGTCAGCCGGCGGTCTTGGGCGGTAATGAGGATTATTCTTTCTTTCTGTGGAAGATAAACCCGATCACCTTTTTCGCGAACTTGATCACCTTGATCAGCAGCCAGATTGTCAGGCAGATCAAAATGATAATGATTATGCTGGCAATAACCGGATGCTTGATGATCATATAAAGGACGAACATGGAAAGGCCGTCTTCGGTCGTGCTGACGACCGCGTTGCTCACCGGCTCGGGAGAAGCGTTGATCGCCAGCCTGGCGCTGGCTTTGGTCAATTGAGTCCCCCCGGAAAGCGTTCCGCAGAGCATTGCCACGGGGATCTGGGCCATCGGCCCCAGGTTGGAAGCCGCCATATAACCTAACACCGAACTGCCGATAGGCTTGATAAAAGTGTGAAAGCTGTCCCAGATGGTATCGATATACTTGATCTTGTCCGCGAAGAACTCTACCCCGTATAAAAGCCCGGCGGGAGCGAAGATCAAAGGATTGGAGATAGCATTTAAGTCCCCGGGCAAAGTGATCCATCCCATTTTTCCGGCAAACCCCAGCACAGCTATAGTCAGATAAAATCTGACTCCCGAAGTCCAGGCACCTCCCAAAAGCAGGGGAAGAGAACTTAAAGCTTCCATAGTTTCTCCTTTCTTTAAGACAGCCCCAGAAAAAACCTTTTTCCAGGCCTCAAAACCATTCTTTCTTCTTAAAATACATGACCATGCCTAATACCACCGTAGCCATCAATAAAAGGACAAACAGATAACCGAAAGGCCAGTTCAGCTCCGGCATATTGAATGGCGATGCCCGGGTATTGAAGTTCATCCCGTAGATCCCGGCCAGGAAGGTCAAAGGCATAAAGATCGTGGCGATGACCGTCAACACTTTCATGACTTCGTTAAGCCGGTGGCTAAGGCTGGAAAGATAAATATCCAGCATGCTCGAGACCGTATCCCGGAACGCCTCTATGGTGTCAACGGCCTGGATGACATGGTCGTGAATATCCCGGAAATAGACCAGCGTCTGTTCCCGGATAAGCGGGGAATCGGTTTGGGTCACCGTGCGCACGACCTCCCTGAGAGGCCAAACCGTCTTTCTTAGAAAAATCAGGTTCTTTTTAGTCTTGTTTATAGACTGGAGGATCCTGGAATCCGGCTTGACCACCAGGGCTTCCTCGATCGATTCGATCTTCTCCCCGATCTTTTCTAAGACCACAAAGTAATTATCTATAATGGCGTCTAAAAGGGCGTAAGCCAGGTAATCCGCTTTCATCCGGCGGATGCGGCCTTTACCGGCCCGGATCCTTTGCCTTATCTCATCGAAAACATCGCCCTGCTTCTCCTCCTGGAAGGTGATGACAAAATTATTGCCCAGAATAACGCTCACCTGCTCTTCAATGATATCGTCTTTAGTTTCTTCGAAGGAAAACATCTTGGCGCAGATATAAATATATTCCCCGAAATCTTCCGCTTTCGGCCTCTGGTTTATATTCAAGATGTCCTCGAGCACCAGATGATGCACCAGATAACAGGAGCTGATCTTTTCCAGGACATCGATGGAGTGCAGGCCGTCGATATTTATCCAGGTGACGCTGGGTTTATCTTTGAAAGGAAAGCACTCTTCGATATTATTGACGACTTTTTCCTCGCATTTATTTTCATCGTAATCAAAGACAGTGATCTTTACCTTGTCGTCCTGGGGCCGGCCTTCATAGAGGAGTGTTTCGGGGCGGCGCAGCATCTTTGATTTTTTAATGAGTTTTGCCATTATCTTTCAAGGTCCGAATATGCTTACTGATCATACCTTATTTTTGCGTTGAGCGATGATTATTATAATAATTATATACCCTGTCCTGACTTCGTCCAACAAAGAAAAAAAGCGACCCCACTTTTAGCGGCTGTCACTTCTTTAAAAGCGTTCCCTAGTTTTGCTCCTTTTGCCAGGATATGACTTTCATGACCCAGAACGGCTGATCACAGATGTAGTCAGGAGGAAGATTATCGAGCGTGGCCGGAACCTGATAAATAGCCGGAACCTGATCCATGGTATAGGTATTGCCGATTATTGTCCCGGCGATACTGGTCTGCTTGTTGACAGTTACACTATTCTCCGCGTAAAATAACCCCATTATTTCGCTATGCGGGTCCTGACCCAGTTTCATATTCCCGCCGGCCATAATGCCGATCAAATTCACCTGCGGAAAGGAATTTTTAGCCAGAAAATTACCGTTCACATTTACATTGCCTCTGACAAGTATTGAACCTTTACCGGAGTAAGTAAAAGTTTCCGCGCCTCCGCCGGAACGCCCTATGTTAAAGTTGCCTATAATGTAGACGATACCTGTAACAATAAGATTACCCTTATCATCAAGCTGAATGCTGCCATTGCCCGAGGGAGATGAATATGCCGTGTTTTCTCTTAAAGTTAAAGTTCCTCCGGGCGGAGTTATTACCAGAGCATTAGCTTGATAGTAATCGTAATAGCTCGGGTAACCTTTGTGCGGATCGTTTAGGGAAGGATTAGGAATAATATTACCTAAGTCATATCCATTATTCCAGCCGTTATCGGAAAAAACAGCCCCAGTATTATTAAAACCATCGGTAACATAGACACCGTCAAATTTTTCTTTTATCCCGGCCGGATAGACGTCCGGCTCGCCGACAGTTGAAGTCCCGCCTAAACTCACCCCGCCATTTCTTACCCGAAGTTCGGCGTTCAGTGTTTTCAGGCCAACTTCGTTGGCAATAGAGGGCAGAACATAAGGTTTTAGAGTATTTAAAAAAGAGGGCGGAAACAAACTTTCATAATTATTGCTCAGATATGCCCCGCCTTTTAATTCCATGGCGTTTTCACCCTCAGCCAAGCCATCTCCCAAAATATGCACCGAACCATGAATTTCGGCGTGGCCGTTAATGTAGCCCCCGCCCTGCCCGGATCCGGCGGAAATCGCGGTATCCAAAAGTGATATGTTCTTTATAGAAGCGTAAACCAGTATTGTCTGGCTGACGCTGCCGGCGGTTCCGGTAGAGCGTATCCGGATATCCCTGTTACGGCCGAAAACATTCCACAGCTGAACAGCGTATGAACCCTCGTTAAGCTGTGTCCCCACATAGAGAAAATCCTGGTAGTTGTTAAAATTTGGGGCGAAGGGCTGTCCGTTGATATCCCCGTCTGCCCAACTCGGAGAACTCAAGTCGTTGATAAAATCCAGACGCAGATCAAAAAGCGCCCGCTCGATACCGGCCTCGGCATTCTGCATAGCCTGGGCCATCTGCCTCTGTCTTTCCGCCAGACGCTGATTCACGAAGCTCGAACCGAAAAAAAACGCGCCCAAAAGGCTTAAGATAGCCGCTGCGCCTACCGCAAGTAAAAGTATAACCCCTTTATTTTTTTTCATTGGTTGCGCATTGTAACGTTGAATACAATTGAATCTTGCATTATACCGTAACCGGTCTGGTTGGTTGCGTTCAAAACCACTTCTACCTCCCGCGGGTTGGCCGCGGTACGCCGGTATACCGCCCTTGTCAGCGAGTTCGCCACTACCATGGTTTGTCCGTTAAAAGTCCGAGCCAGATTATTGTCACTAAGGTTATAAACAATATTCCAGTTATTAATAGGCCAAATAATTCTCCCCGCGGGGTTTACGCCGGTCGGAATATTAAAAGCGCCTAAATTAAGCCATTGTCCGTTTGCCGGCAGATTGATCTGCGCCGGCGCGGTCTGTTTAAGATCATCCGATATCCAGACCAGGGCGCGGTTGAGCTCCTGCTGAAGCTCGATTGATTTCTCTCCGGTATTAATAATCCGAAAGCCGCGGATAAGAAACATGAGCAATGACCCGATAAGAATAACGCTGATCGCGCTTACGGTCATGATCTCGACAAGGGTAAATCCTTTGCGGCAGGGATATCTCATGTTATCTTCTGGCGATCGGCATGGTCAAGGACGCCTGCGAATCTAACAGGCCATTGTTGTTGGCATCCTCCCCGGCATCCAGAACTCCGTTAAGATTTGCGTCTTCCCCGAACATGCGGCCGTTTCTTGTTCCCCGCCAACATGCGGCAACGCGGATATTTAAAAGATCCGAATTAGCGTTATTCACAAAGATCACGCCGGTACCGTTGATCCCAGTAAGCGCAAACGTATTGCCCGGGGTTCCCGCGGGTGAATACGCCGCGGGAATCAGATCGTATGGGCTGGCCCGGATTTCTTCAAGCTTGCTCTGAACCTCGGCCATGGCGATGAGCATCTCCCGGGAAGCGTCATTCCACTGGAAACACAGTAAAAAAACATTCAATAATCCGGTAATTAATATCCCCAGGATGACCAGGGAGGCGAGAATTTCAACAAAAGTTACCCCACGCTTTGCGCGCATTATTTATGCCCTTAAAGGAGAGTAAAAATGCTTCGGAAGAAGCCTATGGATTAAACGGATCAGTTAACGCTACTGATCACTACCGGTGTCACGGTAATGATCAACTCGGAATCGGTATTGGTGTTCTTATGGTACGAAAACAAATTGCCCAACAGCGGCAATTTTCCCAGGAACGGGACTTGATACAAGTTCTGCTTATCCTCATTGGTCAAAAGCCCGCCCAGCACGAATGTTTCGTTGTTTTTGACCCGCACGTAGGCGGTGGCTTCCCTGGTCTTGATCCAGGGATACTGGTCGTCCGGGCCTCTCCAGGTGTAAATATAGCTGACTTCGGGTTCGATCTTGATGACCACGAATCCCGACTCGATTATGGAAGGGGTGATCTTAAGCCGGATCCCGGGCTCGGAAAACCTGACTTCGGTGCTGGCTACCCCGCCGGTCACGGTAGTGATGGTGTAGGGGATGCGATCACCGACGAAAATCTCGGCTTCCTTATTGTTAAGAGTGGTCACCCGCGGATTGGAAAGAATGCGGGCCAAATTCTTGGATTCCAGCATTTTGACCGAAGCGTCAAAACTCAAAGCATTCCTGCCGATAGTGAACACCTTGAAGGCGGATTTAGCCGAATCATCATCCAGGGGATCTGCGGGGTCCGCCGCGCGCTTGGCTTCCTGGAAATTTATATTCAGAGCATCAGACCAGTCCACACCCAGCTCTTTGAGGGCATCCCGGTTGATCTCGATTATCTTGGTTTCCATCACCACCAGCGACTGGGGCACGTCGGCTTTTTTCAAAATTTCCTGAACCTGCGAAATTTGATCGGGAGTACCCATTACAGTCATGGTGTTTATTTCCTTGCTGATATTTGCCACCTGAGCAAGATCCTTGATCAAAGCCTGCGCGTTTTCCACGCTGAGGTTTTCCAACTTGATCAGGCAGACCTGCGAGGCTTCTTTTTTGATCTTGTCCCTGTGGGAAATATACAGCGAGTTGCCGACCGGGCTGGAGCCGAGATTATGAGCGCTAAAAATCAAGCTCAGGGCCTCTTCGGCTGGCACATCCTTGAGGTGCAAATCGATCTTCTTTTCAGCCAGCTCAGGGTCAAGGACCATATTAATTCCCGCCACCTCGGCTATTGAATTCAATACCTTGCCCAAGCTGGTAGCTTCGAACTCCAGGTTCATCCGCTCCTGGCCTTTGCCGGACTGGATAATACGCTCCACCGCGGGCTCCAAAGTCATCATTTTCGAAGATTTAGGCTTTTGAGACGCGGTTATTGAATCCTGCCTGCGCTGCTCTTCCTGCCTGAGCGCCTCATCTATAATGTCGTATATTGTATCTGACTGTTTTTGCTTGACGGCCCCCTGGGCAAACGCTGAAGCAGACATCAGAACAAAAGCAAAAATAAAACTCAATACAATAAACGCTTTCTTCTTCATTTTTTTCCGTCCCCTCCTACTTTGAGCTCCAATTGATTATTTCCCAGTTTAAGAATGACTTTTTTGGCATCGATCGATTCGATCAGATACGCCCCGGCCATTTCCTGGGCCTTATAAAGCTTGGTCTTGCCCTTTACCTGCAGCAAGGCCCGGTTTACGCCTCCGGAAGAGATAATGCCGTGTAAACTGGGGGCATCTTCGGTTAAAACAGGCTGAACATAAGAAACCGCCGAATCGGTATTCGTAACTTCTGCGAGAGGCTTAAAAGGATCGCGCTCATAGGAAAACACATACGGCGCAGCCATCATAATTGATTCAGCCAGCTTTACATCTGTCACGTCAAGAGATAGTTCCTCCGCCGCGCCTTTCTGTTCTGCCGTGGCGCTTAATGCCGGCGTCAGAAGCACGCAGAAAGAAATCAAAACCGCCGTGGAAAAAAACACTTCCGGTCTCATAACTTTTATCATTGAGCCATCCCCGTCTTCATTTCCCTGAGGCTGTATATGCTCACGGTCAGGGAACATAGTAATTGAGGATATTCCTTGAGTTTGATCTCTACATCGCTGAGCGTAAGAAGCTGCTTATATCTTTCCAGCTTCATCAAGAACTTGACAATGGATTCAAAAGTCCCTTGAATGTTCACTTGCACCGGCAGCGAGGAAAGGACTAATCCCTGGTCCTCCTCCTTTGGACCGCTCTTTTTATTCTTTTCAGCTTTAGCGGGATCCAAATACTTAACTTTGACAAACGTGCGGGTCTTGACATCAAGGATCTTAACTTTGGCATCCGAGGCAAAAAGGGCGATTTCTTCCAGAAAGAGAGGAACATCCTGTTCCTGAAAGAGCAATTTCTGAAACTTTTCCTGTTCCCGGGTATACTGCTCGATCAAATTCCCCAGGCTGACAAAGTCTTTCTCCAGACGACTATGACGAATATCCAGCTCGCGCAGTTCGTGGGATTCACTGCGATAGCTCAAGAAACTCTGAACCGAAGCAAAGCCGAGCAGGACAGTCAAAATCACGGCAATGACAGTAAAGATCAGCTTCAGATTCACAACATCGGTCTTTGGGGAAAGCGTTTTATTGATCATCTTTTCTAATAGAGGCGAGTATGCCGAAAGTGAAATAAATACTTTCGTCTTTGCGTTTGGCTTCTTTCAAGAAATCAAAGCTCGCTTTGTACAAAACCCGGGAATTATCGATCCTGCGCACGAGCTCGGCTACGCTGGCAACATCAAGAGCTTCTCCCCTTAACGTAACTGAGCTGGTGCCTGAAACCTGGAACGACGAAAAGGCGACCTCGGCCGGCAATTCAGTCGCTACTTCTCCGAATACTCTCGACCAGGAAACCCGGTTGAGCTCGCGGACAAAGCCCGCCTGCAAGATAAGCAGCTCTTTGGCCCGGATGGCCTCATCGCGTTTTTCGCGCAGGGCCTGGGTTTTTATTTCCAGCTCGGCAATGCTGGCCCGGGTATCAACCAACCTCTGTTTTATCTGGCCGCGCTCTTTGGAATAAAATAAAAAGACGCTTCCCAACGCGGCTACGACGCACAAACTATATACGGCAAAAGCCGCGATCAGCTTTTTCTTGGAGTCTTTAAGGAATTGCTCCCGCATCATTCCCTTAAAATTGAACTCGCTATTATACTTATTAAGCTCGGCAATAATAGGCGCGGCGGCAATGCAGTCGCGGGGATTTAGTTCCGATCCCGCAAGTGCAGCAAAACCGGCAAACAATGTTATGTCAAGACTCTTCACCCTTAGCCCCAACTTGCCTTCGATCTGTTGCTCCAAACCCGGCTTATCCCGGTCCCAAACCAGCCAGCAGTCTTTGACCTCCAAAACATTATAGGAAAGAGCGTAAGACTTTAACGCTCTTCTTATCTCTTCGGTCCAGTTCAGGAATTCTCCGGAGTCCAATTTATCATCCCGGTAAAGAGTTGACTTGCCGGAGCTGATAGAATAAAGAAGCTTGCACTCTTTGGCGCTATTTACCATAACATAAGTAGCGTTGTCATCGACTACGATCATGGCCTCGTCTTTGCCTTTATGAAGATGATAGCTAAGGGGCAGGAGATTAAGCGGGGCCAGTTCGATCCTTTTGAAGCGGGACTTTTTTTCCCGCGCCTCGGAGTAAAGCGGGTCCACCGCATTTTTGAGCACCGCGGAAAAAATAACTTTGGTCTTGGCATCCTCGAAAGGCCGGTGCGAAAAAGTAAAATAGAAATCCTCAGCGGAAAAAGACGGTATTTTCTCGATCTCCCCTCTTACAACCTCTTCCAGCTCGCGCGCCGGGATCCGGGGAAGGATAAACTGACTGCTGAGCATATTGTCCTGAAGAAAAGTGAGATAACAGTCGCCAAAAGGGATTTTTTCCTGGGAAATAATCGAAAGTACCGCGTGGGCCATAAAAGAAGGGGCTGTTCCCGAAAGGAGAACAGCCCCTTTTTTAGAGACCAAGCATTTCCTGCCTTTTTTGCTAAAGACAAGATATCTTATTTGTTTGGAACCGACTTCTATTCCTAGAAGATTACCCATATTATGAAGTTATACTCTGCTTTTTTCCTTTCTTATCCATCCTTATTGCGCAAAAGGATGATTAGTAAAATTCGGCCAAAAATCCATATGTGTCAAAGCATTAACTTCCCACTGATTAGCAGTCTGTTGAACTGTATATCCAATATTAAATGGACATGCGGGAGCTACCTCAAGGTAATTAGGTACCAGCGCGGCGATGTTATTGCATCTGTTCCAATCCCGGGTTTCTGAAAAACACAGTTGCAATGCTGAATTAATCGAGCGAATATTAGAAGCGCATTCCCTGATCTGGGCCTGACGGATCGCTCTGAGCGTATTCGGCAGAATAAGCCCTATCAGGATACCGATGACCACCAGAACCACCAGAATTTCGACCAGCGTAAAAGCCTTTCGCATCTTTTTCCTCCTTTTGGTTTAATTACCGTTTTTATTAATAAATTTATTTGTAAATAATACCTATATATTACTTTACCAAAAAATTTCAATAAGTCAAAAGAAATTAACGCAGTTGAGGAATTTTGTCCCAAAGGCTAAAGATCGGCACATATGTGCTCCAGAGCACAAACACTACCACCGCGCCCACCAGCACGATCAGCGCCGGCTCCAGTAAAGTCAGAAAATTGTTCATCCGCGTGTCCAGCTCCTCGTAGAAATAATCCGCCGACCGCTCCAGCACCTGCCCCAATGTCCCTGTCTGCTCTCCCAGCCTGACCATTTCGATGAGAAAGGCGGGAAAAATCCCGCCCTCCATAAATGACACGCTCAAAGGCTCGCCGCGGATTATTTTTCCCCGCAGAGTTCCCAGCGCCGTCTCCAATTCTTTATTGTCTAAAGTCGTTCTGGTCACATCCAGGCTGGTGACCAGGGTTACTCCAGAACTTACCAGTAAACCCAGAGTCCGCACAAATCGCTCGATCGCGGCCAGATAGATTATTTTGCCTAAAATAGGCAGGCGGAGTTTGGTCCGGTCAAAAAATTTCTCGAACTTAGGGTTCTTGCGCAATAAGGAATATGCGCCTGTTATTACCGCCACTATCCCGATCAAAATACCCCAGAACCAGAATGAACGCATCGCCTGCGATACATTAATGGTAAACTGAGTGACCGGGGGCATGGGCGCTTTTATCTTGGTAAACACTTTCTGAAATGTGGGGACTACAGTGACCATCATTAAAATAAGGACCAGGGCCGCGAAGGCCAGAACAAAACTGGGATAGAGAGACGCTTTTTTTATTTTGGCCTGGAACTCGCGCTGATGTTCCAGATAAGCCAGCAGTTTTTTAAGTATATAGACAAAGCCGCCTCCCGATTCGGCAACGGAAAGTAACGAGCAGTAAAAAACCGGAAAAGCTTCGGTCATCTCGATGGCCCGGGATAAACTCTGCCCCGCGCTTAGCCTGGTGCGCACCCGGCTGACTATGATCTGCATCTTTTCTTTCTCCATGCCTTTCCAGATGCTTTCCAGAGCGCTCATAATATCCATACCCACCTCAAGCATGGAAGCCAGATGGCGGGTGAACATGATCGTCGAATCGATGTCCGCTTCCTTACGCCCGAAAATAAACTTCCACCCCGCCCCGTATTTGCGCAAAGAAACCACATAATATCCCGCATGGTGCAGCTGATGGCGCAGCTGCTTGCTATCTTCCGCTTCCAGCACCCCGGCAAAAACCCTACCTTCGTTATTGCGCACTCGATATAAAAATTCAGGCATATTAGTCTTTCTCCACGAAGGTTATGCGCATCACTTCTTCGATGGAAGTTATAAGCCGACGCGCCTTATCCAACCCGGAAGACCGCAGGGTCTTCATGTTCCTGGAAAGCAGAGATTTGCTGATCTCCGCCTCGTTGCTTTTTGACAAAATAAGATTCCTGACCTCGGCATCCATGGCAAACATTTCGAACACTCCGGTCCGGCCGTTGTACCCCAGAGAATTACACTCGGGACAACCCACAGGAGCGGCAAAAACCGTATCCTCCGGAAAAGCGGCAAGATCGGGAATGTTCTTTTTCATATCCTCTGAAGGCCGGAAGCCTTTTCGGCAAACCGGGCAGAGCGTGCGCACCAACCGCTGGGCGATCACCCCGACCACCGCGGAACTGACCAGAAAAGGCTCGACATTCATATCGATCAGCCGGGTCACTACTCCGGCGGCGTTGTTGGTATGGATGGTGGAAAGCACCAGATGGCCGGTGAGAGCGGCCTGGATGGCGATCTCCGCGGTTTCCAGATCGCGGATCTCTCCGATCATAATGATATCCGGGTCCTGCCTGAGGATATGGCGGATGGCGGTGGCAAAGGAATAGCCGGCCCGGGTATTGACCGCAGTCTGGGTAATACCGTTAAGCTCGTATTCGACCGGATCCTCAACGGTAACAATATTCTTTTCTTTGTTATTAATACTGTTAAGCAGGGAATATAACGTGGTGGTCTTGCCGCTGCCGGTCGGCCCGGAAACCAAAACCATCCCGTATGGCCGCTTGGCCAGCTCGGAGATCAAGGACATCTCCCCCTCATTCATTCCCAGCGAACTAAGCGGAAGAATGATGCTCTGCTTGTTCAAGAGCCGCAGGACCAGCTTTTCGCCGAATATGCTGGGAAGGCTGGAAACCCGGATATCGAACTGCTTGCCGTCGCCGCTGGCTTCCATCCTGCCGTCCTGGGGTTTGCGGTTTTCCGAAATGTCCATCCCGGCAATGATCTTGATCCGGGATATGATCGCCGCCTGCATGTCGCTGGGGATCATCGTCTTCTCGTACAAAACCCCGTCGATCCGGAAGCGCACGCGCATGGACTCGCGCTGAGGCTCGAAATGGATGTCCGAAGCTTTATTTTTGATCGCTTCGGAGATCACCGATGCCACAAGCCGGACCGTGGGAGCCTCTTGGGCGGCTAATTCCAGTTCTTTAACCGATACTGAATCCGCGGCTGGAACAGCCCTTTCCTTGATGTCGGACGCCTCCCTGATCACTTCTTCGGCGGCAAACATCGGGTTATCGAAAAACGCGCGTATCTCCACTGAGGTCGCCAAAACCGGCCTGATCTTTTTTCCGCTGAGGTTCTTGAGCTCCTGCAGCATAGCCAGATCAAGCGGGTCGTTCATGGCCACGACAAGATAGTCGTTTTGAAGAGCTACCGGAAGAACGTTATATTTTTGGAAAACGCGGGGAGGAACAAGCTTCCTTATTTCCGGATCCACGGTGATCTTGGTCAGATCGATGACAGGCAGGTGATATATCTCGGAGAGCGCGATGATAAGCTGATTTTCGTCGATAAGCTTCCACTCCAGCAGGATCTCGCCGAGTTTTTTCTTTGTCTCTTTCTGAACTTTCAGCGCCTCGGCAAGCTTATTCTCTTCAAGAAACCCGAGGCGCACTAACATCTCACCGAACTTAACGTCCGTCTCTATTGGCATGTCGGGGTATCCCTGCCCTCCATTTTCGATAGGCTAAATCCATAAGCTCAAATTTATCTCCCTGAGAAGTTTCTTGTATTGTGCAGCCGGCGCAGCCGTATTTTTCGGCCGGAGCGCTCCATTGTACAGTCGCTTGCAGATCCACGGTCTTCTCTTCAAACGGAATATATGCTTTTACCCTGAATTTGCGTTTCTCAAGCAAAGACAAAGGGATGTTCTCGATCCGGCAGCCGTTTCGCGAGATATCGGTTATGCGGCAGGGATCTTCGGATTGGCCGGCATCAGAGCGATCAATCTCCGCCGCAAGGAAAAGGGGATAGCGTATGCTGTTTCTTTTCTCATCCATAACTAAATTTTATTATAAAATACAAATAATGCAATCATAATTTTGTTTTTCTCTATCGCCCCATGCCCGGGCTTATATTTATTCTGTACTTATCCTCTTTCTCCAATGACTTGACTGCCGAAGATTATTTCTGCCCAGAAAGGTAAATTAGCCGCATGATATTTCCCCCTATACAAAAACCTTTATTTAAGGTAAAATGGCACAGACAATGAAGGTTTTAGCGGAGCAATCTTCCCGGTACTCTGCCTTCCTTAATCTCTCATAACAATAAAAAGGTTTGCGGAAAATGGCGTTAATCAGTTTACAGGAAATTGATCTTGCGTTCAGCGGGCCGCTTATTTTCGACTGTTTAAACTTGCAGCTGGAGCCCGGCGAACGTATCGCCCTGCTCGGCCGCAATGGCGCGGGAAAAACCACCTTAATGAAGGTGATGAACGGCCGGCAGCAGGTTGACGCCGGCAACGTTATCGTGCAAAAAGGAATACAGGTCGCCTACCTGCCGCAGGAAGTGCCCGTCGATATTGCCGGGACTGTTTTTGATATTGTCCTCTCGGGGCTCGGGTCACGCGGCGAACTGTTGATCCAGCACCATCATCTTACCCATCGCCTGCAAACGGAGCAGACTCCGGAAGTATTAAGGCAGCTTGATGCGTTGCAAGAAAAGCTTGACCATACCAATAGCTGGGACGTGAATAATCAGGTCGAGGAAGTTATAGCCAAGATGAAACTCGATCCGGACAGCGATTTTTCCCGGTTATCCGGCGGCCAAAAACGCCGGGCCCTTTTGGCCAGGGCTCTGGTGCTCAAGCCGGAAGTTTTGCTGCTGGACGAGCCGACGAACCATCTGGATATCGACTCAATGCTCTGGCTGGAAGGATTTTTGCTTAATTACCCCGGCACTGTTTTCTTCGTCACCCATGACAGGATGTTCATGGCCCGTTTAGCGACTCGGATCATCGAACTCGACCGGGGAAAGATATTCAGCTGGTCGTGCGACTATAAGACATTCCTCGAACGCAAACAGGCAGCGCTCGACATAGAGGAAGCGCAATGGGACCATTTCGATAAAAAGCTGGCTGAAGAAGAAATATGGATCCGCAAAGGCGTCAAGGCCCGGAGATGCCGTAATGAAGGCCGGGTTAAGGCGCTGGAGCGCTTAAGAGAAGAAAAAAAAGCGCAACGCAAGACGATCGGCCAGGTCCGCATGCGCTCGCAGAAAGTGGACCCCTCGGGCCATCAGGTCGTGAAGATCTCCCGCCTTGGTTTCTGGTACGGAGAAAAATGCCTGGTCAGGGATCTTACCGCGCAAATAATGCGCGGCGACAAGATCGGGGTGATCGGGCCTAACGGCAGCGGCAAAACGACATTGCTTCGACTCATGCTGGGCAAACTCACGCCTCAAACAGGCAAAGTAACCCTGGGAACAAACCTCCGGATCGCTTATTACGACCAGCTTCGCGAACAATTGGAAGAAAACCGGACCGTCGCCGAGAATGTTAACGGAGAATCCGACACCATAATCATTAATGGCAAGCCCAGGAATATAATCGGGTATTTGCAGGATTTCCTTTTCACTCCGGACAGGGCGCGCACCCCGGTCACAGTTCTTTCGGGCGGGGAACGCAACCGCCTTTTTCTGGCCCGGCTTTTTTCCAAACCTTCCAATGTTTTAGTAATGGATGAGCCGACCAACGATCTGGATATCGAGACCCTTGAACTATTGGAAGAATTACTGCTCGAATATCCCGGCACCCTTCTTTTGGTCAGCCATGACCGGGTTTTTCTTAATAATGTAGTAACCTCGACCATGGTCCTGGAAGGAGACGGTTTGATCAATGAATATGCCGGCGGTTATGACGATTGGCTAAGCCAGCGCAAACCTGCGGCGCCGGCTCCGAAAAAAGAAAAACCGGCAAAAGAGATTATCCGGCCCAGAAAACCCGTAGTCGCGCGAAAACTCACGCCTAAAGAGCAGCGCGAGCTCGATAACTTTCCGTCGGTAATCGAGAAAATAGAAGCTGAGCAAAAAGAAATATACGCTCTTTTGGCTGATTTTAATTTTTACCAGAAAGATCCCGCGGAGATCGCAAAAACCAAAGCCAGGTCAGGATTTTTGTCAGATGAGCTCAAAAAAGCTTACGAGCGATGGGAATATTTAGAGGAATTGTCGGGATAGATTTTTTGAGAAACACCGGGAATTTACCTGAAGGTTTCTCGACTTCGGCGGCTATGCGGAAACTAATATCCGCGAAACCGGCCTCCGCGAAGATCCCGCTAAGTTGCGCGCGCTCGAATCCATGATGAAAAACTCCGGCATGATCCTCGTGGAACTTGCCCTGTTCCGTCTCCAGATCCGCAATACAAACAAAACCACTCGTCCGCAGCACCTTATAGAACTGCCTGGCCAACCCGGCGATATCCTTTATATGATGCAAAGCCATGGCGCTGACAATACAATCATAACTTCCCGTCAATTCCCCTCCCTTGGACACATCCACGAGTTGAGTTGTCACGCCGGTTATCCGGGCTTGCGCGGCTTTGGCCTTCAAAACATCGAGCATCCCCTGCGAATTATCCACGCAGGTCAAAGACCGCGCCTGCGGCCGCAGCAGCATTCCCACCAGACCAGTGCCACAGCCGAAATCCAGGATATCCATTCCGGGATCAAGTTCAACCTCTCTTTTAATGGACTCAACGATATCCCGCGCCAGCTTCACCCGACGCGGTTCCGCGTCCCAATTAGCCGCCTCTTTGTCGAAATTTCTTTCTTGCATAGAATCGTTCCCCCTCAATGGCATCCGTGATGCGAACAGGCGTTGTGTACGGTTAATTCCTCGAGGCCGCCTTTGGTGAACTGACCGGCAATATCCGCAACGGTTCCCGGAATAGCCCGATAAACCTTAACCCCTCCCTCATTGAGCTTTTGAACCGCCCGGGCGCCCATTCCGCCGGTAACCACCGCATCAACATTCTTACCGGTTAAAGCTCCCATCGGCTGGCACATCCCATGCGCATGATGCTGATTCGCATTATCGATAACCTCGGCAGTATTGGTCTGCGTATCATAGATAGTAAAATACGGAGCGCTGCCGAAATGCCCGTAAACAAGCGCGTTTACACCTTCATTTGTTTCAGTTGGAACGCATATCTTCATGTTACTGCTCCTCTCTTGATTATATTACTTTACCTTTTTGACCGGTCCGCCTTCGATCTTTAATGCTTTGGCGTTCAAAAGAACATCGGCTATTTTTTTGTGCGCCCTCTCTATAATGTTGCCGAACGTCTGGCGTGAAATATCCATTTTCTTTGCCGCATCTTCTTGATACAGCCCTTCCCAATCCGCGAGCCTGACCGCCTCCAATTCATCCAAGGTAAGGTTCACCTCTTCCAGCATATCCAAAGGTATCCCCCGGGGCTTAAAGTAATCCGTATCAGGACTGCATCTTATTCTTCTGCATCTGCAAGGTCTGGGCATCTACTTTCCTTTTAGTTATTAGCATATGCTAATAACATACCCCGCAAATGACATCGCGTCAAGTAAAAAGTGATTCTTAAGAATTGATTATGAAAAATAATACGGGAGGGGACGCCTATAAGAAATTGCGGGTGGAGCACATATATTAAAATTACATCAAAATAAGACTGACGGCCATTATCGCCATACCTATGATTACCCCAAAAATAGCTATATGATAGCCTTCGCTTTGGCAGGATAAAGGAAGCAACTCGTCAAAACTAATAAAAACCATGATCCCCGCTACAAAGGCGAGCGAAAAAGACAATACCCCCGGATTTAGAAATGGCATTAATACCAATATCGCTATAACGGCTCCGGCAGGCTCTGCAAAGCCCGATAAAAAAGAATACCAAAATGCTTTCTTCCTGCTTTTAGTGGCATAAAAAATAGGCATCGCAACAGCTATCCCTTCAGGAATATTATGTAAAGCTATGGCAATGGCTAAGGCAATACCTAATTTAATGTTCACCAGAGCGCTCATAAAAACAGCCAAGCCCTCAGGAAAATTATGTATTCCTATACCTATCGCAGTAAAAATTCCGGCGGCCATGAGTTTTTTATTATGGGTATTCGGATTTATCCGCTCCTCAATATATTCGTGAGGAATAAAAAAATCTAAAAGCATAACTAAAATAATGCCTCCGAAAAAAGCGATATTGGCTTTAAGAGCGCCGATATTCTTCATGGATGCGGGCAAAAGCTCGACAAAAGAAACATATATCATTACCCCGCCCGATAGCCCCAAGGAGAATTGAAGATAACTTTTCTTAAAATCTTTTATAAAAAAAGTTATAAAGCTGCCTGCTACCGTAAAAATACCGGCTAAAAAACTTAACAGTAAAGGCAACCATATTTTTGTGTAATCCATGCTCTAAATTTTATACCAAAACAAAACCCTCTACAACATATTTCATCGCAGAGGGTTTAAAAGTTGGGGCGGCTGGCTGGACGATATTAGAACCTATATACAGCACCCAGCACATATCGCATGAGCGCATCTTTACCGACTACCGGTGAATCCTCAGCTTCATCCCCCAGAAAACTACATTGAATATCACCGAACAGCGCCCATTTCTCTCCCAGCGGAAGACCTATCGTGACCCCTACCATAAACTCTAAATCGGCATCTGCAGTATATTCGGGACGTCCGGCCCTCACTTCGTTTGGCTTGACCCCGTAATAATAGTCTGTCAGATCATCGCTTTGCCATTTGATCCCTGCCTTGGGAGTCAAGAATCCAGCAAAGAGTTCCTTAGTAACATCTAAACGAAGTTCCTGCCCCTGGTGCGTGCCCGACAGGTCTGTCAGGCCTTCGAGAATCATCTCGATAACTTCATTCTTCCATCTTACTCTCAAACCGCCGTCAAAAGCCCTGTCCCTATCCTGCATCCCGTCCAGATCACCGCTGTCATGAGCTTCATAGCCCTGCAAGCGCAAAGAACCGATAACCGCCCATCGGACCGGGTTTGATCTGTCGTTAAAATAATAACCGGCGACCGTTTTGTCGACAAAAAAACGTTTTGATTCAAAGATCAATACAGGCACCGGATAAACATCGTCATCAACTCCCCTGTAAGGGCTCTCGATCATCATAGCGCCTGCACCCAATAGCGAACCGTCATCCAGATTCTCTTCCAGGTTGAATCCCATTGCCGAAGCGGAAAAAGCAAACATGCTCGCCAGCACGCATACCAGCGATATTCCCATATTCTTCTTCACTTCAGACCTCCGAGAGTACAGACTTTGACTTTTTCGGCAAAGCCCTTTAAGGGTATTTCTCTCGTATCGATAATTTCAACTCTATCCTTTACCATCTGATACGTAGCGTCGGAGATCAGGACTTTTCCGGGTTCGCAGTTGGCTTCCAATCTTTGGGCCAAATTCACGTTCCTGCCGATGACCGTGTAATCCAAGTGTTCAGTAGAACCTATGTTGCCCACGTCCACCGGCCCCGTATGCACTCCTATTCTGACCTGAAAATCAAATCCCAGTTTCTTTTGCAGATCAGGGACCCTTTTCTGCATTTCTATTGCCGCCCGGACAGCATCATAGGCGTGGGTATCCGAATCCGCAAAATCGCCGAAGAACGCCAATATGCCGTCACCCATTAACTTATCTATTATCCCGTTGCGCTCGATGATAACCTTATTCATTTCAGCGAAAAACGCCTTCAGGAAATTAAGGACCTCCTCCGGTCCGTGGGTATCTGAAAAAACAGTGAAACTTTTTATATCGGCAAAAAGCATTGTCAGGCTCTTTCTCTTGCCGCCCACAGCCAGATCGATCTTTTGCGAAAGGATGCTCTGCAGGACATGCGGAGAAATATAGCTTTTAAAAGCGGCGGTGATCTTTCTTTTCTCGCGCTGAAAGACGATGAAATTATACAGGAAAGAAAATATGTAGGATATAACGCAGGCCGCGACTAAATATAATAATGGCAGGATAATGTTCTTTTTCAGGAACAGATAATAAAAAGAAAACACGCACAGCCCGATGCATAATAAAGACCAAGCAGCTCCGCTTTTATTGGAACGTAAAGTAAAACCGCATATGATGATGCTTAAAAAAGCCGCGATCAAGAACGCAAGAAACGGGGATAATGCATGCAGGAAGCCCCCTGCCAGTATCATATCGATTATTTCTTTCCATAACTCGATCCCGGCCATGGGAAGCGTTTCGAATATCTTACCAGCTGGCACCGGCGTATTCACGAAATCCTTGGAAGCCAGATCAGTCCTGCCCAGAAGCACGATCTTTCCCTTAAAGAAAAATGCCGGGTCGAAAAAAGGCTCTAAAACATCGCTCGCGGAAAACGCCTCAACTTTCGCGCATTTATAGTTAATGAGGCAGCGCTGATTACGCACAGGAATGTTAAGATCCTTTATAGAAGAACCAAGATATTCAAGGCACACCGCCAGAGCAAAAGACGGCCTTGCGCCGCCGTAGCTGACTTTAAACTCCCTGGTTATCTTATCGGCGGGGTCGGATTCAACATTAGCTGCCCCGGTCAAAGTGTGGCCGGTCAGAAAGATATCCAGGGGTTTAAATAGCGTCTCCTGAATACGTGCGGATTTTTGCTCTTTTACTACTTCAGGCAGGACGCATGTCGGCGCGACCTTGAAAACCTCAGCCAGTTTGCCGTCTTCCAGATGTCCGTCTTTACCTCTTGTCGGTAAATCCAGTAATAAGTCTACGCCTATGACTTTTGGGGCCCCTCGCTTGATCTTTTCAATGAG
>JBFZAG010000008.1:0-9828 GCA_041309145.1 Candidatus Omnitrophota bacterium | reverse complement strand
GTTTTCCAACAGCGTGAGCCGCTGTTGGATCTTAATCAGCAATAAAGGAATATCCGTGTAGTTAACAGGATCATTCTGCATAATTCTCCTCACTTATGTAATAAAGCGAAACCAAAACGGTGGGGGAGAGATTCGAACTCTCGGTGGACTTACGCCCACAACAGTTTTCAAGACTGCCGCTTTCAACCGCTCAGCCACCCCACCTGATAAAGCACCTATTAAAATATTACTTTCCTAACCCGAAAGATAATATCGAGTTACGTACAACGTCTACGGGCCGGGGACGTCTACGGGCCGGGGACGAAGATTTGCCGGAATACCGAATGATAGATCCTCAGGGACTCGTTGTAAGCGCCCTGGTAGAAATTGAAGAATGAGAATTTGTCCAGCAAGAGCTGGAAGCAGATCGCGATAAGCAGCAGATTCAGGATAAAAACCAGAGAAAATCCGAAGATGTAATT
Organism: Candidatus Omnitrophota bacterium; assembly: GCA_041309145.1. Taxonomy (GTDB): domain Bacteria; phylum Omnitrophota; class Gorgyraeia; order Gygaellales; family Profunditerraquicolaceae; genus JAPLLS01. Next base: position 9,367 of record JBFZAG010000008.1, on the reverse strand, counting down.
CGCTTTGAGGAAATCTCCGGGTTTGGACTTTAAAGACTTGGCGGTCATCACCAGATGCATTGCCACGCTTAAGCCGCCGAAGAAAATAAAATATTCGAGCACCAGAGGATGTTTGAAAAAATGGCGGGCCAGCGGATAGAGGGAAAAGATCAGTATAGTGTATACCGGCAGAACATAAGGCGCGAACTTGACTAAGGGCGCGAAAAATTTGAAAAGCACGGTCAGGATCCTCTGGCCTTTCTGGTAAACTTTCATCGGCTCCCAGAAAAACAGGTAAATTACGACGAAAGTGATGATCCCCGACCAGAAATCGTCCTGCAGCCGCTTATCGGCTTGCCTGAGCTCCCGCAAAAACCCCACTGAGCCGGTGTAAACAAATATCAGAAAACATAATCCCAGGACCAGTTTGATAACGCTTAAGATCCGGCTGATAAGCTGTTGAACTTTGGGCTTGAGACTGCCGAATATCCCGCCTCCGCCTTCTCCGCCTGCGCCCCCGGCTTCTATTTCGCCTTCCGGGGTCAGCCCGGGTTCCAGCTTGCTGAAATCAAGATCTTCCTTACCCAATCCTCTCCTGGCCATCGAGATATCTCCTTAGGCACTCCGGAATGATCACCGAGCCGTCTTTCTGCTGGTAATTTTCCAGAATGGCGATGACGGTCCTGGCTAACGCCACGCCCGAACCGTTAAGTGTGTGCACGAAATCGGTTTTCTTGGTATCCTGCTTCCTGTATTTGATGTTCGCCCGGCGGGCCTGAAAATTCTCGAAATTCGAGCAGCTGGAAACTTCCAGCCACTTGTCGATCCCGGGAGCGTAAGCTTCCAGGTCATAGCATTTGCTGGCCGCGAAGCTGATATCCTGGGTGGTCAGAGCGATGACCCGGTAAGTCAGCCCCAGAGCCTGCAGGACTTCTTCGGCGTTAGAAACCAGAGACTCCAGCTCGTCATACGAATTCTCGGGCTTAGTGAATTTGACCATCTCCACCTTATCGAACTGGTGGACCCGCATCATCCCCCGGGTGTCTTTGCCGTACGATCCGGCCTCTTTGCGGAAACAGGCGGTATAGGCGGTCAGATAGATCGGCAGGTTTTTCTCCTCCAGGATCTCGTCGCTGAAAATATTGGTCACCGGGACTTCCGCGGTGGGGATAAGGAACAGGTCCTCGCCCTGGATCTTATACATGTCGTCTTCCATTTTGGGAAGCTGTCCGGTCCCGGTCATGGTCTTGCGGTTGACCAGGTACGGCGGTGAGATCTCGGTGTATCCGTGGCCTTTGGTATGCAGATCGAGCATGAAATTGATCAAAGCCCGCTCGAGCCTGGCGCCCCAGCCCTTGAAAAGGATGAAATTCGATCCGCTGATCTTGGTGGAGCGGGGAAAATCAATGATGTCTAAATGTTCGGCGATCTCGATGTGGGTCAGGGGCTTGAACTCCGGTTTTTTCGGTTCGTTCCAGGTGCGGATGATCTTGGCCTGGTCCGGGGATCCGATTGGCACCGAAGAATGGCAGACGTTCGGGATGTTCAGAAGAGCGCTGTTCAATTTTTCCTCAGCCTGCCTGAGCTCGTCGTCGAGTTTATCGATCCGCTCGGAGATGGATTTCATGGAAGAGATCTTTTCTTTGGGGTCCTGCTTTTCTTTAAGCAGGCGGCTGATCTCGTCGTTGGCTTTGTTCTTCTGGGCCCGGAATTCTTCCTGTTCAGCCAAAACTTTTTTCCGGACATTGTCCAGCTCGATGATCTCGTCGATATTCAGTTTGGAATTCCGGTTCTTCAGCGATTCTTTGACCAGGTCCGGGTTTTCCCGGATGAATTTTATGTCTAACATGTATGCTCCTTACTTAGCCTTTAATTACTCCCAGCGGACGCATGCGGCAAACGCGTTTGGCGATGCCGGCGTTGTGCACTACGTCGACTACTTCGTTGACATCTTTATAAGCGTTCGGGGCTTCTTCGGCGATAGTGCCTTTTCCGGAAGCCAGGACCGCTATTCCTTTAGCTTCAAGCTCTTTAAGCAGTTTAGCCACGTCAATGGTCCGCGTGGCTTCCGTGCGCGACTTGAGCCTTCCTGCGCCGTGGCAGCAGGAGCCGAACGTTTCTTCTTCGGCTTGCTTTGTCCCGGCCAGAAGATAGGAATTCCTGCCCATATCGCCGGGGATGATCACCGGCTGCCCTGTTGCCTTATAACGCTCGGGTAATTCCGGATGTCCCGGCCCAAAAGCCCGGGTCGCGCCTTTACGGTGCACGCAGAGCTTTTTCATTTTTCCGTCTACCGGGTAACTCTCGATCTTGGCGATGTTATGAGCGACATCGTAAACTAAAGACATGCCCAGTTTTTGCCAGGATCGCCCCAGGACTTTTTCAAAAGATAGTCTGGTCAGGTGCATTAGGCACTGGCGGTTAGCCCAGGCGAAATTGGCCGCGCATTTCATCGCCGCCAGATACTCTTTGCCTTCCGGAGAATCGACCGGCGCGCAAGCCAGCTGGCGGTCCGGGACGTTGATATGGTATTTATCCAGGCAGTGGATCATGCTCCGGGTATAATCTTCGCAAACCTGGTAGCCCAATCCCCGGGATCCGGAATGGATCATGATCGAGATCTGGCCCAGGTCCAATCCCAGAGAATCGCATAACAAACTGTCGTAGAGCTGGTCAATGACCTGGATCTCGATAAAATGATTGCCCGAGCCTAAAGTCCCGGACTGGGATTTGCCTCTTTTATAAGCCCGATCGGATACTGCTTCCGGGTCCGCTCCGGAGATGGCCCCGTATTCTTCGGTGCACTCTAAATCTTCCTGGCAGCCGAAACCGTTGTCAACCGCCCATTTTGAGCCTTTGACCAGGATCTTTTTTTCTTCGTTGGCGCTGACCCTGATGTCGCCTTCGGAGCCTACTCCCGCGGGCACGTCGGAAAACAGACGGTGAGTTAGATCTTTGATCCGGTCTTTAATATCCTCATATTGCAGGCTGGTCCTGACCATCCGGACCCCGCAATTGGAGACCACAAAATTATCAGCTATAAAATTGTGGTCAGAATGCCCTACAGTGAGATCATAAACATATTCCCGGGCCGGGATCTCTTCGATAGTTTCTATCTCATCCCAGGTCATTCCCGACATTCCTAACCCGGCGGTGCTCTCGTCGAGAAACTCGACGAAATTCAGTGCGGAAAAACTTATCCGCGCTTCCGTTTTTCTGCCTTCGTATATAGACCTTTCAATAAACCTGAAATTTACGGATCCAGAACCTATTTTTTCATGAATTTCCTGAGGGCCAAGCCCTTCAGAATGCAATTTAATCGCTTCTAAACTCTTATCCTCACGCTCTTGCAAAATCCGCTGTTTGTATTTCAGGAATTGAATAGCCGCATTGGCTAAAAAACTCCTGTGATGATTATATTCAAAACCGATTTTGCTGTAAAGATTTATCAGATCTTTCAGTTCACCGGATAGAATAAGACGGATACGATAATTAAAGATCCCTTTTTGATTAAAATTAGAAGGGTTTTCGCTTATTTTATGCGTCTTGACCCCAAATTCAGATAAAAGAGCGGAAATATCCTTGAAGAATGCTATGGCATTATCGGCCAACAATCCTTTTTTGTTCATTGAGACTACTGGGCAATAAAAATTATACCCGTGCTCAAGAAAAGATTTAGGCGAGGACATTTCCGCGCCGAAATAAGCCGCTAAAAACAATCTTTTTTGCCAAAGAGGAGCTTTAAATAACCATTTCGGCACTGAGAAAACCTTCTCGGTTTTATTCCCGAAAGGAACGCCTAATAAAACCAACAGTATTGCGAAAGAACTGGAAACCACCTTGCAGGATTCTTCCAGAGTTTCAAATTCAACCAGGTCATAAGGAGTGTTTATCTTATGCCGTCTTCTCCTCTGATAAACTCTAGAGCAGGTAAAACCTGCTTTCTCGACATCTTTTCTAAGGGATTCCAAATCTTCTTTTTTCCCCCAGAAACCGCTCACCCCCTTACCGGAACTTTTAAGAAAATGGATATTCCCGTCGCCGATACAAAAACCCGCTATCTTGAGCAAATAAGGCAACGCCGGAGAATCGTATCTTAAAGGCAACAGTTTTCTTTTCTTCAGTTGATTCAGGATTTGTAAGCGGGTTTTTCCGCCTAAGTCTTTTTTGATCGTTTCAAGCAGATCGATCGCGTCTTTCTCATCGGCAATGATCTCATCGCTTGGTCTTTCAAAAGGAACTCCCTCAAAAGGATAAAGTGCCACGCGGCTTCCTGTTTTGAGCCTTTTTAAAGCCATCATGCCGTCTTGCGTCCAGAAAGGATGGTCAGCGGTGGCTTTTATTTTCCTTCCTGTCGCGGTCTTGATTTCAAAGAGCTTTTCTTTTGGCGGTATCTTGATATACGCGCGGATATCCGTTTCTTCTTTCCTGGCCTGACGGAAATTCATAGCCGATAACCGGCTGGTACGCCAGTCTTTTTCGAGATCGGAAATCCCGATGGTATAACCTAAAGAGTGCAAGATTTTTGATTCAGCGGTCAAGCAGTTGATATCGTATCCCACTCCGCCCGGAGAAATAACCCCGCCCTCTTCTACGTCCGTAGCCGCGACTCCGCCGATCGGAAAACCGAAGCCCCAGTGAATGTCCGGCATGGCCAGCGAAGCTTTGACTATCCCCGGAAGGAAAGCCACATTGGCCACCTGCTCGCAGGCCTTGTCGTGCACGATATCTTTAAGAAGCTTCTCATCCGCGTAGATTATTCCGGGTACGCGCATGCCGGGCTTATAGGTGGGGGGAATTCTAAAGCGGAAATTATCTATCTTCTCTAAGGGGCCTTTCCAGGTTTCGCCCATTTTGAATGATCTTAGGTCAGGAATTTGATGCCGGTGCCAAAAGTGTCTTCTGCTTTCGGCCTCTGCCACATCACTCTTCCTAACGCCTCAATGTGTTCCGGTTTATCTCCGGGAAGGTCAAACTCCAGACGAAGGATAGTGCCGATGGCCAGTTTTCTTTTCATCTCCAGGCAAAGCCCGCCCTGGCTGATATCCTTGGAAGTCCCGGATTCATAAGCGGGGATCACCACCGCGTAACTGACTTTGGTGGCAATGTCTATTCTGGGGAACTGCCTGCGTTCCATTCCTGATTTGCTCGGATCTGTTCCTGAAGCGGCTCCGTCATACATCGAAGATCACCTCCGCCTTCCAAATAGTCCCAATTCTTGTGATTTGCAGCTCGTGATAAGTGGCAGCCTTGATCTCTTTATTGATCCGGTAACTTTCAGCTTTTTCTCCCCTTACCCGGGCTTCTAAAAAGTTATCCTCTAAAGTCTTTATCCTGAAATCCGAGAAGATCAAACCTCTGGCGGAAGACAAAGATAATAATTCGTTGAGCCAGTTTATCAAAAGCTCTTCCAGGTCCTGAGCTTTCTGGACGATCTTCAATTCTATTTTACCCCCGCCTCGAGCGGTTTTACGCTCGGCCGTAATATCAAATACAGCCTGGGCGCAGCGGCAAAACAGCGTTTTTAGATCTCCGGCTTTTACCCTGATCCTGATATCAGCGGTATGTTCCAGTATTTCGTAGAACTTTCCAGCCACTTTTTATGGTCTCGTAACAGCTTGAGCCGCTGAGAATTGGCGTATAAACATATTTCTAACAAATTTTATTATAACACAACTATGATCTTTTTTGAATATTTTATTAATGGGGGAATATAAAAATGGTCTTTTGGGCATACTCCCTGCACTCGGGAGAATATGCCGAAAGTTCTTTTTTTTCAAGATGGGCCGGAAAATGGTAACGGGGATCGCCAAGGAAGCGATCAGCGGATTATGCGCTCTGGGTTCCAATAAAGCCCCGGAATCCCGATTTTCCGCACCTGGACCAATATCCCGAACAAGCGCTTCAGACTGTGGGGCAGACTTTTCAAGATGTTGCACATCAGGCAGGAAAAGGAAAAAAGACATTCTCGGCCGCTATTGCCATCCCGCCGATACTGATACTTCTTTTGCTGATCTTCGTCATGCCGCTTGCTCCGCAACTGATAATTTTATTTACTATATCATAAAAATATCCCCTAACTTATTCAATTAGAGGATATTATTAACTGAGCCGCCGAGGAATCGGACCTCGAACCTTGACCTTAAGAGGGTCCTGCTCTACCAATTGAGCTAGCGGCCCGCGAACTGCATTATCAGCCGCTGTCCTGAACGTAGTCAAGGGCTAGCGGCCGGGAAGCTATGACTTAGTTACTTTAAATAAATTGAAAAGAGACAATTGCCCGCTGCGAAGCAAAAGTATGTCTCGAATCGCGGAATTGGAAATCTATTATACTTGACTTCTTCAAAGCTGTAAAGAAAGATTTCCGGATGCCGCCATATTAAATGTCTGAGTTCAAAATTCCTTGAGCCTCAATCCAATCCTTATGGAATTTCTTAAAAGCGGGGAGCATTGCCTCGCGCCATTTTGGGTCATTGAAAAGTTTCGCCGCTTGCAATATCGCTTCTTCATCGTCTCTATACGCCTCCAGGAAACCAATACTGTTTTGCATGGCTTTAACAACTTTATCATTTCCCATTTTCCGGTAATGTTCTGCCGCGATATTCAAAGCTTCCTCTAATGTTTTCCTGGGGAAAGGTAAAAAAGACTCGGGAATATTCGAAGCAAAAATCAACATAAGTTTAGCGCTTGAGTATTCAAGATACTTGCCCCAAACTTGAATAATTTTAACTGCCTCGTTAAGTGTCATAGTTTGATTTCTCCTTTTCCTTTCAACAATCCAGCTAAAAAAGACCCCCCCCTGATTATTTTGAGAGTTCTTTAACAACACACCTTTTTTTTATTCAATGCTCTTTTTCCAATAAAAAATTGGCGCGCCCAGTCCCCTCCAGGGACGGGCTTCGATTATCAACTTGGTGCGCCCAGCCCCTTCCGGGAATGGGCTTCGATTATCAACTTAATGCGCCCAGCTGGAGTCGAACCAGCAACAGTCAGCTCCGAAGGCTGATGCTCTATCCAATTGAGCTATGGGCGCAGAAATCTTTTTGTGATCCATAGCTCAAGTTCCTCAAAAGCAACGAGAAGGCCGCAGGCCTTCGAAGTCCCGCGAGCTTTTCGCGGGATTGAGCTATGGGCGCGATTTAGGCAAGTTAAACCACCTCGCATTTTTCCCCGAGCAACTCTTTGATCTTTTCCAGATGCTTGGCGTCCAGCGCCTCGACCCCCAGCTCCGCGGTAAAGCGGACCGGAGAATTAAGCTGGACCCGGTCGGGATTGATCCGCTCGATCACCTCTTTTAGCCTTCTGGTGTGGGCGATGTTGTCGTTCAGCCCTTTGACCAGCATCACCTCCAGCCAGATCTTGCCTTTGAATTCCTTGCGCAAGCTGACCAGCCCCTCGATGATCTCTTCCAGTTTTATTCCCGGGCAGGGCCGGTCGATCTTCTGGAAAGCTTCTTCGGTTACCGCATCCAGCGAAGGAACGATCAGGTCAGCTCCCAATATCTGGCGGCGGACAAGAGGATCTCCCAGCAAAGAAGAGTTGGTGATCACCGCGACGTGAAAGTTAGTTGTTTTTTTAAGCAACTCGATCAACGCGCCTATGCCGCTGTTCAGAGTGGGCTCTCCTGATCCGGAGAGGGTGATAAAATTCAACGCTTTGGCGGCTTCCGGATTATTAGCTATCCAGGCATTGACTTCCGCCGCGATCTCTTCTATCTTGACGAACTCTTTTCTTTCTGAGGATTTCTGCGGGCTTTTTCCCAGTTGGCAGTAAACACAGTCAAAATCACAGACCTTGTGCGGAGTAAGACTGATCCCTAAAGAAAGGCCTAACCTGCGTGAATTTACCGGACCGTATATATATCTCATAATAAAAATACCCCCATTTCCCTTATAAATTTAAAAGAAAAATGGGGGTATCTGGCAAATTATTGATGATTACTTGACTTCGACTACTGAATTCTGGGTCCCGAACGAATTATAGACCGATTTTGCCGCGGGATCATTGATCCAGGAGCCGTCCACATAAAACTTATACTCGTATTTCCCGGGCTTTAAGTTAATTTTAACAGCCCAATTGCCCTTTGTGTCTTTCTTCGCGGAAAGCTGGGTCGTATCCCAGTTATTGAAACTTCCCGCCACGCTGACCCTTTTTGCCTTGGGCGATAAAAGCTTGAATGCTACCGGTTTCTCTTTTACGCTACCACTTGCTGCTCTAGGCATTTCCCCCTCCTTTGTTCAAATATCTATTTATACAGCATATTTTAAGTCTGTCAAGAGAAATCTGCGAAGGTTTACGCGAAAAAGAAATAAAAACGCTACACCGCGACTATGGCCAGATTTTTCCTATCCGCAAGCGCCAGACCCTGTTGCGGGTCAAGAAAGAGAGTCTTTTCCGCTTCGATAGCCAGGCAGCTCGCTTTTGCCCTGAGCAGGGCTTTCACGGTAGCCAGCCCGATCACCGGTATATCAAAACGCATATCCTGGTTTGGCCTTCCGACCTTGGCAATGACCGCCCCGCTTCTGGCCAAAGATCCGGCCCTGCGGATCAGGTTATCCGTTCCTTCCAGGGCTTCGATAGCCAGGATCGCTTTTTCTTTCACCCCCACGCTCAATCCGATATCCAGTTCAGCGATCTTATGCGCCAGATCCATCCCGAACTTTATATCTTCCCACTCGCCTGGGCTGGGCTCTCTTTTAGTTAGCCGGCCCTTCTTAGGCAGGTGATCTTTGACAAAAGTCGTGGAATCGATCAACTCCAGTCCCTCGGCAGCCAGCTTGCCGGCCAAACCGACGAAGATCGTGTTAGCTTTGCGGTCTTTTACCGCGGCCAGAAGTTCCTGTATCTCGGGGCTGTTCCTGACTTCCGGGCTGAATAGCCTGACCGGGCTGATCTGTCCGGCCATGATCACTTTTCTCACCTTTTCTTTTTGGAAAAAGCTGAAGATCCGTTTGAACTCGCCCAAAGAAAACCAGCAAATTTGCGCGGAGAACTTTCTGATCTTTAGGCTGGTTTCCCCCTTTATGGCGGCGGTGATCACTTCCACCCCTTGCTTTTGGGCTTGCTCAGAGACCAAAAGAGGAAAACTTCTGTTGCCCGCTATTAAACCGATTCTTTCCATAAAATTATTTTTTAACCGATACAACCTCGTAGGTTAACCTGCGAGGTTGTATCGGTAATTTTAGTTATTCTTCGCTTGAGCCGTTGGAGCGGCAGGAACGGATCACGCCGCGGGTTGACTTTCCTAACCAGTCAACCAGGTACGCGACTTCTGCGCAAGAGGATCTTTTTTCGCTCAGTTTCTCGATCCCTTTTTTCAGGGAGGTGCCGGAATCAAATAAGACCTTAAAAGCCTGGTCCAGCTCTTTGACGATCTTGCGCTCAACAT
>JBFZAG010000007.1:0-25915 GCA_041309145.1 Candidatus Omnitrophota bacterium | reverse complement strand
TTATAGATAGCTTAAAAAATTATCAGAAAATATTCCTGGTCGGCTGCGGAGATTGCGCCACCCTCTGCAAGTCCGGGGGAGAGGAAGAGCTTAAAGCCATGAAAGAGAAGCTGGAAACAGCCGGTAAAACGGTTTTGGGGATGTGTATTCCCGAATCCACGTGCATTGCCGCCAAGCTTAAGGCGGAAACCGCCAAAAATATTAAAAGCATCCGGGAAGCGCAAGCTGTTTTAGTCTTGGCCTGCGGCCTGGGTTGTCAATCGGTCAAGGATAACGACCGTTTTGGCTTGCGAGTTATTCCGGCCAACAATACGGTTTTCGCAGCGGTTGTCGACGGACAGGGAAGCTTTTTTGAGAAATGTTCGCTCTGTGCCGACTGTGTTTTGGATTCCACCGGAGGGATCTGCCCGGTCACCCTATGTCCTAAGGGGCTTTTGAACGGGCCTTGCGGCGGCATGGATAAAGGCAAATGCGAGCTGGATAAAGAGCGGGATTGCTCCTGGGTTTTGATCTATCGCGAACTGGAAAAGACCGGCCAGCTGGATAAGATCCGGCCGAACCGCCCTCCCCGCGATTTTAAAAAGGCGCTTAAGCCGCACAAATTGCTGGCTGAGGCTAAACAGCAATAAGGGCCCGGCGGTTGACATGAAGTTGACAAAACAGAAGATTCGTAATACAATTTTAATGGAGCTAAAAACACAGGAGGAAGAAAAACGGCGCAAGAAAAGCTTTCAAGTCAAAAACAAGCTTTTCCGAAGCCGCGTTTTTAAACAGGCAAAGACCGTGATGTTTTATATGTCGTTCGGTGGAGAAGTTGATACTGCGGATATGATAAAAGCAGCGCAAAAATTAGGCAAAATAGTCGTAGTGCCGGTGTGCGGCAGGAATAGAATGATGAGCCCATGTTTGCTAAAAGACAGGGGAACGCTCTTGCGGGGCCCTTATGGTATACGGGAGCCGGCGCTTAAGAAACCGGTCAATTTAAAAAGCCTGGACCTGGTGATCGTGCCCGGCTTGGCTTTTGACAAAAAAGGCCGGCGCCTGGGAAGAGGCAAAGGGTACTATGACCGCTTTCTTCCCAATATCCCCGAACATTCTGTTGCAGTGGGCTTGGCTTACGACTTTCAGATCTTGCCTTTTATCCCCACCACCAAACACGACGTAAACGTCCACAAAGTCGTCTTTGCGTAATCCGTAACGATTATAATAACAGCTCAAACAGCGATGTTTAGGGGCACGCCGTATTGTGTCAAAACATCAAAGGAGGAGGTTAGGCAACAATGATAAACCTGATCATTATTACCGCAGCGGCCGGAGTTTCCCTGTTCTTGGGCTATTTTTTGAGGAGATACCACGCCGAGAAAAAGACCCAGGATGCCGAAGCTAAGGCCAAGTTCATCGTAGACCAAGCTAAGAAAGAAGCCGAAGACAGGAAGCGCGGAGCAGAGCTGGAAGGCAAGGATCTTTTATACAAGCTGCGCCAGGAGTTCGAGCAGCAGACCAAAGACCGCCGCCAGGAGATCTTCAATCTGGAAAAAAGGCTTACCCAGAAAGAAGAAAACATCGACCGCCGGCTCGATCTATTGGAGAAAAAAGAGAAAGACACCGAAACCAAGCTGGAGTCCCTAAGGAGGCAGGAAGAGGCGCTTAAGTCCAAAGAGGGCCAGCTGCAGTCTTTGATCGCCGAGGAAAAAGAAAGGCTGCAGAAGATCGCTTCTTTGTCTTTGGAAGAAGCGCGCCAGATACTTTTAAGCCGGCTGAACGAGGAACTGAACACCGAAAAAGCGGTTTTGATCAAAAAGCAGGAAGAAGATCTGCGCAACAGCGCGGAGAAGAAAGCCGCAGAAGTGATCAGCCTGGCTATTCAGCGCTGTTCGGTCGAGCACACCGTGGAATCCACGGTCAGCGTGGTCAATCTTCCCAGCGACGAAATGAAGGGCCGGGTTATCGGCCGGGAAGGGCGCAACATCCGGGCCCTGGAAATGGCCACGGGCGTGGATGTGATCATCGACGATACCCCGGAAGCGGTGACTCTTTCCTGCTTTGACCCTGTGCGCCGGGAGATCGCCCGCCTGAGTTTAGAGAAACTTATTTCGGACGGAAGGATCCATCCCGGCCGGATCGAGGAGGTTGTCGAGAAGACCAAGAAAGATATGGACGAGAAGATCAAGGAAGAAGGAGAGCGGGCGGCTTTTGACTCCGGAGTGGACAATCTGCATCCGGAGCTGGTCCGGCTTCTGGGGCGCCTGAAATACCGCACCAGCTTCGGCCAGAACGCTTTGCAGCACTCCAAAGAAGTATCTTATCTGGTTGGGGTCATGGCTTCGGAACTGGGGCTGGATTTCAAGCTGGCCAAGCGCGTTGGGCTGCTGCACGATATCGGCAAAGCCCTGGACCATCAGATCGAGGGGACGCACGCCAAGATCGGAGCGGATACCGCCAAGAAATTTAACGAGTCGCTGGAGGTCATTCACGCCATCGAGGCGCATCACGAAGAGATCGAAGCCAAATCTTTCTACGCCGTGCTGACCGTAGCGGCGGACGCGATCAGCGCCGCCCGGCCGGGAGCCCGAAGAGAGACCCTGGAAACGTATATCAAAAGGCTGGAGAAGCTGGAGTCTATCGCCAATCTTTTTAAGGGCGTGGATAAATCTTACGCCATCCAGGCCGGCCGGGAGATCCGGGTCATAGTCCAGCCGGAAAAGATAAACGACGGCGACGCTACCGCGCTCGCCCGGGATATCAGAAAAAAGATCGAGGAAGGCATGGAATACCCGGGGCAGATCAAGGTGACGGTTATCCGGGAAACCAGGGCTATCGAATACGCGAAATAACCGTTTTTTCCCCGCCCCTGGGGCGGGGAAAAAGGAAAGCTTAGCATATGAATGTTTTATTTGTAGGAGATGTGGTGGGCAATCCGGGCCGGCAAGCAATCAAATCTTTGCTCGGCGGGCTGAGAAAGGAATTCGACCTGGACTTCGTGGTGGTCAATGCCGAGAATGCCGCCGGCGGCTCGGGGATCACCGCTAAGATCGCCCAGGAGCTCTTCGATTGCTCGGTGGATGTGCTGACCTCCGGGGACCACATCTGGAAGAAAAAAGAAATATTCGAGATAATCAATGCCGAGCGCAGGATCTTAAGGCCGAATAATTTCCCTTCCACGGCTCCGGGGGCGGGCTACGGGGTTTTCACCACGGCCAAAGGTTTGAAAATCGGGGTGATCTGCGTCCTGGGCCGGGTTTTTATGGACTCGCTGGAATGCCCCTTTAAGACTACAATGGCCGCGGCCCAGGCTATAGCCAAAGAGACTAATATTATACTGGTCGACATACATGCCGAAGCCACTTCGGAAAAAGTCGCGCTGGGCTGGTATTTGCAGGGCAAGGTTTCCGCGGTCCTGGGCACGCATACCCACATCCAGACCGCGGATGAGCGGATCCTTCCGGAAGGCACCGCTTATCTCACCGATGCCGGGATGACCGGGCCGTACGATTCGGTGATCGGCCGGAGGGTCGAAGACGTGCTGGAGCGTTTTTTGACCCATGTCCCGGTGAGATTCGAGATCGCCGAAGAAAATATCCAGCTCTGCGGCGCGGTGATAGAGATCGACGAGCGAACCGGGCGGGCCCGTAAAATCACCAGGCTCCAGAGAAAACTATCCGATACCCCATGGAGTTAAGAAAATATTTCCTGATCTTGGCGGCGGTGTTTTTGTTTTCCGCCCCGGCCCAAGCCGATGATCTTGACTTGGAATTCACTCTGGACGCGGCTTCCAGCACGATCGCGCTTCCGGCTGTTTTTTATCCAGCCATGGACTTAAGCGGGCGCGGGTTTCATGGCGAGCTGACCTGGCCTCAATCAATAGCCGCCCGCGAAGTGATCGAGCGCTGGGATAAAGAGGTCGTTTTTAAAAAAATATACCGCTTGCAGTACAACCTCTGGGAGATCGGCGAGCTGGAAAAAAACCGCCAGCTGCAGGAAAAGCTTTTGGTTAATTACGAGTCGGTGATCAAAAGAATAAACGACTCCGGGGCTGCGGTGATCGTGGATATTTTCAGCACCCCCCAGGGCCAGGGCAAAGTCCTGGATAAGAAGAGCTCTCCGGCGGACCTTAAGGCTTTCAAGGCGCTGGTCAAGAATTACATCCGTCATTTAAGCTGCGTTAAAAGATATAACGTCTGGTATGAGGTCTGGACCGCTCCGGATCTGGATATTTTCTTTCTCGGGCGCCAGCAGGAATACCTCGGCCTTTACAAAGCGGTAGCGGAAAGCGTCAAAGAGCTGGAGTCGGAGTATAAGATCAATATTCCGGTGGGCGGGCCGTCTTCGAGCTGGTGGTTCAGGAACGCCGAAGGCAATACCGCGATCACCCCGGAAAGAAGCCTGATCTATGAGCTGATCAAGTTTTGCTATCACAATAAGCTTCCCCTTGATTTTATCTCCTGGCACGCCTATTCCACCGACCCCAAGACGGAAAAAGAGATGACCGTCTATAATAAAACTTCCGTTGCGCTTATACGGGACTGGTTATCTTACTTTAATTTTTCCAAAGACCTGCCTCTGGTCGTGGATGAATGGAACTACGACAGCGGGGAGAATGTTTTAGCCGCAAGAAAAGACAAGGCTTATATCGCGGCCAGCTTTATTCCCGCCCGGTTGCGCCACATGTACGAAGCGGATATTAATTATCAGTTGTTTTTCTCTCTGGAAGATTTCCAGAATAATAAGGAAGGGGTGGCCAGGAATGTCGGGGCTTTCTGGTTTGAAGCGGCCGATCCCGGATATATCGGAGGGCCCAAAGTTATTTATAACGTTTTCCGGATGCTCTCGATGCTCGAGGCGAACATGTATATTTCGCCTTCCAAAATAAACGATGAATTTGTGGGGATGTTAGCCACGCGCTCGAAAGAAAATCTGGCGATCCTTATTTACAATTATATCGATCCGGATATTCTGCGCAGCCTGCTTTCCCGCAACATCGCCACCCTGGGAGACCGGGAGAGGAAAGATCTTCTGGACATAGTCAAATCCGACGCTCTGGAAAAGATCAAGCGCAAGGAGCTCGATCTCGGCTCCCTGCGGGCATCGGGAAAAACCAAAAGCCTGCTCAAAAAAGCCCTGGAGATCAATGATGCCGCGACGCGTTCAATCGAACTGCCGCGGCAGCTCAAATTAGCCATCAAGAACCTGAAAAAAGATTATTTATATGCCCGGTACTCCATTGATTCTACCTGCGCTCTTAATTGCGCCTTTGCCCCGATAGAGGAAAAAAGCATAGTTTTTAACGACGGATTGTATTCGGAAAAGCTGGCTCTTAAGCCTTACTCCGTTAATCTGATAATTTTGAAGCCTAAACCGGAAGAACCTAAAGTCGAAGCCCCGCCGGTATCCGGCGCCGAACAGGCGCCAGCCGTCCAAAAAACGCAGAATCTAACCGTGGCGGAAGGCGGGGAAATCACTGATACTACCGTCGCAAAATAAAGGATCTTAAGATGGCCGAAAGCATCCCGGATCTGTTCAGCCAGGACCAAGCATTCAAAAGCGGCCGCCATATTTTTACGGTAAGCGAAGTCACCCAGGAGGTCAAAGCTCTGCTCGAAGGGGCTTTCGGGTCTGTCTGGGTAGAAGGCGAGGTTTCTAATTGCCGGCCGTCCGGCTCCGGGCATGTGTACTTTTCTTTGAAAGACCCCGGCGCGGTCCTTTCGGCGGTAATATTCAACCGGGCGGCGCGGGATATAAAATTCAAGCTTGAGGACGGGCTGAAAGTGATCTGTTTCGGCAAGATCGACGTTTATGCTCCCCGCGGCCAGTATCAGCTGATCATTGATAAGATCGAGCCTAAAGGCATCGGAGGGCTTCAGCTCGCCCTGGAGCAGCTTAAGGCCAAGCTGGAGAAGGAAGGCTTTTTCGCCCCCGAACACAAAAAGCCCATACCCTATTTGCCGGCCAGGATCGGGGTGGTGACCTCCCTGACCGGAGCGGCGATAAAAGATATTCTTAAGGTCCTGGACCGCAGGTTTAAGGACGTGCATATTATCATTAATCCGGTCAAGGTCCAGGGTGAAGGCGCCGGAGAGGAGATCGCCCTGGCTATCGACGAATTCAATTGCCTGAACCAGGGGCTTTCCGAAAAGGAAAAAGTCGAAGTGCTGATCGTCGGCCGGGGCGGCGGCAGCATCGAGGACCTCTGGGCTTTCAATGAAGAGATCGTAGCCCGCTCGATCTACGCTTCGCGGATCCCGGTGATCTCCGCCGTAGGCCATGAGCGCGATGTTACCATCGCCGACCTGGTGGCGGATCTGCGCGCGGCGACCCCGTCAGTAGCCGCGGAACTGGTTATTCCCCGGCAGGAGGATCTGCGCCAGCGGCTGGAAGAGCTGACCGCCAGCCTCAAGCAGGATTTTCAGGACGCCGTTAAAGTTTTGCAGGACCGCTCTTTTGATCTGGCTCACCGCCTGAAGATCGCAGCGCAACATCTCTGGGAGATCAATTCTAACCGGCTGGATGCCAACGCCAAGAAACTGTCTTTGGTCAACCCGGCGGCAAAACTGGAGCTTTATAAGACCAAGCTCGCGGATCTGGCCCGCCAGATCTTTGTGCGCATGCAGCACCTGGTCAGTTTAAAAGACGCCGGGTTTAAAGGGCTGATCGAGAACCTTTCCAGCCTTAATCCTTTGAATATACTTTCCCGCGGCTACAGCGTTACTTTCCAGCTTCCCGAGGGAAAGATCGTTAAAGACGCCCGGAGCGTTTCGCCGGGCGAGTTGATCCGGACCAAGGTTTATCAGGGGGAAATAATCTCTAAAGTGACGGAGGTAAGTTAAGATGGCGGAGATAAAGTTCGAGGAAGCTTTGAAGAAACTGGAAAAGATCGTAGAGGACCTGGAAAACGGAGACCTGTCTTTGGACGAGGCGCTGAAAAAATACCAGGAAGGCATCGAGCTTTCCCGGACATGCTCGGCAAAACTGGACAGCGCCAAAAAGAAGATCGATGTCCTGGTCAAAAATAAAAAAGGCGAGTTCGAATTCAAGCCTTTAGACCAGGCCAAGACGGAAGAATAAGGCATGATCCTGGAAAAAATAGAATCCCCCGAAGACATTAAAAAGCTTTCCCCGGAAGCGCTGATTTTGCTGGCTGAAGAAGCAAGGCGCAGGATGGTGGAGGTTGTCTCTCGCAAAGGAGGCCATTTGGCTTCCAGCCTCGGCGCGGTGGAGCTGATCATCGCCCTGCATTACTGCCTGAACACCCCCAGGGACAAGATCGTTTTTGATGTGGGCCATCAGGCTTACGCCCACAAGATCCTTACCGGGCGCAACAAAAGGTTCGACACTCTAAGGCAATATGAAGGGATAAGCGGGTTCCCCTGCCGCGAAGAATCAAAGTACGACATTTTTACCTCCGGCCACAGTTCCAACGCGGTCTCCCAGGCATTAGGGCTGGCCTGCGCCAGGGATATGCTGCCGGCGCAGGATCATTTCCGGGTGGTGGCGGTTATCGGAGACGGATCATTAAGCGGAGGGCTGTGTTTTGAAGGGCTGAACAACGCCGGCCACCTGAAAAAAGATCTTTTGGTCATCTTGAACACTAATGAGCTGAGCATAGCCCCTAATGTCGGGGCTATAAGCGTTTACCTGAACAAAATAATTTCTTTGCCGATCTATAACCGTTTTCGCGGCAACCTGGAGAACTTCATCAACTCCCGGGTCCCTAAAGGAAGACGGCTGATCAAGCTGGCCAATAAATTCGAAGAGGGGCTCAAGGGGCTTTTTATCCCGGGGATGCTTTTTGAAGAGCTGGGCTTCCGTTATTTCGGGCCGCTCGACGGCCACAACTTGAGCATTATGATCCCGACGCTGAAAAACATCCTCAGCATCAAAGGCCCGAGATTTTTGCATATCATCACCAAAAAGGGTAAAGGTTATCCGCCCGCCGAAAGCGACCCGGTCAGGTTCCACGGGGTAGGATCGTTTAATATCGCCGACGGAAGTCCGGCTCCCGGGCCGGCCCAGAGCGGAAAATCTTACACCCAGGTTTTCAGCCAGAAGTTGATCGAGCTGGCGGAAAAAAATAAAAGAATAGTCGCGGTCACGGCGGCCATGCCCGAGGGGACAGGGCTGGACAGATTCCGGGATGCCTATCCGCAGAGGTTCTTTGATGTGGGGATAGCCGAGGCTCACGCGGTTTGTTTTGCCGCGGGGCTTTCAGCCGGCGGTTTTAAGCCGGTAGTGGCGCTATATTCGACTTTCCTGCAAAGGGCTTACGACCAGATCGTCGAGGAGGTTTGCCTGCAGAACCTTCCGGTTGTCCTGTGCGTGGACCGGGCGGGCATTGTCGGAGAAGACGGAATGACCCATCAAGGCGGCTTTGACCTTAGTTTTTTGCGCGGGCTGCCCAATCTGGTGATCATGGCCCCGGCAGACGAAGACGACCTGCTGAGGATGCTGGAATCGGCTGTGAGCCTGGACAGCCCGGTAGCCATAAGATATCCCCG
Source organism: Candidatus Omnitrophota bacterium (assembly GCA_041309145.1). Taxonomy (GTDB): domain Bacteria; phylum Omnitrophota; class Gorgyraeia; order Gygaellales; family Profunditerraquicolaceae; genus JAPLLS01. The sequence goes on along the minus strand of JBFZAG010000007.1, from coordinate 17,423 downwards.
CTGCGCGGTTCCCGTTAGGAAGCTGTCTTCTGCCAGGCTGGAGATCGGCAAACCGGAGGTCTTGCGCCAAGGAAAAGATGTGGTAATATTTGCTTTAGGGGCGCTTGTTCAGACGGCGCTGGATGCGGCGGATCTTCTGGCCGCGGACAAGATCTTCCCCACCGTGGTCAATTGCCGTTTCGTCAAGCCTTTGGATATCGCCAGCTTAAAGTCTTTAAGCAAAAACTGCAAACTGGCAATCTCCGCGGAAGACGCAATAGCGGCCGGAGGTTTTGGCAGCGCCCTGGCGGAGGTCCTGGATATCCCGGTGAAGAAGATCGGATTGCCCGACCAGTTCATCCCCCACGGCAAGAGAGAATTATTGCTGAAAATTTACGGCCTGGACGCCGAGGGCATGGCCGCCAGGGTGAAGAAAGAATTGCTGAAAAATGGCTAAGATAACAATAGATCAGGAAAAATGTAAAGGCTGTTTTCTTTGCGTCGGAGTTTGCCCCAAGGGGTTGATCAAGGCAGAGAAAGCTTTGAATAAAAAAGGCATTAATCCCGTAAAGTTTGAAGGCAAAGAAGAATGCGCGGGGTGCTGCCTTTGCGCGGTTATTTGCCCGGATTGCTGTATCGAAGTTTATAAATAAAAAGGGATAACAAACCCGAAGCTTATGGCGGAAGACAAGAGAATTTTAATGACCGGAAACGAGGCGATAGGCGAAGGCGCGATCCGCTGCGGCTGCGGATTTTATGCCGGCTATCCCATTACTCCCCAGAATGAGCTGACCGCCTACATGGCCAAAAACATGCCGGAAAACAACCGGGTTTTTATCCAGGCGGAATCAGAGCTGGCGGCGATCAACATGGTCTTCGGCGCCAGCGCCGCGGGAGTGCGGGCGATGACCTCTTCCTCAAGCCCCGGGGTGAGCTTAAAGCAGGAAGGCATATCGTATCTCGCCGGCGCGGAATTGCCGGCGGTGATCGTAAATATCATGCGGGGCGGCCCGGGCCTGGGCAATATTGCCCCATCCCAATCGGATTATTTCCAGGCCACAAAAGGCGGCGGCCACGGAGATTATCATTCCATGGTTTTGAGCCCTTCGTCGGTAGAAGAATCTTACAGGCTAATGTTCCACGCTTTTGATCTGGCGGATAAATACCGCGGTCCGGTGATTATTTTGGGCGACGGCATGCTTGGTCAAATGATGGAGCCGCTATCGCTTGATCCCGGCGAGATGCGCCGCTACGCCAAACCATGGGCTTTGACCGGCTGTCAGGATAGAAAGCCTAATATAATCCGGTCGCTCTTGCTCAAAGACGGAGCCCTGGAAGCGCTGAATTTAAAGTTACAGAAAAAATATCAACAAGCTCGAGAAAAAGAGCAGCGCTGGGAAGAGCAGTTTACCGGCGACGCTAAAGTTGTTTTAGTGGCATACGGCGGGATGGCCAGGATCATCAAGAGCGTCGTCAGGCAGCTCCGGCAGAAAAGCCGGAAAGTCGGCTTGATCCGGCCGATAAGCCTGTGGCCGTTTCCTGTCCAGGCTTTTGCCAGGCTCTCCGGGCGAAAAGTAAAATATCTGGTTGTCGAGATGTCCTACGGGCAAATGGTGGAAGATGTGCGGCTGGCGGTAAATTGCGCGGCGCCTGTAGAATTTTTAGGCCGAGCGGGCGGAGCAATGCCTTCGGAAGAGGAAATAATCTCCGCGATAAATAAAATAAAGATATAATTTATGGAAAAAATATACGCACATCCGGAGTCTTTACGCGACATCTCAACCCATTATTGCGCCGGCTGCGGCCACGGGATAGCCCATAAGCTGGTCTGCCAGGTTATAGACGAGCTGGGAATCAGGGAAAAAGTCATTGCCATCGCTCCGGTCGGCTGCGCGGTCCTGGCTTATGACTATTGGGATTTTGATTGCACGGAAGCCGCGCACGGAAGGGCCTTGGCCGTGGCTACGGCCATGAAAAGAACGCGGCCGCAAAATATAGTGTTTACCTATCAGGGGGACGGCGATCTGGCGGCGATCGGCACCAGCGAAACCATCCATGCCGCTAATCGCGGGGAAAATCTCACCGCGATATTCATCAATAATGCCGTTTACGGGATGACCGGGGGCCAAATGGCCCCCACCACTCTTTTAGGGCAAAAAACCGCCACTACTATTTTAGGCAGAGAAGCCAAGCTGCAGGGGTATCCTTTGAAGATCTCCGAGCTTTTGGCTCAATTGCCCGGGGTTTGTTATGTGGAGCGGGCGTCTTTGCATTCTCCGGCAGAGATCATTAAAGCTAAAAAGGCAATGAAACAGGCATTCGCGAATCAGATAGATAATTCGGGCTTTTCCCTGGTAGAGCTTTTATCCCCCTGCCCCACTTATTGGGGGCTGTCACCGGTAAAATCAATGGCCTGGATAAAAGATGCGATGTCTAAAGAGTTCCCGCTCGGGAGAATAAAATGACAGATAAGATCATAATCGCCGGTGCGGGCGGGCAAGGGGTCATGCTTTTGGGCAAAGTCATCGCCGAAGCGGCGATGCGCGAGAAAAAATTCGTGACCTGGCTGCCGGCCTACGGCGCGGAGGTCAGGGGCGGGACCGCGAATTGCATGGTCATAATCTCCGACGAGGAGATCGGGTCTCCTTATATCTCCCTGGCCGACAGCATGGTGATCTTGAACGAGCCGTCTTTTCTCAGGTTTAAAAGCAAGATCAAGAATAACGGGGCAATGCTGGTTAACAGCTCTTTGGTTAAAGACGTCCCGGGAATTTCCGCCGCGGTGAGAAGCCTGCCGCTGACAGATGCCGCGTTCAAGCTGGGCAATATCAAGGCAGCGAACATGGTCGCGCTGGGAGCGTTTATTTCCCAGACCGGGTTGATCAAGAGCCGGACCGCTCTCGCGGTGATCAAAGATGCGGTCAGCCCGGACAAGCCGGAGTTAATTAAGCAGAATATCGCGGCTTTTAAAGAAGGCTGCAGCTTGGCCGCTCAGCCAAAGGACAGGTGCCCAAAAAATGGTTAGAGTACGTTTCGCCCCCAGCCCGACCGGGAATCTGCATATAGGCGGCGCCCGCACCGCCTTGTTCAACTGGCTTTTCGCCAAATCCCAGGGGGGCAAGTTCATTCTGAGGATCGAAGACACGGATACCCTGCGCTCTAAAAAAGAATATCTGGAAGAGATCCTTTTCAGCCTGAAGTGGCTGGGGTTAGACTGGGACGAGATCTATTATCAGAGCGAGCGGTTCAACATCTACCGGGAATACGCCGAAAAACTTCTTTCCAGCGGCAAGGCTTATAAAGCCGATAAGCTCCCGGCGGAAGCAGGCGAAGAGCAGGCCCAGCCCAAAAGCGAAGGCCAGGCGATCATCCTGAAAGTTTTCCCGGGAAAAGTGCGGATCCAGGACATGATCCGCGGGGAGATCGAGTTCGACACCGCGGTGATCAAAGACCAGGTGCTCATAAAATCCGACGGTTCCCCGACCTATAATTTCGCCTGCGTAGTAGACGATTCGCTGATGCAGTTGACCCACATTATCCGGGGCGACGACCACATCTCCAACACCCCAAAACAGGTGCTTTTATACCAAGCCCTGGGCCTGGAGCTTCCCAAGTTCGCCCACCTTCCTCTGATCCTGGCTAAAGAGGGCGGCCGGCTTTCGAAAAGAAAAGGAGCCACCGCTATTTCCGAATACCGGGAAATGGGCTATCTGGCTAAATCCCTGGTCAATTTTCTTTTGCTTTTAGGCTGGTCTCCGGGCGAGAACCGCGAGATCCTGGATATGGATGAAGCGGTAAAGCTTTTTGATATCCGCCATATCAATAAAACCGCCGCGGTCCTGGATATGGACAAACTCAGCTGGCTGAACAACCAGTATCTTAAGAACGAGGATCCGCAAATCCTTTTAAACGCGCTTATTCCGGATCTGACGGCCAGGAAATGGATCGATAAAGATAATTTTGATAGGAATTATCTGCTTTCTTTGGTAAAATTATTGCAAGCCAGGCTGACGGTGTTAAGCGATTTTCTGGAGCGGGCTGATTTTTTCTTCCTCGATGATTTTCCGGTAGATCCCAAAGCCCAAGAAAAATTCCTCAGCCGGGATCTTTCGAAAGAATTTTCGCTGTTCATCCAGCGCCTGGAAAATCTGGAAAAGTTCGAGCTGGCCGAAATAGAAGAAGCTTTTCGCCAGCTGGCAGCCGAACTGGGGCTGGAAGCCAAGGTGCTCATCCATCCCATCCGGGTGGCTCTGACCGGAAAAACCGTTGGACCGGGGTTGTTTGAAGTGATATATTATCTGGGCAAAAATCGCACCGAAGAGCGTTTAGCAAAATGGATAAAAAAGGAGACCGGATGATCAAAAGGACCGTTTTGCTTTTTGGTTTAATAACTTTTGTTTTATCGGCAAGCGGGTGCAACACGGTTTATCGCGGATCCGTCGGAGCGGCTGAAGGGATCAAGTCGGGAGCAAAGCAGGATTGGCAAGACGCTCAAGGGGCCAATGCCTGGATGAAAAAGAATCTCTGGTAGAAACCCGCTTCTTTTGGTTTATCAGGGGAAATGCCGAATAGATTACTGCCCTCTAGTGCAACGGCAGCACGACTGACTCTGGATCAGTTAATTGAGGTTCGAATCCTCAGGGGGCAACCACTACTTTACTTTTCTTTATAGAATGGAAGAAAGAACAAATCCCGATTTCAGAAAGAAGGCGGGATTTTTTATTGCTTGACGATTCAAAAACCGTACGAGGAAAGTGTGTTCGCGGCGATTTCTCCTCGAGGGCGCACTTTTAAAGAGGCATACTAAGAATATGAATTTAATTGATTTCGGATTTCAAAACTCAAACCTCTTTGTGCATATGCCGGTTTTTGCCGAAATCTCATATGTCGGGCATAATGAGGGAAAAGTCCGTCAATATAAAGCAATCCGCGAAAATCAATCCTGCAATATTCTGGCCTTAAATTTTATCCGGGATGATGAGAAAATACTCTGGGATGCGGTAGAGGATTTTGTAAAGCGCAGCACGATCGATGCCGCTGCCAGCATGCGCGGCGTTTATATCTTTGACCTCCTGACTATTGATATACACAAAGAGATCAAGTCATTTAAACAGGCGGAGCTTACCGCGGTCATTATCAATACGGCCCGCACTTTGGCTCCCGGGGAAATTACGATGATCAAGTATTCTTCCGTCTACGCGCTCATTCGTAAAACCGTCGATTCCGATTGGGGGAAAATCGCTTTTAAAACCGCCGTGAACGTCTTCAAGGACAAGCCGGATTATTTAGACCTGCTTATTAAAGAGCTTTTGAAAGATCAGGGATTCTCACACGATCCTCTCGTTCTTTTATTGAACGATCTCAGTCAAAACCCCGTCTTCGACCCGCACAATGAGCTCCAGCAAACGCGATTAAAAAAAATTCTAGCCAACTTTGTCCCAAATTCAATGGAGCTAATGCCCGAAGTCTACATTCAAGACAAACATGGCGCGCGAGAACTCCGCATTGGATAGGCACGTTAAAAAGTTGCGGCAGTGCCGCTTGTGCCCGCGGATGCATAAACCCGTGGTCAGCGGCGGTCCGGTAGTGAGCAAAATCCTGCTTGTTGGGCAGGCGCCGGGAGATAAGGAGCCGAAGTTGGGCCGGCCGTTTGCCTGGACTGCGGGCAAGACTCTTTTTCGCTGGTTTAGCCAAGCTGCGGGAATAAGCGAAGAACAATTCCGCGCCTCCATATATATGGCTGCGGTATGCCGGTGTTTTCCCGGGAAAAACCCCGCGGGCGGGGACCGGGTGCCTTCACCTGAAGAAGTGCTGAATTGCTCCGGGTGGCTTAAACGCGAATTGGACATTCTGCGGCCGGATTTGGTCATTCCTGTCGGGAAGTTGGCTATCGCGCAATTCCTTCCCTTGCAAAAGCTCGATCAAATCATCGGCCGTAAGTTTAGAATGACCGGCCCCGGATTTCGTTTTGATATTATCGCCCTTCCGCATCCATCGGGCGCGTCACCGTGGCATCGTCAAGTGCCGGGCAAGAGGCTGCTTAAAAAAGCCCTTGGGATGATAGTTAAACATTCCGCGTTTAATTTCAAAAAACGGACCTAATAACAGTTAATTCTGTTTCTAAAAAAGCCGTAGAAATATCTGCCAGCCGGCGACACTAATCATTTCCTTCTAAAAGACAGAGGTTTAAGGCCGTGATCGGCTTCGGCGATCATAGCCTTTTTTGTTTTAGCTGAGCGCCATACGAATACCGCTCCCACTTGTGAAACGGGACCTTTTCGCTGTTTGTGTTGTCAAATATTATAGAAGATAGCGAATAATGGCAAAAAGGGAATTTTAAGATGAAGAAAAGTATAATTTTTAAACAAATAACCTCTTGCGCGCTAGTCTTGTTGCTGGCAATCCCGTTAGCGCGATGTCACAGCAAACAGGGGGGAGCGTAGCGCACAGAACTCCGCGGAGATTTTTAAGCCGGAGGAATTGGAGCAGATGTTGGCGCCAATTGCTTTATATCCTGATGCGCTCCTTGCCCAGATGCTTGCAGCAGCAGCTTTCCCTCTTGAAGTCGCGGAGGCGGATAGGTTTGTCAGGGAAAACCAGGGATTAAAAGGTAAGGCGTTGCTAGAGGCAGCCAAAGATAAAAATTGGGAGCCTGGTGTTAAGGCAATGCTTGAGTTTCCGGAAGTGCTGGCCATGATGGATGAACAGCTGGAGTGGACCAAAAAGCTCGGGGATGCGTTTCTAGCTCAGCAGGGCGATTGTCTGGATGCGGTACAGCTTTTTCGGGAGTTTCCGCGGGGGCGTTTTGGAGGACAGGGGATTGTAACTGGCACAGCCGCGAGGTGTATATCAACGTCCCGGCTTGACCGTCAAACCAGGAGCGTCAGAGCTTCGAAAACATAGCCAAGGTGCGGCAAGCTTACCAGCGATAAATGCCGGAGCAGGCCGGCTCAAAACAGCACCTTTAATTTGCGGCCAAATCGCCCAATCCATCCGCAATTAAAAGATTCCGGGATTTTCCGCGAAGGACCTAAAGGCGCAGTTGCCCGTTAGGGTTATAGTGAAAAACCGACAAAACGGGCATAATATCGCCAGGCGTAGCCTCTAATAAGGTAAATTTCTTGATATTCGGGCTTTATGTTGTATAATATCCGGGTGAGAGTTAAGAGATATAGTTATTTTTTATGCCAAGAAGCGCAACCGGTTAAGATTTTTTCCTCCGGCCCGAAAAGATAAAGATTGCCCTGATTAAAAGCTTTAATCAGGGCAATCTTGTTTGTTCGATTTTAAAATGATATGGGCGATCCGCAAAATTATTTAACGAAAAACGAAACTCTTTTGTCCATCAAGAACCGGCGCAGCGTCAGGATGTTTACCGACAAGCCGGTAAAAGATGACCAGCTGCGGACCATCCTCCACGCGGCAAATCAGGCGCCCTCGGCGCATAACCAGCAATCCTGGCGCTTTATCGTTTTAAAAGGCGGGAAGAAAAATCAGCTGGCCGAACTTATAAGCGAGAAGTCCAACGGTTTCAGCCGTCCGTCCTCAACGTTGCTGCGCCTGGCTTCGCGCAGCATTGCCAGCGCTCCGGTCGTTATCGCGGTTGTAAACACCAGCGAGCTTATCGTCCGGGGCACGGAACTGTTCAAAGTGGATAAGAATACCGCCCATGATTTTTTCCGGATCATGGAGATCCAGAGTTCCGCGGCCGCGGTCCAGAATCTGCTCCTGGCGGCTACCTCGATCGGCCTGTCCACGGTCTGGCTGGGAGTGCTTGTGCTGATCAAAAACGACGTCTTGCAACTGCTCGGAGAGCCGGAAGGGGAATTCATGGCGGTCATTCCAGTGGGCTATCCGGCTAAATCAAATCCCGGGCCGAACAAGCGGCCGCTGGAAGTAGTGGCTAAATATCTCTGATCTAGCCTTTGGGAAAAATCCCGGGTGTTTTAAGCCCCTGTTTATATTGCCCTTTGGGCAAGTTGTTGTATAATAAACTGGATGCGTAAAGATATTTTAACAACTTAAAGATAAAACACGGATCCCGATGGAAACATCTAAAACCCCGAACAATTTTATCCGGGAAATAATCGACCAGGACCTGTCCGCCGGCAAGAACAGCGGCCGGGTGCACACCCGTTTTCCTCCCGAGCCTAACGGTTACCTGCATATCGGCCACGCCAAAAGCATCTGCCTGAATTTCGGCCTGGCCCGCGACTACAAAGGACTGTGCAACCTGCGTTTTGACGATACCAATCCCGAGACCGAAGAAGTCGAGTATGTGAATTCGATAATGGAGGATGTGCGCTGGCTGGGGTTTGATTGGCAGGATCGGCTTTTTTACGCCTCGGACTATTTTGACAAGATTTACGAATATGCCCGGGAGCTGATCAGAAAAGGCAAGGCTTTTGTCTGTGACCAGACTTTGGAAGAAATGCGCAAGTCCCGGGGCACAATAACCGAGGCGGGAGAAGACAGCCCTTTCCGCAACCGCAGCGTCGAAGAAAATCTTGATCTGTTCAGCCGGATGAAAGCCGGGGAGTTCCCCGATGGCTCCAAGGTCCTGCGGGGCAAGATCAATATGAGCAGCCCGAATTTGCTGATGCGCGACCCGGTATTTTACCGGATCAGAAAAGTCAGCCATCACCGCACGGGAGATAAGTGGAGCATTTATCCCACCTACGATTTTACTCACGGCATCTGCGATTCTCTTGAAGGGATCACTCATTCCATTTGCACCCTGGAATTCGAGGTGCACCGCCCTTTGTACGATTGGATCCTCGATGAACTGGGAGTTCACCATCCTCAGCAGATCGAGTTCGCCCGGCTTAACCTCAGCCACACCCTTTTAAGCAAGCGCAAGCTTCTTGAGCTGGTGGAGAAAAAACATGTCAGCGGCTGGGATGACCCCCGGATGCCGACCATCTCCGGCTTCCGGCGCCGCGGTTATACCCCGGAATCGATAAGGAGATTTTGCGACCAGATCGGGGTGGCTAAAGCCGACAGTATTATTGAACTGAATGTTTTGGAAAACTCTATCCGCGAGGAATTGAATAAAACCGCTCCCCGGGTTATGGCCGTGCTGCGGCCGGTCAAAGTGATCATCGATAATTATTCCGAGGATAGCAGCGAAGAAGTGGATGTGGTTAATAATCCGGAAGATCCGTCAGCCGGCAGCCGCAAAGTTCCCTTCGGCCGGGAAATTTATATTGAAGAAGATGATTTTCGAGAGGATCCGCCGAAACAATTCTTCCGGTTATCTGTCGGCCGCGAGGTGCGTTTGCGCTGCGCTTATTTCATCAAATGCGTCGGAGTAATTAAGGATGAGGCCACCGGCAAGATCAAAGAGATCCACTGCACTTATGACCCCGAAACCCGGGGCGGGGATTCTCCGGACGGCCGCAAGGTCAAAGCCACCCTGCACTGGGTGTCCTGTTGCCACGCGGTTTTGGCCGAGGTGCGTTTGTACGACACCCTTTTTGGTAAACGCGACCCTAACGAAACAGCGGAAAACCGGGAATTCACGGTTAACCTTAATCCCAAATCTCTGGAGATCCTGCCAGCCTGCCCGGTCGAGCCCAGCCTAAAAGATGCTCAGCCGGGAAGCAGGTTTCAGTTCGAAAGGCTGGGTTATTTCGCCCTGGATCCCAAGGACAGCGCCGCGGGAAAATTGGTTTTTGTGCGCACGGTTACTTTGCGGGATACCTGGGCCAAGATCGAAAAGAAGTTATAAACTTAGAGCCGGCCTTTGAATTCCTCCGCCCTTTTCGTCCTCGAAAAAACTACTTTTCTCCCCTTTTTAAATCCGCTCAAACCCAGGTTCCAGGCCTGATGCAAAACATCAAAGACCTGTTCCCGGGAGGCGCTCTCCTGGATATAATCTTTGAGATTCTTTAAAAGCCAGTCCGCAAAAGCCTGGTTGGCCAGGTCGTATAACTTCCGGGAGCTGATTATCTCCTGCCAGGAGTATTTTTGGAAGAAAGGATAAAGCCGTTGCACGTCCTGGTAAGCTCCGGGGCTAAACCCATATGCCCCAAAACCTTGGAAGTCAGGATGAATGTAGGCGGGGGGTACGGATTCCGGCGGCAGCAACGGCTTTGGGCTTTCCAGGTAGTTCAAGCCGATCCTTAAATACTGCCAAAGATCGTCTGAAGCGTGATTGAAAACGATCCCATAAGAATTCAATTTGGGTCGAAGTAAAGGTAAATCCATTTTTGCGGAAAGCGGGGTGTAACTGAAGATCGAGCCGATGGTTAAAGCCGCAGCGACGATCTTTCTGAATTGGCTGATTCCAACCATTTGCGCCTCCGGTAGAATATCCTGATTCAGGCAAGTTCTACCGGACGCACAAAAAAACCCTAAAAGGAATTTTTAGGGTTTTTGCGGCTTTCCTTTTGGCGGCCAGGCTGTCCCGTGGGGATCCTTGGCTTTGCGTCCCAGCATTACTGCTAGTTTGCCTTTATCAGTAGGAACACCAGATTGTAATTTAAAGCTTATTTCTAATTAAAGTATGCCTTATCGTTGGTAAATTTGCAAATTTATTTTTTTACACCTATGCCAGACCAGTACCGCCTCGCAGGTTGTGCCGGACTTTAAGGGAAAGGAAATAGCTTGCCAGAAGATTTGATACGTAATAGAATATAATCCGCGAACAATTTGCGAGGATGGCGGAATTGGCAGACGCGACAGTTTGAGGGGCTGTTGGCTGTATAAGCTGTGAGGGTTCAACTCCCTCTCCTCGCACCAAATAAAAATAGTAAAAATAAAGGGGACGCTTCTATTTTTTCTAGCAAGAATACTTCTGCTAAAAATAGAAGCGTCCCCTTTATTTTAGAATAAATAGAAACGTCCCCTTTATTTATTTGCGCTTGTCTACGACGTAATTGCTTTTTTTCAGGCTTTTGGCGTAGGCTTTCAATTCCGCGCCGACCTCGCCGATCTGGGCCACATGATCGATCTTGCGGAATTCGTTGGTGACCACCCCAATGGAGATCGACAAAAGGGGGAATTTTATTTCCACGCCCTGGCGGTCGTGGGCGGTGATAAAGCCGTTTTTCCAGTCGGCCTCATTGTAGAATTCGGGGAGGGCTTTGTCGAAATTTTCGATGATCCCCGGGCAGATGATCTCCGCCGTGGGAATGGAAGTGACCACGACGAAATCGTCGCCGCCGATATGGCCGACAAAATCGTCTGGGTTTCCCAGCTCTTGGGCGGTGCGCAAAAGAATGCGCGCGGTTTCCCGGATCACGTTATCCCCGCGCTCAAATCCGTAAGTGTCGTTATAAGCCTTGAATTTGTCAAGGTCCACATAGCAGACCGCGAAAAGCTTCTGGCTTTCCAGCCTCTGATTGAGCTCTTTTAAAATAGAAATATTGCCCGGAAGCCGGGTCAGGGGGTTGGCTTCCAGATCGATCTCCGCCCGGCGCAGGATCATTTTGATGTGCGCCAGCAGCTCTTCAGGGTCAAAAGGTTTTACGATATAATCGTCTGCGCCGGCGTCAATCCCGTCAACCTTATCGGTTATTTCTCCTTTTCCGGTAACCATGATGATCGGCAAGTGGCGCAGGAGGATGTCTTTTTTTATCCGGCGGCAGACTTCCCGGCCGTCCATCTTGGGCATTTTGTAATCCAGCAATATCAGGTCCGGGGGCTTGGCGTTGATCATTTTTATCGCTTCTTCGCCGTTTTCCGCTTCGACAACCTCGTATTTTTCCGCTTCAAGGGTGATCCTTAAAACATCGCGGATGTCCGGTTCGTCGTCCACCACCAAAACTCTTAGTGTCATAATCGCCTTCCTTTTGATCAATAAGCCAGGGGCAGGGTAAAGCTGAAAGTCGTGCCGGCTCCGACCTTGCTGGTTACCCAGATCTTGCCTTTGTGCGCATTGACGATGTTTTTTACCATGGCCAGCCCTAAACCCGTGCCCTTGATCTCCTGGTTCATTGCCGAATCCACCCGGTAAAACTCGGTGAACAATTTATCCATCGCTGATTCGGGCATGCCGCATCCGGTGTCCTGAACGTCAGCCTGGATTTCTTTTCCCGCCAGGACCAGGCGGACAATGATCTTGCCCTGGGGGGTATATTTGATCGAATTATTGATCAGGTTGATGAAAGTCCTTTTGATCTGGCTGTAATCAGCCATGACTTCCGGCAGATCGGCCGGAGATTCGGAGGAAAACTCTATTTGTTTCTCTTTGAATTGCACTGCCAGCAAATCCGCCACTTCGTCGATCACGCTCTTGAGGTTGAGCGGAGCCAGCTTAAGCTCGACTTTTCCGCTTTCGATGCGGGAAAGGTCCAGGAGATCATTGACGAACTGGACCAGCTCGTCGGAGTGCTTATTTATCTTGGTCAGGCGCTTGGCCACTTCTTCGGGCAGCGCCCCCAGTTTCCCGGACAACAGGATCGAGGCGTAGCCTTTGATCGAGGTCAGCGGGGTCCTGAGCTCATGGGATACGTTAGAGACAAAATCGTTCTTGCGCTGGCTTAATTTCCTGACTTCTTCCAGCGCTTTAGACAGTTCACGGGTCCGTTCTTCGACCCTGTTTTCCAGATCCTGGTGGGCCTGCCAGGTTTTTTCGAAAAGGCGGGCGTTTTCCAGCGCCTGGCCGACCTGATTGGCCAGGATAGTGATCAGTTCTTCGTCTCCTTCAGTGATGACGGTATCCTGCTTTTCCGCGCCCACAAAAAGAAGTCCGGGATCGCCTTCCTTGGTCAAGATCGGGGCAAAGACGAAAGAGATCACTCCGAAAACTTCTTTGGTTTTCGGGGCGTCGAAGAGCTTTTCCCGGGAAGCGATCGAGGATACCGCTTTTTCGGTCAGGATCAGATCATGATAAGTTTCTTTGCGGCTTTCGATGAACGCTTTTATTTTTGCGGTCTCGTCTTCTTCGTAGCCGAGGGCCAGCCTCAGCGAAAACTTTTTTTCCTGTTCGTCATAAAGAAAGGCCAGCGCTTTTTGGAAGCCAAGCTCGTCCAGGAAGTTCAGCTCGATCTTTTTGAAGATCTGGTTTTCTTCAAGGGTGGAGCTGATGGTCCGGGAAAGCTTTTGCAGGGCATAAAGGCTGGAGATCTTGCGGTCCAGCTCTTCCTGGGCCTTGTTCAGCTCGATATCGGTGCGGACAACGAGCTTGGCCTGTTCGTCCATCTCGTCGAGCGCCCTCTGAAGGTTATTGATCGATTCGCCCATTCCGGAAATGCGGGTCTGCTTAGACAATAAAAGAAAGGTCAAAACGATCACCCCCAGCAATCCGAGAAAAGCAAGCACCGTGTTAAGTTCGAACATCGATCAGCCCTCGATAATTAGAACGGAGAAATCCTGGTTATGAAAATAAATCTGGCCGTGGTGGCTGGTCGCCGTCAAAGGCGCCAGTTCGCCGCTGGAGTATATGCCCAAGAAAACAGTATCTTTGAGCCCCTCTTTGATAATATTAAGCTCTTTCTTGATGTCTCTTCTGAGGAGATTGTATCTTGAAATCGAACTGAACACAATAGCAAATCTGGAATTTCTGGCGCTGCTTTGCCGCAAGAGCGAAGCGGACAAATTGTTCTTGGCGTCTTCGATGGCCTGAGCGGCCGCGGCCAGGCAGGTTTCCGGGGTGCTGATCATCAGCCTGACGGTGCTGCCTTCGGGGATGCTGCCCTGGCAGACAAGGGCCCCCCGGTACTCCGTAGAGACCACGTTCCTTAAAAGATACTCTTTTTCTCCGGGCACAAAAATCCCTATCGGGTAGGATACGGAGAGTTTTCGCAGGTCCTTGGTCAATTTAGCCGCATCGTAAGCCAGATAGTCCTCGTAGATCTCGATAGCGGGCTTGCCGTCGATGGCGTTAATGATATTGCCTACGGCGCTGGTGACGGTGTGGGGTTTGCCCAAGGGCTTCCAGCCGTGCTTGATCCCGACCCCGAAAGAGGTTTTCCCGCCCCAAAGGATTCCCGCGCAGCTGTTATCAAGCGCCTCATCGTTTAAATAAAGACAGGAATGGGAAGTGTCGTATTGGTTGGAAAGGGATGTCCCTATGCAGGGAAAGCCTTTGCCCAGGGTTTCCTGAAGGCCGGAGACAAAATTGGGGCCGCCCTCTATCTGTTGGTCAAAAAAAAGCAGGCCCAGGTTGCGGGGAATATTTTTGAATCCGGAAAGCAGGTTTTCGCCCAGTTCTTTGCCGCAGGCGAAAGGATTCTTTTCGCCGATGCCCCGGGTGGCGGCAACCCGGCAATACGCGCCGTCCGGAAAACCCAGAAGCATCACCGTTATGCCGTGTTTGAAGATCCCCTTGTGGGAAATGATCGCCGGCCCCGAAGCCCCGATCACGGGGACATCCCTGAGCAGGGCGTTAAGCCCCCTGCTTACCCCGGCCGCGGAAAAATCAAAGGAATTAAATAACAGGCAAAGGTCTATTTTTCCGCTGTTAATAAGCTGAGCCTTGGCCTGCTTGATCGCTTCTTCTGCCGCCAGGAAAGAGTTCTCTTCGAAGCTGAAGCCTATTCCTATATCCAGCATTATTTTGGCAAGAAAGTGGTTGAGGAATTATTGGTTTGAGCCGATATTTATACTGAGTATATAATACCCCGCCTCCGGGGTCAATAAATTTATTGACTAAGGATACCCCGGATAGTACAATGAATTATAAAATTAAATTTATGCCTGGAATTTTCGGCCCCATCGTCTAGCCCGGTCCAGGACGCGTGGTTCTCAGCCACTAAACACCGGTTCAAATCCGGTTGGGGCTATTTTATTTTTTAAAAAAGATCCCGGTCCACCTTAAAAGAAGGAGTTCACCTTGAAAATCAAAAAGACTCCCGGCCAGGTCGTAGTCATCATCACTATCTTTATCGCGGTAATAATCCTTTTGAGCGTAGTCCTGATAAATATAGGCAAAGTCAGCGATATCAAGACTAACACTTCCCAGATCGCGGACAGCGGAGCTTTGGGCCTGGCTTCGCAGTGGGGGATGTACTGCAATACTTTGCGGGATACTATGCAGCGGAAAGCCCGTGCCGCAAGTTTATTCGGCACAGGCTTGGGCTGCACTTGCGATGACGTAAGGTGCACATGCCTTAATTGGGGGCTGATTATCCCCCTGGTAGCGATATTTATGGCTATTGTGCTGATGCCTTTTATCACGCCGATGATCAGCGCCGCTATCGTGTTTGCCGCCATAAACCCGCTTTTTGCCGAAGTAAATGCGATCATGAAAGACGGGATGCGGAGCGCGGCAGCGCAAATGACGCTATATTCTTCCATGAGGGAGAGCTCAATGTCTTCCATGCTTTCGATGGCCCAGTTTGACATTGCCAGGGCGGAGAGGGTTCTCGGTAGCGACATGTTTAGATATGAATATGCCTGTATAACGGAACCCGGGCACAGCACATGTACTCCTCAATATTATTATTATGATTTAACCGACACTCCGGTTGCCGCCAGCTTAAGAAGTAAGAATAGGATTCCCCGATTTACCGCCTGGTATTGGAGCCGGCGCCATCCTTTGGTAACCGAGGCGGGCCTGATCCCGCTGGTAAAAACTTTTATTGAGGCGCTGGTGGATATCACTGAGTTCAACATTTGGGATGCCGCAAAATGGGAATATACCGAAGTTTCTTTAAAGGTAGAAGCGGAAAATATAACTTGCGCCAGCGGGGAATGCCCTGACTGGGCAGTTCCGGAGAAAGAGCTCGTCAGGATCGTCTCGCATATCTCCACGGATGAAACAACCGTCATTCAAAACTTTTTGAACTGGCTTAACAGTCTTTTAGGCGGGGTCAACATATCGGGATTCTTGCCTCTTAAATTTGTTGAATTGACTAAAAGGTTGCTGGACATACCCGCGTATAATCCTTTAATAACTTATGCGTCGAGAAACCGCATAGACCTCCCTTTCGGATTCGGGATATTGATAAATGAGTACGACGTTAGGGAGATTATGGTCGTCTCCGAAGCCTTTCGCGGAATCATGCTCAGGGCCGTGGAGCTGCTCAACACTCCGGTTTCCCACCGGATCCCCTCGCTGAACAACTGGCTGCCGTCCTGGTATAATAATATTGACCACAGCCAGGATATTTACACGAGGCTGGGTATATTGTTGGATGGCGGAACTTTTGAGGGAAAAGAACTGGAGGGGATCAGGGAATGGTTAAGGGTTCTGCGGATAATAAGAGATGATTTAAGAATGCGAATACCCGCTCCTTTCGGGGATAACCATTACGGGCTGGGCAATGACGCGCAAGGGTGCCATACTGATTGCATCGATTGCTGTTGCGATTGCGCCTGCGCCTGCTGCGGCTCAGGCTGGGCTACTTGTACCTGGCAAGGCGTGTATTGCAGCGCCTGCGGAGGAGCTGAGCCTCCGGTTTGCGTCACCGGCGACCTCTATAGCACTATTCCCGATTGGTGCCCTTTAGTGGAAAAGCCGGATCCTTGTTATAGCGCCTGCGGGCGCTGCCCGGATCACAATGTCTGCGATTATTCTTGCCAATTTCAGGGAATGTTAAGCCAGGGCAATGCCGGGCCTACGGAAGTCGCTCAGGCTGTTGAAATTTTGGAGAATTTAGAGGCCGCTATCGTACATCTCAGGGAAGCTATAGTGGAGTTCCACGACGCCGCCCAAGCAATAATGAATCCTGGCGCCGCTATAGCGCGGTTGCAAAGAGAAGCGATTTACGGCTGGCAAGCCGAGAAGAGCGGAAATTTGAATATTGTCCGGGTGAACCTGGACCGATATCCGGCAAGAGTGCTTTTTCCTTTTATTCAAGAAGGCTACGGGTTTTTTAATTTCACGAAATGGTGGGTTATCGTCGGCCAGACTAAGGGGGTGGTCGGCGATATTACGGTCTCGCGCTATACCAATGATATTTCCGCCGGCTCATGGTGGACCTTGAAGTTCCGCAGGGATCCCGGGAGCGCGGAATGGCCCACAGGTAACTTAGGAGGGATTATTCACGCCATGCACCTGACCGGAGCCACCCCTGATGCGCAGTCGGATTTTGATGCTCATGCCATTACCAGCGCAACAAGCGGACATTACGGCATGGACAAAGAGGATATTTATATCCAAAGAATAAATTGAGTTTTTTAAGACTATTTTTATTTTCTTGTCTTTTATTTGTTTTGCCCGCTTCTTCTCTTAAAGCCGATGATTCCCGGGTTGATCTTTTAGTGTTTGCCTCTGCCCCGGGAGAGGAAACTCTGGGCTGCGGCCTAACCATCGCCAAGGCGGTCAAAGACAATAAGAGGCTCAAAGTAGTGTTTTTGACCAACGCCGACAGCGATTTAAACGATCCCGCGCTTTTTCCCGATCAGCAATCCCTTGATGCTCCCGAAAAATATGTTCAGCAGGGCCGGCGATCTCAATCCCGGGCTTCCCGGGCAGCAAAAGTTTTCGGCCTGGCCCAAGAGGATGTGCTGTTCTTAAGTTACCCGGCTAAAGGGTTAAGACCGATATGGACGGA
>JBFZAG010000006.1:0-18691 GCA_041309145.1 Candidatus Omnitrophota bacterium | reverse complement strand
ATTTTGAGCCGGGTAAGGACCCGGGCCGCCAAATTCCCCCTTAACGCTTCTGCCTGGCGGATCTTAATAATAAACGATGGAAGAGATCAACATCCGTAAATTTCAGGTCCAGGACCGCGGGTCAGTCCGGGATATCGCCTGGGAGACCGCTTTTATCGGTGCGCCGGCCAGCGCCTTCTTTTCCGGAAAAGAGATCCTTGCGGATTTTCTTACCCTGTATTTTACCGATTACGAGCCGGAATCCTGTTTTGTCGCGGAATCTTTTACCGGGGTAGTGGGATATCTTATCGGCAGCGCGGATTGTTTGGCGATGGCCCAAACTTTTAAGAAAAAGATCCTGCTTAGATTAATAACTAAATTTATCTTTTCGAAAGCGGTTTTCCGCCCTGAAAATCTGAGGACGATCTTCAGTTTCTGCCTGAGCTTTTTAAAAGGAGAGTTCAGGATGGAAGAGACCGGGTTTGATTACCCGGCGACCATGCATATCAACCTCAGGAGAGATTTTCGGGGCCGGGGCATAGGGGCAAGTTTGATCGCGGCTTTCGAAAAACACCTTAAAGACAAAGGGGTAAAAGGCGTACACCTGGCGACCATGTCTTCTGCCGCGGGAAAATTTTTTCTCCAACAGGGCTTCAGTCTTTTATCGGAATTCCGGAGAAGTTATTTCCGCCATATTTGCGGCCAGGACATCATTGTGCGGGTTTTGGTCAAGAAATTGTAAAAAAGACTCCGCGGACTAAAGAGTCTTGACATATCATGAATGTTATGATAGAGTTAAAGCAATAAAATAAGGAGGTCAAATATGGAGGAGTTAAAATTGCTTTTGGTCGAACCGGCTAAAATCGTAATCGCTCAGATAGGCCAATTTTTTGGCAACATGCTGCTTGTCCTGATCGTGCTTCTTATCGGCTGGCTTATCGCCAGGGTCATCAAAAGTCTGATCACCAAGCTTTTGAAATCCATCAAAGTAGATGATCTGTCCGAGCGTATCGAGCTGGACGACCTTTTGTCTAAAGGGGGGATACCTTACACCCTTTCGGAACTGATCGGAATAGTTTTTTACTGGCTGACCCTTTTGATCACCTTTGTGATGGCGATCAACGCTATCGGCCTGACGATCGCCAACGATCTGCTTAACCGCGTGGTCCTCTACATCCCGAACATCCTTTCGGGAGTGTTTATACTTATCCTGGGGATGTTCGTGGCCACAATGTTAAAGAATATCGTCCAGACCGCAGCTACAAATGCCGGGCTCTCCCAGGCTAAATTGCTGGCTAAGCTGGTGGAAATTGTAGTGGTCATTTTCGCGGGGCTGATCACTTTCGAACAGCTGGGCATTGCTCCGAGGCTGATCGAGCTGATCGTAAGCATCATTCTGGCTTCGCTTGGCCTGGCTTTCGCCTTGGCATTCGGTTTCGGCTGCCAGGATACCGCCAAGAAATTCTTAAACGATACCATCGATAAAGTCAGATCCAAGAAATAGAAGCATTCCGGAAAAACTGATTCCATTAACCCCTCATCTTCTTAAAGGGAAGGTGAGGGGTTAATCTTCAAAAACCATTCTTCAAAATGCTCTATAGATTTATCGATGACTTCGGGACTTTCAGAATAGAAGACCCCCACCGGTATACGCTGTATTTCCCCCTTACTGACGCCAAAGGAAAGCTTTTAAGCGCGATCGCCCCTAATCTCTGCGGGGACATTAAAAAAGACAACGATCATTTCCTGAGCCTGCCCGCGAGCGTCGAGGATCTGAGAAGCAGCCCGTTGTGCTGCCGGGAGTTCTTTATTAAGGCCGGCAAGAAAATCATCCGGTTGTCCCGCCCGGCCAAAGACAGCCTGGAAGCGGGTTTTCTTTACCAGAAGGTCTTTAAAAAAACAAAAGACCTGGAGATCGAGATCCTCAATTTTATCCCTTTTGATCTTCCGGTGGAGGTGATGCGGATCAAGGTCAAGAACATTTCCCG
Organism: Candidatus Omnitrophota bacterium; assembly: GCA_041309145.1. Lineage (GTDB taxonomy): Bacteria > Omnitrophota > Gorgyraeia > Gygaellales > Profunditerraquicolaceae > JAPLLS01. The sequence goes on along the minus strand of JBFZAG010000006.1, from coordinate 16,724 downwards.
CCGGCGGATCTTGATCGAGCCCGCTTCATTTATCCCTTTATACGGCCGGTCCGAGAAAAATCTGCGCGATCACCGCCACGTCAGCTCTCTTTTAAACCGGGTCAGGCTGGATAAGTTCGGGATCTGCTTAAAACCTTCAATGGTCTTTGACGAAAAAGGCCATAAGCTCAACCGCTCTATTTATTACTGCCGCGGTTTCGAAGGCAAAGCCGTTGCTTTTAAAGGTCAATATCCCACTTTGGATATTTTCTTCGGCCGGGGGGATATTTTCAGCCCTGACGCCATATTCAAGACCGTTGTCCCGGAGCATAAGAACAAAAAAGAATTCGACGGAAAAGAAGCTTGCGCGGCTTTTAGTTTCAGAAAGCGGCGGTTAGCTCCGGGCAGCTTCAGCGAATATTTCTTGCTTCTGGGGATAGAGGAAAAAGAAGAGAAGATCAAAGAAATCTTTTTTGCTTTGAATTCTCCGGAAAAAGTAGAGGCTTCTCTGCGCAAAACCCGGGACTATTGGCAGAAATATTTATCCGGCCTTAGGATCGATCTTGGAGACCGGGATAAAAACGGATGGCTGGCCTGGGTCAAGTTCCAGCCGACCTTGAGGAAGCTTTTCGGCTGTTCGTTTTTGCCTCATTTTGATTACGGCAAAGGGGGGCGGGGCTGGCGCGACCTCTGGCAGGACGCCTTGACCTTGCTTCTCACCGAACCCAAAAAAGCCCGCAGGATCATCCTGGGAAGTTTTGCCGGGGTGAGACTGGACGGCTCCAACGCCACCATTATCGGAAAAGATAATGTTTTCCTGGCCGACCGCAACCGGATCTTGAGGGTCTGGATGGACCACGGGGTCTGGCCGTATTTGACCACCCGCCAGTACCTGAACCGCACCGGAGACCTGAATATCCTGCTGGAAGACCAGGCTTATTTCCGGGATCACCAGTTAAAAAGAGCCAAAGCTTTGGATCGGGGATTCAGCCAAAAAGATTTTTTCCAGCGCGGCAAAGAAAATAAGATCTACAAGGGCAGCATACTCGAGCATATCCTTATCCAGAACCTGGTCCAGTTTTTTAATGTCGGAGAACATAATATAGTCCGGCTGGAAAACGCCGACTGGAACGATGGGCTGGATATGGCCGCAGAAAAAGGCGAAAGCGCGGCTTTCAGTTTTATGTACGCGCACAACCTGAAAAGTCTGTGCGAAATCCTGCGTTCTTTAAAAAAACAGCGTTCCAGCGTAAGCTTGCTCAGGGATCTGACCGTGCTCCTGGATAGCTCAAGCCGGCCGATAGATTATAACGATTATAAAGCCAAACAAAGACTTTTAGCCGAATACTTTGACAGGATCACCAATACCGCAGGAGCAAGGGTCGAAGTAAAACTTGATCTGCTTGTTTCCGACTTGGAGAGAAAATCCCTCCATATGTCCAAGTGGCTGTCCGGTAAAGAGTGGCTGAAAGAAGGGTTTTTTAACGGCTATTACGATGATCTGGCCAGAAGGGTTGAGGGAAAGCGGGGAGCTGACCCGTTAAGGATGATGCTTACTTCTCAGGTCTTCGCGATCATGAGCGGAGTGGCCACGCCGGCTCAAGTCGGCCTGGTCTGGAGTTCGGTCAAGAAGTATTTGTTCGATAAGAAGCTGGGGGGTTTTCGTTTAAACACTGATTTGAAGAAGCCTTATCTTGAGTTGGGCCGGGCTTTCGGCTTTGCTTACGGCGATAAAGAAAACGGCGGCTTCTTCAGCCATATGAACGTGATGCTGGCCAATGCTCTTTATAAACGGGGAGCGGTCAGAGAAGGCAAGCAAGTTTTGGACTCTCTTTTTAAAATGGCGACCGCCGATCAAGCCGGTATCGGGCCTTTACTGCCGGAATACTTTAACAGCCGGGGCAAGGGGCTTTATCTGTATCTTACCGGTTCAGCCAGCTGGTATATTTATACCCTGTTCGAAGAAATTCTGGGCATAAAGTTCGATCTGGGGGATATCTTTTTGGAACCAAAACTTCTGAAAGGGGATTTCTCCGGCAAGCGGATAGAAGCAGAATTTTCCCTGGGCAATAAAAGGATCAAGCTGGTTTATCTGTTAAAAAGCCTGCCGCGCAAGGATAATCAGCTGATTATCAAAAATGCACAGCTGGATGGCAAAGTGATCCCTTTTCAAGCCGGTTTTTGCCGCATCAAAACCTCTCTTTTGAGAACTGATAACAATCTCCTGACTTTAATTTTAGGGTAATCAGTCCATGATTTAAAGGATTTTGGCTGTTTTTTGATTTATTTTAAGCACAAAACAGCTTGGGTTTTCTGGGGTTATATTGTATAATAATATATTTAATATGCGGCAAAAAGACAATATCCCGGCCTTAATTATCTAGCGGAGCCAAAGTGAGCTTTAAAGATTTTCTTTACGATTTAGCTACGGATAAGACCCGCGGCCCCTTAGCCGGAGCCTTAAAGGTCCTGCTTTTGCTTTTATCCCTGCTTTACGGATCAGCCGTGTGTATATTGATCTTTGTATCCGGGCTCAGGAAGGTCCGGCTTTCCTGCCGGGTGATCAGCGTTGGCAACGTCACCCTGGGAGGCACAGGCAAAACAGTGATGGTCGAATTGATCGCGGATTACCTTAAAAAGAGCGGCCGTAATGTGGCAGTTCTCAGCCGGGGTTATAAAAAGCCCGGATCGGTCTGGGCCAAAGCGCCGGACAGTTATGAATCTATGGGGGATGAGCCTTTTATGCTCTCTCAGAAACTCAAAGATGTCCGGGTTTTGGTGGGTGCGGACAGGGTCTGTTCAGCCAAAGCCGCGGCAAGCAGGTACGGCGCGGATACGGTGGTCCTGGATGACGGTTTACAGCAATGGCGGATCAGAAAAGACCTGGAGATCGTGATGCTGGACGGGGCAAATCCTTTCGGCAACCGCAGGCTTCTGCCCCGGGGGATCCTGCGCCAGCCGCTTTATACCCTCAAATACGTCGACGTCTTTGTCGTGACTAATGCCGGCAAAGCCGATCTTCGCTCAATACAGGATTTTCTTTTGGGGTTGAACCCGCGGGCCATGTTGTTAACAGGAGAACATGTTTACAGGGGAATATACCGGCTCAGCCGCAAGGACGAGATCAAGGCTGTGGACTATTTGCTCGGCCAAAGCGCGGCCCTGTTCTGCGGTTTGGGCAATCCCGGTTCTTTCCGTAACCTGGCGGCAAAAGCCGGAATAAAAGAAACGCTGTTTTTCGAATTCCCCGATCATTACCGCTATTCAGAAGAAAATATCGAAAAGATGTTCCTGGAATGCCGCCGGAAAGGGGTATCTGTATTGGTCACTACGGAGAAAGACGCGGTGAGGATCCCCCTGGCCGCCCGCAAAAGGTTCGGGGAAAACATTTTTATTCTGGAGATAGCGCTTAAACTTAAAGATGAAGACCAAAGATTTTTTAACCGATTACAGCATATTTATCTTGCTTAAGGTCTGCGGCCCGCTGATCAGAACCTTGCCTCCGGGAATAAGTTTCTTTATCGCCAGAAGAGTGGGCGAGCTGTTTTTTGTCCTGGACTATAAGCACCGGGCAGTTGTTCACGCCAACATCAAAACCGCTTTGGGGGATAAGCTTGTTCCGGCCCAGATCCGCTCGAAGGCCCTCGGTTTTTACCGCGCCTTTGCCCAGAATATAATCGAAGTTTTCTACATCCCTAAATTCGACAGAAGATACCTGGAAAAGTATGTGGCTATTGAAGGGTTGGAGCATGTAAAAGAAGGTTTTCAGAAAGGCAAAGGGGTGATCTTCGCGGCAATGCATGCGGGAGGCTGGGAACTGGCCAATATCCTCTGCGCTAACCTCGGATTCGCCTTTAGCATGTTCGTCCGGGAGCAGAATTTTCCCCATGTCGAGAAGATCCTGAATTTTTACCGCAGTTCTAAAGGCTGCCGGTTCATCCAGCGGGGAAACGCTGTCAGAGAAGTGATCCGGGTCCTGCAGGCTAATGAATCGGTGGTTATGACCGTTGACCAGGGAGGAAGAAACGGCGTTGGGGTGAAATTTTTCGATAAATACGCTTCTATGGCTTCGGGAGCAATAAGGTTAGCCTTGAAGCTGGACTGCGCTTTGATCCCTGTCTTCCCCTCCCGGGTCAAGGGGCAGTATATTAAATTCTCGGTTGAGCCTGTTTTTAAGCTCGAGTCTACGGGCAATCTCGAGGAAGACGTTAAAAATAATCTCCAGAGACTGGTGCGGATTTTTGAAAAATACATCGCCGAAAATCCCCAGGAGTATCTGTGGACCTACAAGATCTGGAAGTATTCCACTGAGAAAAACATCCTTGTGCTTTCTGACGGCAAGGCCGGGCATTTGCACTCTGCCCAGTCATTGGCCAAGATCGTCAAAGATCATCTCCGGGCTAAGGGGATAACCGCGGTTGTCAATACTGCGGCAGTGGAATTCAAAAGCCATTTAGCTGGCCGGGCTTTGACTTTAGCGAATTGCCTTTCCGGAAAATTCATATGCCAGGGGTGTCTTTTGTGCCTGAAGGCTTTCCTGAAGCGGGAAAGTTATTCTCAACTGATCAAGCTCAAGCCGGATGTTATTATTTCCTGCGGCTCAGCGCTTGTCCCGGTTAATTACCAGCTTAGCCGGGAAAGCCGGGCTAGATCTTTAGTGATCATGCGCCCTTCTATTTTCAGCACCCGCAGGTTTGACCTGGTGGTCATGCCCAGGCACGATTGTCCTGCGCGCCGGAATAACGTGGCGGTGATTGACGGAGCATTGAATCTGATCGACAAGGATTACCTGAAAAGCCAGGCCAGGCAATTGGTCGAAGAAAGCCGGGCTGCGATCGATGTTGATCAGCCGGGGCTGGGCGTATTGCTTGGAGGCAATACCAAGGATTTCAGGCTGGAAGGTCAAACAATAAAAGATGTTCTGGGACAGCTTAAACCGCTTTGTGTTAAATTCAAAATTCCTGTCCTGGCCACTACTTCCCGCAGAACGCCGGAAGATGTGGAAGCCGTTGTCAAAAGCGAATTGTCCGGTTTTGATTGGGCAAAGCTGGTGATCATCGCCAACGAGAAGAATTACTCTTCGGCTGCAGGCGGGATACTGGGGCTGAGCAAAATAGCGGTGGTTTCCGGAGAGAGCATTTCCATGATCTCAGAGGCGGTCAGCAGCCTCAAACACGTGGTGGTCTTCAGATCCCCGGGGTTGTCCGCAAGGCATAGAATGTTTCTGGAAAATCTTTCCGGTAATGGTCATATCCATCTGGTTGCCCCCGGTCAGCTCGGGATGACCGTCCAGCGATTATTGACCGATCCGCCGGAGATCAAGCCTTTAGAAGATAACCGGATAATATCAGAATATTTAAGGAGAATTCTTTGAAAATACTGCAGATACTGCCGGAGTTGAATGTCGGCGGAGTAGAACGCGGCACGGTGGACCTGGCCAAAGAGCTGGTCAGGCTCGGCCACAAGGCGGTGGTGGTTTCCAACGGAGGGGACCTGGTCGCGGATATCGAGAAAGCCGGGGTCATCCATTACCATCTGCCGGTGCACCGCAAGTCGCTCTTTAACATCATCCGCATGGTCGGAAAACTGTGCCAGATCATCAAAAAAGAAGAGATAGATGTGGTCCACGCTCGTTCCCGGATGCCGGCCTGGGTGGCTTTTTTTGCCTGCCGCCGGGCCAGGGTCGCTTTCGTGACCACCTGCCACGGTTATTACAAAAAACACCCTTTCAGTTTTGTGATGGGTTGGGCCAAGAGAGTGATCGTTCCCAGCAATGTCATTGCCCGGCATATGATCGAGGATTTTGGCGTTCCCCATGAGCGGATAAGGTTTATTCCCCGCAGCGTGGACCTGAATAAGTTCAAATATTTAAGCCCCGACAAAAGAACGGGAAAAACTTTTAACGTCGGGATAATCGGAAGGCTGACTCCGATCAAGGGCCATCTGCATTTTATCAAGGCTATGGCCAAAGTAGCCAGGGTTCATCCTGACATCAAGATCTGGATCGTCGGAGACGCCCCGAGCTCTAAAGACGCTTATAAGGAACAAATAAAGGTCCTGGTCAACAGGCTCGGCCTGAAAGAGTGCGCCGAATTCCTGGGCACCCAGAAAGATATCCCCGATATTTTGACCCATCTTAACTGTCTGGTATTGGCCACTACTACCCAGGAGGCGTTCGGCCGGGTTATCGTGGAGGCTCAGGCCTGCGGAGTGCCGGTGGTGGCCACAGCGGTGGGAGGGGTGATCGATATAATCGAGAACGGCAGGACCGGGCTGATCGTCAGCCCGGCTGATCCCGCGGCCATGGCCGAGGCCGTGATCAAGATCATCGATGATAAGAGCCTGGCCTTAAGGCTGGCCGAAGATGCTTATAAAAAAGTCCAGGAGAAGTACGGGGTGGAGCTGATGGTGGAAAAAACCATCGCGGTCTACAAAGAAGCCTGCGAAAAGTTTAAGATCCTGGTGATTAAATTCAGTTCCCTGGGCGATATAATCCTGGCTACCGCGGGGCTGCGGGCGATCCGGGAAAAATTCAGAAGAGACAACTACCGCATCAGTTTTCTGGTGGCCCAGGAATTCAAGGAAGTGCTTCTGCGCTGCCCGCATATCGACGAGTTGCTGGTTTGCGATTTTAAAAGCAGGGATCAGGGGCTGGGAGGGTTTTTAAAGCTGGTCAAATCTTTAAGGAGCAGGTATTTTGACATGGTCATCGACCTTCAAAACAACCGCAGAAGCCATATCCTGGCGGCGATGACCTTGGCGCTCGACCGTTACGGCTATGAAAATAAAAAGTTTTCCTGGTTGCTGAATCATCGGGTCAAGAATGACAAAGGCCCTGTCGGTCCGGTAGCCCACCAGTTTAATCTGCTGAACCTCCTGGGTATACAGCTAAACGACCATTATTTGGAGATGTTTCCCAGAAGCCAGGATGAAAAATACGTGGAAGACTTTCTGGGCTCGCAGTGGCTGGCCGGTAATCAGAAACTCGTGGGGATTAATATCGGAGCGAGCAAAAGATGGAAGACTAAAGTCTGGCCGATACGCCAGTTGGCCCGTTTTTGCGAGCTGGCCAGCGGCCGGGATATCCGCATAGTGGTGACCGGAAACAGCGACGATTCCAAGAGGGCGAATGAGCTGATCGGCAGTTTGCCTAACGTAAAGATCATAGACGGCTGCGGAAAGCTGAGCATTAATCAGCTGGCGGCTTTGATCAGAAAATGCGGGGTTTATATTTCCGCGGACTCCGCGCCTTTGCACGTTGCCGCGGCCGTGAAAACTCCCTTTGTGGCTTTATTCGGTCCGACCGACTCGGCCCGCCACCTTCCGCCGGCCAGGGATTTCGCGGTCATTAAAAAAGATCTCAGCTGCTCCCCTTGTTATAAGTCGAAATGCTCCAGCCCCAAATGCATGGAAACTATTTCCGCCGAGGAGGTCCTGGAGGCGGTTGACAAGCTGTTAAACAAGTAAGTCACACGTCACAAGACACAAGTCACAAGAAAGAATGCTGGGGGGGATGGTTCTTATCTTGTGACCTGTGACCTGTGACCTGTGACGTGAAATATGAACATCTTATTCATCACAAATCATCTTAACGTCGGAGGGATCACCAGCTATGTTCTTTCTTTGAGCCGGGCCCTGCATAAGGCCGGCCACAAAGTCTATCTGGCTTCCAGCGGAGGAGAATGTCTGACCCGTTTTACCGAGGGGGGAATAATCTTTATTCCTGTTCCGACCCGGACTAAATCGGAGATCAACGTTTTTAAGATCGGGAGCAGTTTTTTAAGGCTGCTTAAGGATATCCGGGAAAAACAGATCCAGATCGTGCATACTAATTCCAGGGTGACTCAGGTTTTAGGCTATCTGCTTAAGAGAAAGACCGGAGTGGCCCATGTGACCACCTGGCACGGGTTTTTCCGGCCGAGGTGGTTCCGCCGGGTATTTCCTTGCTGGGCCGATAAAACTATAGCCATAAGCGAGCAGGTCATGGCCCATCTTTTAAGCGAATTCAAGGCTGACCCGGATTCGGTCCGGCTGGTTTATAACGGGATTGACCTGGAAAAGATCAGGCTTAAAGAACCGTTGACCCGCAGGCAGGTAAAAGACCGGCTAGGCCTGGGAGAAGGGCCGGTGGTGGGGATTATCGCCCGGCTTTCCGAAGTCAAAGGCCATGTTTATTTGATCCGGGCGATGGACAAAGTGCTCAGGAAATTTCCCGATGCTCAGCTTTTGATCGTAGGGGAAGGCCGGATCGAAAAAGACCTGGTCCGGCTGGTCGCAGAGCTGAAGATCGGCAAGAACGTGACTTTCATTCCCCGCTGCGCAGACATCGCCGAACTTTATTATATCGTGGATGTTTTCGTGATGCCTTCCCTGAAAGAAGGTCTTGGTCTGGGGCTGATGGAAGCTATGGCCGGAGCAAAGGCGGTGGTCGGCTCGGCTGTGGGAGGGATCAAGAACCTGATCAAAGACGGGGAGAACGGGCTTCTGGTCGGGCCAAAGGATGTTGAGGGCTTAAGCCGTGCTATTCTGGAATTGCTCGATGAGCCGGACCGGGCCGCGATCCTGGGAAATAATGCCAGGATCTTTATCAGCCGGAATTTCTCTTTGGAAAAAATGCTTAATCAGACACTGGAGGTTTACCGGGAATGTTTAGATCCAGAAAGCTAATAATTTTGGGGGCGGTGCCGGCTGCGCTGTTGTGCCTGGTCATATTTGTCAGGTCTTTTTATGTCCTGCCCATCTTGATGTACCACTCGGTGGATCTGACCGTTCCGAAAGGCAATGTCCTGACGGTTTCGCTCGACACTTTTGAAAGACAGATGGCTTTCTTAAAAAAGAACCATTACAGCGTCCTGGCTCTCGATTCTTTGGCGGATTATGTCAGCGGGCAAAAAAAAGTTCCTCCCCGGGCGGTGGTGCTTACTTTTGACGACGGCAACCAGGACAACTATACTTACGCCTTTCCGGTGCTTAAAAAGTACGGTTTTTGTGCTACAATATTCCTTATTGTTTCGGAAGTTGGCCAGCCGGGCCGGCTCAGCTGGGAGCAGATCAGGCAAATGCATGATTCCGGGCTGATCAGCTTCGGCAGCCATACTCTGACCCATTGTTTTCTGGACAGCAAGCGGTCAAAAGAGGATCTCGAGCCGGAGATCCTCGGCTCCAAAAAGGAGCTGGAGGAAAAGCTGGGAAAGAAAGTAAAAACTTTTTCTTACCCCATGGGCAGGTTCACTCCGCTGTGCGTAGAAACGGTAAAAGACGCGGGTTATAAGGTTGCGGTGGTCACCAATCCCGGAGGAAAATATTCCAACCGGGATATCTTTGCCCTGAAAAGGCTGCGTATTTCCGAGAACGCCCGGAATATGTTTATTTTCTGGTTTGAGTCCAACGGCTATTATAATATCATCCGGGAGATCCGGCAGCGGAAAAAATAACCATGGAAAAGCAAGGCAAGATCCTTATTTTTAACGTCAACTGGCTGGGCGACGTCCTTTTTTCTACCGCTACAATCAGGAATATCCGGGCTAATTATCCCGAAGATTTCATAGCCTGTGTTATTCCGGAGCGCTGTTTGCCGGTCTTGGATGGCAATATTCATCTTGACGAGATCATAATCTTCGACGAAAAAAGAAAGCATAAAAGCCTTTGGGCGAAAATAAAATTCATTTTCTACCTGCGCAAAAAGAGATTCGACAGGGTATTCCTTTTGCACCGATCGATGAGCAGGGCGCTGATCTGCTGGCTTGCCGGAATTCCCCGGAGGACCGGTTACCGCACTAACAAGCGGGCTTTTTTGCTGACCGAATTCATTCCCGCCCCCCACGTGGAAAGTATGCACCGCATAGATTACTATCTTAATATAATCAAAGCATCGGGATTGACCGTCTCCGACCGGCACACAGAATTCTTTGTCAAGCAGGAGGATATCAGCGCGGTGGAAGAATTTTTGATCAGGAACTCGATCACCGAGGACGATTTTATCGTCGGGCTGAACCCCGGAGGAAATTGGGGGCCTAAGCGCTGGCCGCCGGAGAACTTCGCGGCGCTGGCCGATAAACTGGCAGATGAATTCAAGGCTAAGATCATCATAACCGGTTCGGATAAGGATATAGAGTGCGCCGAAGAGATCCGCCAGGCCATGAGCCATGGCGCGGTCCTGGCCTGCGGCAAGCTTACCATTAAGCAGTTCGCGGTCCTGGCCAAGGTCCTTAATATATTTGTCAGCGCCGATTCCGGCCCCCTGCATATAGCCAACGCCGTGGGAGCCAGAAGGATCGTCGCTCTTTTTGGGCCTACCGACCCTAAATTGACCGGGCCATATCCGCCCGAAAACGCGGTCATCGTCAGTAAAAACACGGCCTGCCGGATTCCTTGTTATAAAGTCGGTTGCCTGGATAACCGTTGCATGAAAGAGATCGCTCCTGAAGATGTGATGGCTGAGCTCCGCCAGGCCTTAAATCATTAAGAATGACAAAACCCGAAAAGATCCTTTTTATCACCCTCACCAATATCGGCGACGCGATCCTGACCTTGCCGGTCATTGACGAGCTCAGAGCTTATTTGCCGCAAGCGGAGATCACGGTTTTGACCGGACCCCGCCCCTCGGAGCTGTTTGAGGATAATCCCTATATTAAAAGAGCGATCATTTACGATAAGCACTCATCTTTATCCCTTAAGCTGGGGCTGTTCAGAATGCTGCGCCAGGAAAAGTTTGACGTGGTGGTGGACTTGCGCAACAGTTTGTTCGGTCTGTTTTTGGCCGCCGGGTATAAGACCTCGGTTTTCTCCGGCGCGCCCGGCAGGATAAAACACATGCGCCAGCGCCACCTCTATAAGATCCGCGGCATCATCGAAGCTTTGGGGGCAGCTAAGAGCGAACTGCTGCACCGGTCCTTGCCTTATTACCAGGCTGACCGGGCCTATATCGAGACCATTCTCAAGGAAAGCGGAACAGGGCCCGGGGATAAAGTTATTGTTGTTTCCGCCGGAGGACGCAGCCAGACCAAACTCTGGCCGAAAGAAAAATTCGCCAGGTTGATCGAAGCCCTGGATAAAGAATATAAAGCCGGGATCGTCCTTATCGGAGATCAAGGCGACTCCGGGGCCAGTCAATATATCCGGCAAAATTGCCAAGTTCCGGTCCTGGACCTTAGCGGCCGGACTACGCTCAAGCAGGCGGCGCTTTTATTGCAAAGAGCCTCCGTTCTGATCACAAATGACAGCGCGAATCTCCATCTGGCCAGCTACCTGGATATCCCGGTGGTGGCGATTTTCGGGCCGACAGACGAGTTTAAATACGGGCCCTGGTCGAGTAATTGCCGGACGGTAAAAAAAGAAATAGCTTGCCGCCCGTGCATGAAAGCCCGGTGCCGTTATGGCACGATAGAATGTCTGCAGCGGGTCAGCCCTGAAGAAGTGCTTTGTCAGCTAAAGCAATTATTGCCGGCCGGAGGCAGTTTGCAAGTCAGGGCTGTCCGAAAAGAGTACAAGCGCATTTTGATCGTGCGCACCGATCGCGTCGGAGACGTAATTTTGTCCACCCCGGTGATCAAGGCTCTGCGCGACGCTTATCCCTCGGCCTACCTGGCGATGGTAGTCAGGCCTTACACTAAGGTTATCGCGGAAGGCAATCCTTACCTGGACGAGGTGATCCTTTATGATAAAGACGGAAAACATAAAAGCTGGTTTTCAGCTTTGCGCTTCAGCCGGGCTTTAGCTAAAAAGAGGTTCAACCTGGCGATCGTCTTAAATCCCTCTAACCGCTCTAATCTTATTCCTTTTTTAGCCGGCATTCCCCAAAGAGTAGGCTATGACCGGAAATTAGGATTCTTGCTTACCGGCCGGATAAAAGACACGAAGGCCGAAGGGAAAAAGCACGAAATAGAATATAATCTGGATCTGGTCCGGGCTTTGGGCATAGAGCCGGAGGATAAATCCACCTTTATGCCTATAGCCCGGAGTTCAGAGAAGTGGGTGGAAGCTTTTTTCAGCAAAGAAAATATCCTGCCTTCGGATAAACTGGCGGTGATCAACCCCGGGGCCAGCGATGATTCCAAGATCTGGCCTCCGGAGCGCTACGCCCTGGTCGCGGATAGACTCGGCGCCCGCGGGATGAAGATCGCCGTCCTGGGAGGGCCTGCGGACAAAAAGGTCTGCCAGGAGGTCATCGACCGACTGCACACACCTTATATCAACCTGGTCGGAAATAACGATATCAGCCAGGCTGCCAGCTTTTTGAAACGGAGCAGTTTGTTTATTTCCTCCGATACCGGACCGATGCATATCGCTTCCAGCGTCGGCATTCCGGTGATCGCCATCCTGGGCCGGTCTTTGCCCGGTTTAAGCCCGCAACGCTGGGGGCCGCATAATAAAAAAAGCGCCTTTATCCATAAAGACGTAGGATGTGCGGAGTGTTTGGCGCATAACTGCCGGAAAAATTTTCTTTGCCTCCAGGCGATCACGGCGGAAGATGTTTTGAATCTGGCGGAAGAGCTTTTAAAAAACAGTTGACAAGAAATTGCTTTTAATGATAATATTGTCAAATAGATTTGTTCCAGGTTCAAGGCAAGTAGAGTAATGACAAAGGCGTCACTCATCTATCGAGTGGCGCCTTTTTTATCGGGTATTCTGCCCAATAAAGAGGCAAAGGTTGCCTGAAACTCAGCTGGAATAACCGGTTTTATTAACGCAAGGAGGAAAGCATGTCGAAAAGAATCGATGAGTTTATGGCGAAAGTCATAGAGAGAAATCCCAACGAGCCTGAATTCCACCAGGCGGTCCGGGAAGTCGCCGAAACGGTGATGCCTTTTACCGAAGAAAATCCCAAATACCTCAAAGCCAAGATCCTGGAAAGAATGACTGAACCGGAAAGAACTATAATCTTCCGGGTTCCCTGGCTGGACGATAAAGGCGAAACCCAGATCAACAGGGGGTATCGCATTGAGATGAGCAGCGCTATCGGACCTTATAAGGGCGGTTTGCGATTGCACCCCAGCGTAAACTTAAGCATCCTCAAATTCCTGGCTTTTGAGCAGGTTTTTAAGAACAGCTTGACTACTCTGCCTATGGGCGGAGGCAAGGGTGGCTCGGATTTCGACCCCAAAGGCAAGTCCGATAACGAGGTAATGCGTTTCTGCCAGAGCTTCATGACCGAACTGGCCCGCCATATCGGCCCGAATACCGATGTGCCCGCAGGGGATATCGGGGTAGGCGGACGCGAGATCGGCTTTTTGTTCGGACAGTATAAAAGGCTGCGCAATGAATTCACCGGCGTTTTGACCGGCAAAGGCTTGAACTGGGGAGGGTCTTTGATCCGCCCCGAAGCCACCGGATACGGCTGCGTTTATTTCGCCCAGGAAATGTTAAAGACCAAAGGCGATTCCCTTAAAGGCAAGATCTGCGTGGTCTCCGGTTCCGGCAATGTCGCCCAGTACACCGTGGAAAAACTGCTGCAGCTTGGGGCCAAGCCCGTCACCCTGTCAGACTCTTCGGGATATATTTATGACCCCGACGGGATCAGCGAGCAGAAATTGCAGTTTGTCATGGACCTTAAAAACGTCAAGCGCGGCCGGATCAAGGAATACGCCGACAAATACAACTGCAAATATTTCGACGGCAAAAAACCCTGGGAGGTTAAATGCGACGCCGCGTTCCCTTCAGCCACCCAGAACGAGGTCAATGATGCGGACGCCAAAAAACTGGTCAAAAACGGCTGCATCTGCGTAGCCGAAGGCGCGAATATGCCGTCTACTCCCGAAGCGGCGGAAGTATTCCAGTCCGCCAAGATCCTTTACGCTCCCGGAAAAGCTTCCAACGCCGGCGGCGTGGCTACCAGCGGGCTGGAAATGTCCCAGAACAGCCAGCGTTTTAACTGGAGCCGGGAAGAAGTCGACGAGAAGCTTCATCAGATCATGATCAACATCCATTCTTCCTGCGTCAAATACGGCAAAGACGGCAAATACATGAATTACGTAAGAGGCGCCAATATCGCCGGATTCGTCAAAGTCGCCGACGCCATGCTCGACCAGGGTTTAGTGTAAGCTCCAGGATAGTCTTTAAAAAGGCGCCTCCCCTCTTCAGGGAGGCGCCTTTTTATTTTAAAAGCGGGATTATATCAGCAGAAGGTGGAAAAAAGTCATATACAGGAACGTGAAAAGTAAATACAATAATCATGCGCATTTTTATGGGAGAGTTTGCATGAACATACCTGAATATCCTGATTTCCGACCGCTGGAAATGGAGGACCGCCCGGTTTTTATTGAAGCTCTCAAAGCCAGCCCTCCGGTGATCTCGGAGTTGACCTTTACCAATCTTTATGCCTGGAGGGAAGTTTATAAACCCCTGATCACCCGGTTGAAAGGCTTTATTCTTATCTGCTCTGACTGCGCTCTGGAAAAGAAATTTTTTTTGCCGATCGGAGCGGGATATATCAAGGCTCCGATGGAAGAGCTTTTAAAACAGAAGAACTGCCTTTTTTTCCGGGTCCCGGAAGCCGTCAAAGCGCTGTTTGAAAAAGACAGTTCTTTCCGGATCGAGTTTGACGCCGATAATTCGGACTACCTCTTTAGAACTTCTGACCTGATCGACCTGGCGGGTAAAAAGTACGACGGTAAAAGGAACCTGATCAAGAAGTTCAAGGGGTTTTTCAACTATGATTACGTCAAGCTTGATTCTTCCCATGTCCGGGAATGTTTTCTTTTCGAGGAAGAATGGTGTTCGATCAAGCATTGCGACAGCGTGGAAGGTTTGTTCAAAGAACGCCGGGCGGTCCGGGAAATGCTTGCTCATTGCCGGGAGTTCGACTTAGTGGCCGGAGCGATCCGGGTGGAGGAAAAGATCTGCGCTCTGGCTGTGGCCCAGAGGCTTAACCAGAACACTTTGGTTTTGCATGTGCTTAGGGCCAATCCCGCTATGGCCGGGCTTTACCAGCTGATCTGCAACGAATTTCTGGCTCATGAAGCCGGGGAGTACGAATTCGTGAACATGGAGCAGGATCTGGGGGTGGAAGGTTTGAGGAAATCCAAGCTTTCTTATCATCCCGTGGAGATGATCAAGAAATACACCATCAGTTCAAAGGATAACTAAGATGGCCTTGTTGGGGACAGATCCCCGTTAAGCCATAAGGAGGCGGATATGATCGGCAGGTTACATGAGCGGATCTTGAAAGCAATAGAGGAAACAGTGCCTTTAGAGTTTTCGGTTTTGGACGCCGATGATAAAGTTATCGCCTGGAATAAGCATGATTCCCGGATATTCAAGCGTCCGGTGACCGCGCTGGGAAAAAACGTCCGCGACTGCCATCCCAAGGCAAGTCTGATCAAGGTCGAACAGATCCTGGCTGAGATGAAAAAGAAAAAACGGGATAAGGCCAGGTTCTGGATCGACCTCGGCAAAGAAGGGAAAAAGATCAAAGTGCTGATCGAATATTTCGCGCTGCGCGATCCCAATGGGAGCTACCTGGGCTGCCTGGAAGTGACCCAGGATATCACCGAGATCCAGAATCTGAGCGGAGAAAAAAGGCTCTTGAACGAAGTTTGAATTAAGGCGATTATCGGAAAAATCCGGCCTTCTAATAACCCTTCCAGATTAAAGCCCCCCGCAGCGGAATTTGTTGCAGGGGGTTTTTCTTTGGGGTATAATAAAAACCGCGATCAAGGGGGACAATCATGAAAAGGATCTACCGCTCAAGTAAAGAAAGGGTGATCGCCGGAGTCTGCGGCGGGATGGGCGAATATTTTGACAAGGATCCGGTGCTGTTCAGGATACTGTTCGTCCTGGTCACCCTGATGTTCGGTTTCGGCATCCTGGCCTATCTGGTTTTCTGGGTATCCATTCCCAAAGATACTCACAAATTCAGCTGAAAAAAGTATGGTAAAAAAATCGCTTTTCCTTTTTGGCGGGCTGGTTCTGGCCTTAGCTTTGAACAGCGGCTGCCTGGGGGTAAGATGGTCGGCGACCAGCAAGACTTTTGACACCAAGAGCAGGATGCTTTTGGACGCCCAGCAGATCGTCATTGAAACCCCGGATCAGCGCCTTCCGGAAGGAGAGACCCTCACTTTCCGCGTGCAATGGATGGGAATGGCCGCGGGAGAGGTTACCGTTTCAGTCAAAGGCATCAAGAATATCAACGGCCGGGACGCCTATGTCCTGGAAGCGGTCTTTAAGTCCAGCGGGTTCCTTTCCGCGGTCTACAAGATCGAAGACCGCTATGTTTCTTATATGGATGTGGAGAAGCTTCATACCCTTCGCCATGAGGTTTACCGCCGGGAAGGCAAGTTCAGGAAAGACGCGATCACCGAATTCGACCAGGCAAACCGCAAGGCCAGTTTCAAGAACTTTGTGGATAATTCCGAGAAGACTTTTGATATTCCGGCTAATGTCCAGGATACTTTAAGCGCTTTGTATTATTTTATGCTTGTTCCGCTTAAGCCCGGGGAGAAAACTGAAATTGCGGTCTCCAGCAATGAAGCTAATTACCAGCTTTTGGCGGTGGTGGAGTCAAGGGCATTCATTAAAACTCCGGCATTGGGCGAAAAAAGAGCTTTTCTTATCCAGCCTTACGCCAAGTTAAAAGGGGAGAAAGTGGAGAAAGGCAACCTTAAAGCCTATTTCAGCTGCGATAAAAGAAGGCTGCCGCTGTTGGCTGTTTTGCAGGGCCCGGTGTTTACCGAGGTTACTTTAGTCCTGGAAAAAGTCAGTTATCCTGCGGTTGCTTTACCGGCTGCCGCGCCTGCTCCTGCAGCCGT
>JBFZAG010000005.1:0-7123 GCA_041309145.1 Candidatus Omnitrophota bacterium | reverse complement strand
AGGCGTATAATTGTTCTTCCCCCGATTCAAAGTTTCAGTACGACCTTTTCCGTTCTCCCGCCACAAAAGCTGAAAGCTCCCCGTACAAGAATACCTATGGCAAAGCCCTGTCAGGATACAGCCGGGAGAATTTAGTCGACGACATCAAAAAGATCATCCGGGAGTATAAGCCGGAGAGGATCTACCTGCCTTCCGCCTGGGACAATCAGGCTGACCGCGTTGTTTGCGCAACTTTAATCAACAAGGCTTTAAACGAGCTGATCATTGACGGCGGGCAGGAATGGGCCAGGAGGATTTTTTTATTATATTATACTTTAGAGCCCAGAGTCAGTTCGGCGCAATACAATAATTTTAAGGAGATTTCCGGCGGGCTAAAAGAGCTTAAGCAAAAAGCCTGGCAGGAGTACGAATCCCCGGAGGAGCCGCGTAAGAACGGAAAAGAGCGCCGGTTAATAGACTCCGATTACGAATTATTCTGGCAGCCTTCTCAAGACCCCGGAGTATATCTGGATGAGGTCTATCAGGAATGGGAGAGGCTGGCTAAAGCAATGAAAAATTTCGGATATAACGTGAATATGGGGGTAGTGGCTGATGTTGCCGCGGATATCGAAGACCCCGGGATCGACCTGGTAAAAAAAGAGCGCATTTTCTCCGATGACCCGGCCATTGTCTGGCAGCTGATCGAAAAGATATCTCGAGCGTCGAACTCCGGAGGGGTCGTTCCCGTTATCAAGCATTTCCCCGGCCTGGGTTCGGCCCGCCTGGATACCCACCACAGATTAGCGACCGTGTCTTCCAGCCGGGACCGGCTATTGGAGAAAGACGTTTTACCTTACAGGCAATTGATTGAAAAATCTATTCCCTGCTGGGTTATGGTCGATCATGCCGTTTACCCGAGCCTTGACCGGAAACCCGCCTCCTTATCCCATAAGATCCAGACAGGGCTTCTGCGCCATGAGCTGGGATTCGGGGGCATCATCGTCTCGGATGATTTGATGCAAATGCGCTCGATGGAAGAATACGCCCTGAAAAACGGCCTGAAAAAGCCTTATGTGGGTGAAATCGCAGCCGAAGCGTATGCCGCTGGAACGGATATCGCGATCATCTTTCCAGCGCCCGGCCAAGCCGAAGAAACGGTATTGGAAATTATCCGGGCGGTAAAAAAAGCCGTTAAAGAAGGCCGGCTTTCAGAGGGCCAAATCAACAGCTCGTTAATCCGGATATTAAAAGAAAAAGAAAGGATCTTTAATGTCCCGCTGGTCCAATTGGCCAATAGTATGGCCATAGAGGAAAAAATATGCCAGAAAATCCTTATTGATACCGAAGAGGATATCCGGATCCTGAATAAATACTGCCTGGGCGCCATAAACGCCAGAGACCGCGCGGTTATCGGGGAAGCCCAGAAGGCCTGCCGCATACCGCTTTTTATTGCCGGCCAGCACGAGGGCGGACGGGTGACCGAAATCAGGAACAATCTCAACACCCCCAGCCCATATTTGATCGGCAGGGAATACGAAAGAATTCTCGGGCAAAGGGATAAGCCCCGGGAAGCGGGGCGGCAAAAATCCGGAAATAAAATATCCGCCGGATTTTCCGGCAACCCTTTTGATTACGGCGAAGTCGACAGCCGAACACGCAGGAATGTTGCGGATATATTGTGCGCCGGCGTTGACGAGGACATTAAAGCATATGCCCAGAGGCAATCTGACGGAGATCAAAGGTCGGTCCGGGAATCCGCGGCCGTATTGAGCCTGCCCAGAGAGAATCTGTGGGGGATAGGCATTAAAAAATTCAAGGATCTGCCCATGTCCTGGCTGAGCAGATTCCCGGATAATAATACCGCTGTCTACGCTTACAGGGTTTTTAAGCAGGCTTTTGAAAGTTGGCGGGAAAAATTTGAATTGTCCCGGCGCAGGATAGACAGCGGGGAGTTCGGGTCATACAATGACCTGATGATCGCCGGACTTACCGGATTAATATCCGAAATCCGCAAGGCGAGAATGGAGAATAGTGCAAGGCCGATGCGCGTGCTTTGCCTGGCCAGCCATCCGGACGACGAGGACGCGGAGGCCCTGCTGTATTTCAAGCATAAGTTCGCCGCGGAAACTTATATCCTTTTCGCGACCAGGGGAGAAGCCGGAGAAAATCAGGCGGGCGCTCAGCTTTACGAGGAGCTGGGGGCTTTGCGCACCGA
Organism: Candidatus Omnitrophota bacterium; assembly: GCA_041309145.1. GTDB lineage: Bacteria > Omnitrophota > Gorgyraeia > Gygaellales > Profunditerraquicolaceae > JAPLLS01. Next base: position 4,929 of record JBFZAG010000005.1, on the reverse strand, counting down.
AGAAGCGGAGCGGTCAGCCGCTTTGCTCGGGGTGAAAAAAGTATATTATTTAGGCAAAAAAGATTTCGGTTATTGCCGGGACCCCGAAGAAGCCCTGTCGCGCTGGGGCCGGGAAGACGCCTTGTCCAAACTGGTTTATTTTTATCGCCTGATAAAGCCGGACATTATAATCACCAAACACGACCCGGCAGAGGATCATTGTCAGCACCGGGCTTTGGTTTCATTGGGGAGTGACGCATTTTATTCAGCCGGCGAGCCCAAGGCTTATCCGCAAATTTCCGAGTATGGATTATCAGCGTGGCGGGCCGGGGGGTTTTATCAAAGAAAAACACCCCGCAAAACAGGCTTTATCTGGGATGATCTTGTGATCGACGCTGAGGAGGAAATTTCTTCGCTCAGCCGGTCTTATAATGATCTTGGCAGGGAAGCGCTGGCTCAGCACGTAAGCCAGAATATCCCCTGGTTCCCTTCCCGGAAAATAGAGTACGCCCTGGTTAAGGCTGCCGACGGCGGGGGGGCGGGAGTAGAGGAGCGTTCCCCAAAAAAGAAGGGCGAAGCGGCCGCTTCGGGCATCCCGGGCATCAAGATCATAAACGGGATCAATGTCGGTTTGATCGAAGACAGGGATAATGTTCTTTTTGTCGGCCTCAAAACATTGGGAAGCGGCTTGAAAAAAATAGAAGCCCGGTCTCTTGCCGGGAATGATTTGTCGGGGCTGGATACGATCGTCCTGGGAAAAGGCGCGGATAGGGAAATAGCTTCTATTAAGGATGCGGACAAGCGCATCCTGGAATTTGTGGCTAACGGGGGTAACCTGGTAGTGTTTTTCCCGGGCAGCGGACAGGAAAAATATTCTTTTCTGCCTTACCCGCTTTCCTGGCCCGAAAGCGGTATTTTTGACGAAAACTCTCCGGTACGGTTTTTAACTCCCAGACACCCGCTTTTTAATCTCCCGAATAAAATCAGTCTTCAGGATTTTGAAGGCTGGATCCAGGACCGGGGCAGATTTTTCTTTCCGAAAGCTTCTGAAAAATATGTTGACCTCCTGGGCTGTTTAAATTCCGCGTCCGCGTATACCAAGGGCGGGTATTTGGTCTCGACCTTCGGAGAAGGCTCGATCATTGTGACCACTTTAGCCTGGCACAGACAGCTTAGAGCATTCCATCCGGGAGCATATAAGAATTTAGCCAACATGATCTCCTACCCCCAGACAAAAACACCTTCTCGGTAATCCGCCGTCAAGCCGGCCGGGTATTAAAAATCATTCCGGACGGATTTATCTTTGCGCAGGAATATATTTATGTTGGTATCGGCTGAATAAGATTCCCGGGTTCCCGTTCCCGAAAGGAATATTCTTATATGACAGACGCGCAGCTTGCGCCAGATAAGATCGTGGAACCACCGGGAACGGGTCGCGCGTAAGCGCGGGGGAAGATATCGGCCGATGTAATCCCGGGAAACGGCCGCGAAAACAGAGGGGGAGAAATAACCTTTTGTTCTTGCGGAAACCAGCGATCGGGAATAAGAAAGATAGTTTTCGTTTATGTAGGACATTACCGCAAGAGGATAGTCTTGGAATTCCCCCAGGAGTATCAGCTCCGGCCGGTATTTTTGAAGAGTGCGGATAAAAAGCTCGCCGGAGAGGCCGTTGGCGAACCTTCTCTTGACAGTGGCCACCGCGATCTCCGGGGGTACCGGCATGCCGGAATAAAAGGCGTATCCCGGCATGTCGGTGGCTATCCAGCTGACGCGTTCTTTCTGCCCGGAAATTAATTTTAATATTTCGCGCTGTCCGGCATTAGTTTCTCCCCAAAGGCTGTTTTTGGTCCGGATGAATTTTAAGGGAACAGCCGCGATGCTCAGGAGAACCAGCGCTGCAATAAAAATCTTAATGGGCGCCCGGGCTTTTTTTAAGGCGGGCCGCGCTGCGGCTTGCCCGTTTGCCGCCGATTCAGCCATTAACGAAACTACGCCTGTCCCGGCCAGCCAGGACAGGGGAAGAGAGAGAAATAAGTAATAATGGTCCCAAATGGGGCGGTAAACCGCCAAAACCGCGACGCTTAAGCACAGCCAGAGAAAAGGCAGGGTGATCTCGGAGTTCTTACGGCGGAGATTTATCATGATCCCGGCTAAAGCCCAAAGCGCGATATCGATATCCTGGGAAAGCATGCGGCCGATAACCAGCAGATCGTTCTTGGGCAGATCTAATCTTGCCATGTGCGGCTTGAACAGCTGTTCGGCGAACAGGCTAAGATCCGGATAAAAAAAGACGAAGGCGATGACGGAATAAAAAAAGGCCGTTATGATTAACCAAAAAAAGGCCGGGAGTAACCCGTGAAGCGGGTTTTTGGAACTCGAAATTCCGGGCCCCCCGGGCTCTTTTAATTCTAGCAATATGGCCGGGAGCAAGAATGCCGGAGAGAATTTTGTCTGCAGGGAGAGCGCCATGAACAAGCCGGAAAGAAATAAGCAAAGATCGGAGCGGTTTTTCTTATAGACAGCAAGTAAATAAACCGCTGTCATTGCCAGCGCCCAGGAGGGGAGTCCGAGCATGATCGAGCTCCCCAGGCGCAGAAAAGAGACGGACAAAACCAAAAAAACGCAGGCGCACCAGGCGCAGAAACCCCCTTGGCGAAGCCTGATGGTTTGATGGAATGTCCAAAGCAACAGGCCCATGAACAAAAGGACCAGGATCCGGCCATGATAGAACGAAGCCCCGAAAATCTTGAACCAGCCGGCCAGCATCACCGTAAATAACGGCGGCTGATCGCTCCAGATCTGTTTGTAAAGGGAAAAACCTTTGAGCCAAAGTGAAGCCTTCATGGCGTCAAGCCCTTCATCAGGATTATATTCAAACGTTTCTTTGATAGGCGGAAAAAGAATAAGGCCGGAGATAAACAAGCCGAGAATCAATATGGCTGCAAAATTAGTACGCTTGAGATCGATTAGGCGCATGTTTAAACAGTATTATTGCGGCTTCCCGGAGAATTCTCATTGTTTCCTCCGGGCTTCCTCCTGTAGCGCTTCCGGTTTTTCTCGGGTAATGGCTGACCGGAAGCTGGATAAAAGCGGGACGGCTAGCTCTCAAGGCACAGAGGATCTCAAAATTTATGGTCCCGCCCGCGGAGATCAAGGTCAGCGGTTTGATTAATCCGGATTTAAACAACTTAAACCCGCAGTTGATGTCCTTAATAAAAACTCCCATCCTCAGGAAAAGATTAGCCAGGCAATTACCGCTTGAGCCCAGCATCCTTCGGTAGAAGTCGTCTTTTCTTTCTCTGCGCCAGCCCAGGACAAAATCCAGCCCGGCTTTTGCTTTCCACAACCGTCCGAGATCCGCTATATCGAACTGGCCGTCGGCATCGAAGAGCAGGACCCAGTCTTTACTGGCCGAGGCGATGCCTTTTCTTAAGGCCCAGCCATATCCGGTGTTTTTAGAGCTGTTTATTAAGCTGATTTGGGGGTGTTTGCGGGCCAGATCAGCAATGATCTCCGGGCTTCGGTCGGTGCTTCCGTCATTGACCGCGATGATCTCGAAATCAGCGGTCAGCTTTTCCAGATAAGCCAGGACAGCTTTTAAGGTGCGCTCAACCCCGGACCCTTCGTTATATATAGGTAAGATCGCGGACAGACTGGATTTTTCGCGGATTTTTTCCATAGCTTTTGCGGTTGGACAAATTATATCACGGAAAGTTCAAAAGCCAATAAAGAAATCTCCGCGGTATTCCTTTCTTCAGCCACCGCTTCTTTCTTTTCCGAACCCCGGGCGCTCCTGTAAAAAAAGTTTGACTTTAAAAATCTATTATGATATAAATGGATAATAAGTTATAGCGGCTTTTCTTTTACGCTTAGAGAGTTGTTTAAGAAAAGCCCTTGTTCTCAGCCCGATAACATTAAGGAGAAGAAATGAAAAAATCGTTTTCCTATTTTTTGATCCTGTTCGCTTTGACCTTAACCGGCTGTGAAAAGTTAAAAATAAGTTCCGCTCCCCCCGCCCCGTCCTCCCCGTCATTCAAGCCTGAAGGAACAATTATAGCCCAGGTAGGCGACATGTATATCACTCTTGAGCAGCTGGACCAGGAGATCGCGGAAATGAACGCCCGTTTTAACAGGGAAGGCGAGCCCAAGAAGCTGACCCCGGAAGAAAAAACCGCTTACCTGAAAGAAGTGCTGGTCCCCAGGTATCTTTTTTATATCGAGGGTAAGGCCAGCGGCGTGGATAAGGACCCCAAGATCAGAGAGCAGCTTTTAGGCGTGGAAATAAGCCTGGTGGCCGGAGAATTCCTGACTAAACAGACCGTAGACCAGAACCCCCAGCCCAAGGAAATCGAAGCGTTTTATGAGACCTATAAAGACCAGTTCCGGCCCAACGAAGAGCGCAGGATCCGCGAAATCCTGGTTTCTACCGAAACCGAAGCTAAAGAGATCCTGATCGAGCTGCTTAAAGGCTCGGATTTCGCGACATTGGCACAGGAGCGCTCCAGGGCTGATAGCGCCTCTAAAGGCGGGGACCTGGGTTTTATCACTAAAGGCCAGCGCGGACAAGACTTTAAGAAATTCGACGAGGTGGCGTTCTCCCCTTCACTGGAAGACGGTCAGATCAGCTCGGTGTTCAAGGATAAGAAGGGCTGGTACATTGTCCGGCTTGAAAAAGCCCGCGGCGGCCAGGCGCCTTCTTTAAACGAGGTCTGGGACCAGGTCAAGAGCACTTTTGTGGCGGTAAAGCAGCAGCAGAAGATCCAGGAGCTTAACGGCAAATTAGCCCAAAAAACCAAGGTTTCGGTTTACCAAGAAAAGGTGAAATAGCCTATGTTCCAGCCTACCCCGGAATTCAAGAAAAAGCTGTTGATCGTGATCGCTTTAGCCTGCGGTATTCTGGCGGCTTTGCTGGCCAGGATGTATATTAGATCGGAAGAGTGTCGTGTAGGG
>JBFZAG010000004.1:0-14743 GCA_041309145.1 Candidatus Omnitrophota bacterium | reverse complement strand
GTTGCTGCGGGAGAGCCGCAGGCCTAAATTGAGCGAGATTAAAAAGGGCGCCTAGGAAACTGGTTTATCAGCCAAAAGTAAGCCAGCCCATCAAATCCCAAACCTAGCGCCCTTTTTATTTTGAAACCTATCCTGTTTAATTGCAATACTTTGAGGTCATGAATGCTCGCCGGAAAACTTTTCTAAATCTTGCTTGACAATCCGGGTTGAGAATGTTATATTATTTGAAATAACCAAGGACCTTTAAGCAGGCCCTGCGAGGCTTGCAAGGTGAAGAATATGGCCGGGAAAACCCACAAAAAAGAAGCCCAACTGCAAAGATAAAGCGGTTGGGCTATTTTATTTTGCCATGAAAGAAAAAGCCAAATTGATGGACCAGGAAACCATGAACCGCAGCCTGGTGCGCATCGCCCACGAGATCGTGGAAAAGAACAAAGGCATCCGGGATGTTTGCATCGTGGGCATCCGCACCCGGGGCGTGCATCTGGCCGCGCGTTTGGCCGCTTTTATTAAGAATATCGAGAATAAAGAAGTGCCGGTGGGCATCCTCGACATCACTCTTTACCGCGACGATCTCACCCTTATTTCCTCTCAGCCTATCGTGCACAAGACTGAAATAAATTTTGATATGGAAAGCAAGAACATTATCCTGGTCGACGATGTCCTGTACTCCGGACGGACTATCCGGGCGGCGATGGACGCTTTGATCGATCTGGGCCGGCCCAAGTCGATCCAGCTGGCGGTGCTTATCGACCGCGGCCACCGGGAGCTTCCCATCCGGCCGGATTACGTCGGTAAAAACATTCCTACCGCCCATAACGAGACCGTGGAAGTGCATCTTGCCGAGACGGAAGGCGTTGACGAAGTAGTTATCGTGGAGAAAAATGGCTGAGGCGCTCTGGAACAAGAAAGACCTGCTGGGGCTGGAATACCTGAGTAAAGAAGAAATAGAACTTATTTTAAATACCGCCGATTCGTTTAAAGAAGTCACCACCCGCGAGATAAAAAAAGTCCCTGCCTTACGCGGAAAAACCGTGGTCAACCTTTTCTATGAGCCTTCCACCCGGACCCGCATTTCTTTTGAGCTGGCCGCTAAAAGATTATCCGCGGACGTGATCAATATCGCGGCGGAAACTTCCAGCGTCAAAAAAGGCGAGACCTTGATCGATACCGGCAGAAATATAGAAGCGCTTAAAGCCGATATTATTATTATGCGCCACAATTATTCCGGAGCGGCCATGATGCTGGCCAGGCACCTGAATATCAGCGTGGTTAATGCCGGAGACGGCTGGCACGAGCATCCTACCCAGGCCCTGTTGGACATGTTCACCTTGAAAGAGAAGCTGGGCAAACTTGAAGGAATAAAGGTGAGCATTATCGGAGATATCGCTCATTCCCGGGTGGCTCGCTCTAATATCTGGGGTTTGACTAAATTAGGAGCAAAAGTCACGGTCTGCGCTCCCAAGATGCTTATTCCCCCTGGCATAGAGGAGATGGGCGCGGCAGTGACCTCCGATATCGATGACGCTTTGCGCGACGCCGACGCGGTGAATGTCCTGCGCATGCAGTTTGAGCGCGACCAGAACAGCGCGTTCCCCCAGCAGATGGAATATTTTATGAAATACGGGATCACCGAAGAGAGGTTAGCTAAAGCCAAGAAGAACCTGATCGTCATGCATCCCGGTCCGATCAACCGCGGGATCGAGATGTCCAGCGAAGTTGCGGATTGTCCGCAATCAGTGATTTTAGAGCAGGTCACCAATGGGATCGCCGTGCGCATGGCGGCGCTTTTTTTAGTTTCCCAGGCCAGGGAAGGAAAAGATGAAGCTGTTAATTAAAAATGGCCGGGTCATTGACCCGGCGAACAACCTTGACGATGTTCGGGATATTCTGGTCGAGAATTCCCGGATCTCCCGGGTCGCCAAAAACATCTCCAACGGCGCGGATAATATTATCGACGCCAGCGGCAAGATCGTCATGCCGGGGTTAGTGGATATGCACGTGCATCTGCGCCAGCCCGGCCGGGAAGATAAAGAGACCGTTGCCTCCGGGACGCGGGCAGCCTTAAAGGGCGGGGTGACAACCATTTTGGCTATGCCCAATACTAATCCGGCCATCGATTCCGCGGAGAATATCCGGATGCTTCAAGATATTATCAATAAAACCGCGGCTGCCAATGTAGTGATTTGCGCGGCGATCACCGAAGGCCGCTCAGGTAAAATTCTGTCTCCGATCGCGAAATTCCGCAAAGAATCCGTGGCCGCGATCAGCGATGACGGCGCATCCGTGGATTCCGCATCACTTTTCTATAAGGCTTTGCGAAAGGCCAGGGAAAATAAGATCCTGGTTATCTGCCACTGTGAAGACAAAGCTCTTTCTGCTGGTGGAGCAATGAATCTGGGGCCAATTTCTACCCGCCTGGGATTAAAAGGTATTTCTTCCGAATCGGAATATAAAAGGGTGCAGAGGGATATTCAGCTGGCCGAAAAAGCCAAAGCCGCGGTGCATATTTGCCATGTCAGCACCGCGGAGTCTGTAGAGATGATCGCTAAAGCTAAAAAGAAAGGTATCAGGGTTACCTGCGAGACCGCCCCGCATTATTTCAGCCTTTGCGAAGAAGCGCTCACGGATTACGATACCAACAAAAAAATGAATCCTCCGCTGCGCAGCCGCAGGGATATGGAAGCGGTCAAAGAAGGGTTAGCCAAAGGGGTCATCGACGCCATAGCCTCCGACCACGCCCCTCACTCGATCAGCGATAAAGATATCGAGTTTGACCGGGCGGAATTCGGAGTGATCGGCCTGGAAACTGAACTGGCGGTAAGCCTGACCTATCTTGTGCATCCCGGAATTTTAAATTATTCGGAATTGGTTAAGAAGCTCTCCTGGAACCCGGCTAAGATCCTGGGCATAGACAAAGGAACGCTCGCGCCTGGCAAAGATGCGGATTTGGCCATTGTTGATCCCGAGAAATACTGGACGGTCAGCAAGGATGATTTTATTTCCAAATCCAAAAATTCCGCTTTTATCGGAGCAAATTTAAAAGGGGCCGTAGAAGCTGCGGTCCTGGCCGGGAAAATTGTATACAAGCCATAGCGGTGAAAGCGCTGCTTACCGGAGAACTAGGCAGGTTGGCTAAGTGGCTGCGGATCTTGGGGGTGGATGCCGAATATTCGCGCCAGAAGAATAACGCCTCTTTGATAATCCAGGCTTTGCGGGAAGAACGGGTGATCTTGACCCGCAACCGCCGGCTTCCGGCAGCCAGGGGGATCAGCATCCTGGTGCTTAGAGAAGAGGAGATCAAAAAGCAGCTTGCGGAGATCCTGAAGATGCCGGGGATCTGTCCCGGGCCGCAAGAGATGTTTTCCCGCTGCACTGTTTGCAATGAAGCCCTGGTGAGCATCGCTAAAGAAAAAATCAAAGAAAAAGTGCCGGAATACGTATTCCAGACCCAGGAAGAATTTTTAACCTGCCCCGAATGCGGCCGGATCTATTGGCAGGGGACGCATTGGGGCAATGTCAGAAAATTCTTAGAGGAGATCGAAAACTAAATGGAGTTTGTCGCGGATTTCCATATCCACTCTAAATATTCCCGGGCTACCGCCCGGGATATGGACGTCAAACACATCGCGGAATGGGCGAAATTAAAAGGGGTTACTTTGATGGGGACCGGAGATTTTACCCATCATCTCTGGCTTGAAGAATTAAAGAACAATCTCGAAGATCTGGGCAATGGCCTGTATAAGCATAAGGATATCCGCTTTGTTTTAAGCGCGGAGATCAGCAGCATCTATTCCAAGAATAACCGCACCTACCGCATCCATAACGTGATCTTGAGCCCGTCTTTTAAGACTACGGAAAAGATCAATGAGATGCTGTCGCGCTGCGGGAATCTGGCCAGCGACGGCCGGCCGATCCTGGGATTAGACGCTGAAGAGCTGGCCCGGATCGTCTTTGACGTCGACGAAAATTGCATTCTTATTCCCGGGCATATCTGGACCCCCTGGTTCAGCTTGTTCGGCTCGATGTCGGGATTTGACCGGATCGAGGATTGTTTCGGCAAGCAAACCGAAAAGATCTTTGCTCTGGAAACCGGGCTTTCCAGCGACCCGGCCATGAACTGGCGGATCTCGGCTTTGGACAGATTCAGCCTGGTCAGCAACTCCGACAGCCACAGCCCTTCGAAGATCGCCAGAGAGGCTAATGTTTTTGACTGCGAGCTTAATTACCGGGCCATCCGGGAAACGCTTAAGGCTAAAGACAAAAAAAGATTTTTATACACTATAGAATTTTTCCCTGAAGAGGGCAAGTACCATTTTGACGGCCACAGGGATTGCGGGGTGCGTTTTTCTCCCGAAGAAACTAAAGCCAATAAGGGGGTTTGTCCGAAATGCAAGAAGCGGCTTACTGTGGGAGTGATGAACCGGGTGGATCAGCTGGCTGACCGGCCTGACGGTTTTAAGCCGGATAACGTTATTCCTTTTAAAAGCTTGATCCCTTTGGAAGAGATCATTGCTGAAGTCAAAGGAGTAAAAAAAGGGTCTCAAGCCGTGGAAAAAGAATATTTCAGCGTGTTGGCAAAATTTGGCACGGAATTAGATATTTTGATGCGGGCTAGCCAAGAAGAGCTGCAAAAAGGGCTGGCTCCTAAAGTTGCTGAGGGGGTCTTGCGGATGCGCGAAGGAAAAGTTACCCGGATCGCCGGCTATGATGGCGAGTATGGAGCGATCAAGGTGTTTGGCCGGGATCAACAACCGCAAGACCGAGAAAAACAATTAAGTTTATTTTAGTTTATGCGCCTGTAGCGCAATGGATAGCGCACTAGCCTCCGGAGCTAGTGGTACAGGTTCGACTCCTGTCAGGCGCATTAATTTAAAAAGTTTTTGTAGGGTCGGCCACGGCTTGTTCTGCGCCTGTGCCTGACGTATTCTCGCTAAAGGTTGGCAAATGAGGAAGAAAGTGATAAGTGTAATCGGGGGGCATAACTGCACCAGGAAGGTGGAGCAAATTGCCCACAAATTAGGTAAAAAACTGGCTGAAGTGGTTCAAATACTTGTTTCTGGTGGTTTAAGTGGTACAATGAAGGCGGTTTGCGCCGGTTTTAAAGCTGGCGGCGGCTTAACTATAGGAATTATACCTAGTTACAACAAAGAAGATGCTAATCCATTCGTGGATATTGTTCTGCCTACGGGTATGGGCTTAGCCAGAAATTTGCTTGTTGTGAAGAGCGCGGATGCGGTGATTGCTCTTCCCGGAGCGGCTGGAACGTTGTCCGAGATCGCTTATTGTTTGCAGTTCGGTATTCCGGTGATCAGCCTGAATTCCTGGGACATTCCGGGGGTAATAAAAGTTAAAACAGCCGACGAGGCTGTGTGCAAAGTTAAAAATATCCTCCGCCGCCAGGCGGGAGGTAACAAAGCTGGATGATGTCCACCCCTGGGGTGGGGAATATAAGAGGAGAAAAAAATGAAGGCAGTTTTGATGCTTGAAGACGGAAAAAGTTTTAATGGCAAGGCCATGCCCGGGGCAGGGCCAGAAGTGATAGGCGAAGTGAGTTTTAATACCGCGGTTGTGGGCTATCAGGAAATGCTTACTGATCCCAGCAACGCCGGAAAGATCCTCGCTTTTACCTATCCTTTGATCGGCAACTACGGGACGGCTCCCAAATTTAATGAATCCAAAAAGATCTGGGCTGCGGCCGCGGTGATCAAAGAAAAGACCAGGATCTATTCTAATTGGCAGGCCACGGCAAGTTTCGACGATTTTGTCCGGGAAAATAAGCTGATGGTGATCTGCGGAGTGGACACCCGCTCTCTGGCCGTGCATCTAAGGCAAAAAGGACAGATGCTCGGGATCATCTCTACCAGTTGTTTTGATCCGAAGGAATTACGCAAGAAAATAGAAGATCATCTCAAGAAGGAGCCCAGAAGTTTGCTTCGCGAGATATCGGTCAGCAAAATCGCTGAAATGGGAAAACCCAGGCCGAAACAAAAAAGGCTGGCGATTTTGGATCTGGGTTTGGCCCAAAGCACGAAAAAGCAGTTGGAATCTTTGGGGGTCCATTTAACCATGGTGCCTTATAATACGCCGGCCCAAGAGATCCTCGGGCTCAAGCCTCACGGCCTGGTCGTTTCCAGCGGTCCGGAGCATGATCCGGAAGCGGTTGTAGTCGCTAATACGCTTAAGCCTTTGATCGGCAAGATCCCTATACTGGCGATCTCAGCCGGCCACGAGATCCTGGCCGGTTGTCTCGGGGCAAAGGTGGTTAAGATGAAGCTCGGCCATCACGGGGTGAATTATCCAATGCATAGCCCGGCTTCTTATAAAGGCGAGATCACCTGCCAGAATCATTCTTATGTGGTCGATGCCGAATCGTTGTCCAAGATCAAGGATGTCAAGGTCACCGCTTACAACCTGAATGACCGCACAGTTGAGGAAATGGAAAGCAAGAAATTGAAGTTTATAGGCGTTCAATACGATCCCAAGAGCCCGGGATTCAGCGAGGTCAACCCGATCTTTAACCGGTTTTTAAAAATGCTGCAAAGGAGTTAGATCATGCCGCGGAGAAAAGACATCAAGAAGGTTTTAATGATCGGCTCAGGGCCGATAATCATCGGGCAAGCCTGCGAATTCGATTATTCCGGATCCCAGGCCTGCAAGGCTTTGCGCGAAGAGGGGTATTACACCATCCTGGTCAATTCCAATCCGGCGACGATCATGACCGATCCCAACATGGCCAACGTGACTTATATCGAGCCGTTGACAGTTGATATTGTCACCAAGATCATCGCTAAAGAGCGGCCGGACGCGATCCTGCCTACGCTGGGCGGCCAGACCGGGTTGAATCTGGCTTTCTTTTTAATGAAACAGGGCATTTTGAAGAAATACGGAGTTGAGTCTATCGGCGCTTCGGTTACCGCCATTTCTTGCGCTGAGGATCGGGAGCTTTTCAAAAAAGCCATGCGCGAGATCGGCATTGCTATGCCTAAGAGCGGCATTGCCACCAGCGTTGAAGAGGGCATGAAGATCGGATTGGGCATAGGCTTCCCGCTTATCCTGCGGCCCGCGTACACCATGGGCGGATCAGGCGGAGCGATCGCGTATAATAAAGAAGAACTGGAAAAGCATCTTGCCAAAGGTCTGGAGACCAGCCCGGTGCACCAGATCCTGGTTGAGCAATCGGTCTTGGGATGGAAAGAGATCGAGTTCGAAGTGATGCGCGACTGCGCGGATAACGTGATCATGATCACTTCCATGGAAAATGTCGACCCCATGGGCGTGCATACCGGAGACAGCATGGTCGTCGCTCCGGCGCAGACCTTGACCGCCGAGGAATACACTAATTTCGTCAACCTTTCCAAAAAAATCATCCGCCGGGTAGGCATAACCGGAGGCGGAGCGAACATCCAGTTCGGCCAGAATCCCGAAAACGGGGATATCGTGATCATTGAGGTCAATCCCCGGCTTTCCCGCTCTTCGGCGCTGGCTTCCAAAGCCACCGGATTTCCCATTGCCCGGGTGGCCACAAAATTGGCCGTAGGCTTGACTTTGCCGGAAGTGATGAACCAGATCACCGGAAAGACCACGTCATTTTTCGAGCCGACAGTGGATTATTGCGTATTCAAGATCTGCAGGTTCACTTTCGAGAAATTCCCCAAAGCCGAGCGCATTCTTAATACCTCGATGAAGGCGGTAGGAGAAGCGATGTCCATCGGCCGGAACTTCAAGGAAGCTCTGCAAAAAGGGATCCGCTCTCTGGAATATTCCCGTTTCGGTTTCGGCGCGGACGGCAAGGATAAGATCAAAGATGAAGCTTTGGAAAAGCCGGACAGCGCGCTCTTAAAAGAGATCAAGGATAAAGTCAGGGTTCCGAATGACGAAAGGATATTTTATTTAAGGTACGCCATAAAAGCCGGGCTGTCAATCGACGAGATATACGAGCTTTCCAAGATCGACCGCTGGTTTCTGGATAACATGAAGGAGCTGGTGGAGATCGAGGAAAAAGTCCGGCAGCACAAAAACAGCCGTATTGAGGAAGCGTTAAAGCTTCCCCTGGAGATACTCGATGAGGCCAAGAAAAACGGTTTTTCTGACCGGCAGTTGGCCTTTCTTTTAAATGCCAAGGAGGAAGCGGTGCGTGAGTTCAGAAAGAAAAACAACAAAAAAGCGGTGTATAAGATGGTAGATACCTGCGCCGGCGAATTTAACGCCAAGCAGCCCTATTTTTACTCGACAAAAGAGGCTCAGGAAGAAGGCCGGCCGACGAATAATAAGAAAGTGATCATCCTGGGAGGCGGCCCTAACCGCATCGGCCAGGGCATCGAATTCGATTATTGCTGCTGCCATGCGGCCTACGCGCTTAAAGAAGAAGGGATCGAGAGCATTATGGTCAATTGCAACCCCGAGACCGTCTCAACGGATTACGACACCTCGGACCGGCTTTATTTCGAGCCGCTGACCATCGAAGATATTCTGAATATCATCGAGCTGGAAAAGCCGATGGGGGTCATCGTCCAGTTCGGCGGACAGACCCCGATCAACCTCGCGGTATCTTTGCGCAAATTCGGGGTGAACATCCTGGGGACCAGCTCAGACAGTATCGATATCGCCGAAGACCGCAAGCGGTTCAAAGAGATGCTGCATAAACTGAATCTTTTACAGCCGGATAACGGCACGGCATTCACTTTTGAGGAAGCCAAAGAAGTAGCTAAAAAGATCGGCTATCCTGTTTTGGTAAGACCTTCTTATGTCCTGGGCGGCCGGGCGATGGAAATAGTTTACGATGAGTCGCTGCTGGAAAGATTTATTGCCGAAGCCGCTAAAGTTTCCGGAGAGCATCCCATACTCATCGATAAATTCCTTGAGGACGCCATCGAGGTGGATGTTGATGTGCTCGGAGACGGATCTTCTTATGTCATCGGCGGGATCATGGAGCACATAGAAGAAGCGGGGATCCATTCCGGGGATTCGGCGATGGTTTTGCCCGCCTACACTTTGTCGCCAGAACTTTTGAACAAGGTCCGCGAAGCCACCTATAAGATGGCCAGAGAGCTTAACGTCGTGGGTTTAATGAACGTGCAATACGCCATTAAAGACGAAAAGGTCTATGTCCTGGAGGTCAATCCCCGGGCTTCGCGCACAGTCCCTTTCGTTTCCAAAGTCATCGGCGTGCCTTTAGCCAAGCTCGCCACCAAGGTCATTCTGGGCAAGAAACTTAAAGATCTGGGTTTTACCGAAGAGATCGTCCCTCAGCATGTCGCGGTCAAAGAGTCGGTGTTTCCTTTTAACCGCTTCCCGGGAGTTGATGTTATTCTGGGGCCGGAAATGAAATCTACCGGCGAAGTCATGGGCATGGACCGGGACTTCGGCCGGGCCTATCTGAAAAGCCAGATCGCCGCGGGCCAGAACTTGCCGACCAAGGGCAATGTTTTTATCTCGGTTAGGGACCGGGATAAGCGTTCGGTAGTGTTTATCGCCAAGAAGCTCAATGACCTGGGGTTCCATATCTATGCCTCCTCGGGCACCGCTGCGGCGCTGGAAAAAAACAATATCAGCGTAAAGGTTCTGCCTAAGCTGGGAGAGGGACGGCCCAATGTCCTGGATTTGATGAAAGACGGCAAGATCCAGCTGGTGATCAACACTCCTTCGGGAAGAATTCCCCGCCAGGATGAGACCAGGATCCGCTCGCATGTGGTCATGTATAATATACCTTATACCACCACGATCTCCGGGGCTCAGGCTACGGTCAACGGGATCGAGACTTTACTCAAGAAAGACCTGGATGTCAAGTCGCTCCAGGATTACCATAAGAAACCAAAAGCGAAAGTAAAGAAATAAAGCCGCTAAGGATTTGCCATGCCGGAACTTCCGGAAGTAGAGACGATCAAGAAAGATCTAGAAAAAGTCATCCTGGGCAAGAAAATTGTCCGGGTTATTGTTAATCGGGATGCGGTTATCCGCGAGCCGTCAGCGGCAAAATTCAAGCAGGGGCTGGAAGGCCAGACAATCAAGAATATTCTTCGCCGGGCCAAAGTTCTGATCCTGGAATTGTCCGGCGGCAAATCTCTGGTGATCCATCTGAAGATGACCGGCCAGCTGGTTTATCCCGGCGGAGGAGATAAGAGCCGGGTTGCATTTGAACTTTCCGACGGCAAGACTTTGGATTTTAATGACCAGAGGCTGTTCGCCGAACTTCGGCTTCTGGACGACTGGAGGTCTTTAAAATTCATCCGGGAATTGGGCCCGGAGCCTTTTGAAATATCCGCGGCGAGGTTCAAGGAAATGCTCTCCGCCAAAAAGACCCGGATCAAGCCGCTTTTATTGGACCAGACATTTATTGCCGGTATCGGAAATCTTTATGCCGCGGAGTGTTTATTCCGGGCTAAAATAGATCCCCTTCGCCCGGCCTCCAGCCTGAGCGGTCCGGAAATAAGGCTGCTTTTGGCCCAGATCAAGCAAGTTTTGGAAGAGGCGATAAAAGCCGGCGGTTCTTCGATCGATGATTACGTGCGGGTTTCCGGAAGAAAAGGCGATTTTGTCCGCCATCACCGGGTCTACGGCCGGCAGAACCGGCCTTGTTTTGTTTGTAATACGCCTATTAAAAGGAGCGTTGTCGGAGGAAGAGGCACATTTTTTTGCCCCCAATGCCAAAGGTGAAAGAGTGAAACAGCGGATCAAAATAAACGGTATAGTGATCATCGCGGGTATCTTAAGTATTGTTTTTTTTCCTCATCGCTTTATCCGCCGCAGCGCGTTCTTTCTGGACGATAGTTTAGAGATAGTCGGGGTGAGCCTGATCCTCCTGGGCCAGCTTCTGCGGGTTTCCGCCCGGGGCTATAAGTCCGAGCAATCCCGCAGCGGCCATCAGTTGATCCGGAGCGGGCCGTATTCAATGGTCCGCAACCCTATGTACCTGGGGATAATCCTGATCGGGCTGGGAACGGTTTTCTTTATCCTGGAATTATGGGCAGCCGCGATCTTCGCGGTCCTCTTTATCCTGTGCTATTGGCAGCTTTTTGTTAAAGAAGAGAAGATCCTTCAAGAGGCTTTCGGCAGCCAATATAGCGAATACAAAAAAAGAGTGCCCCGGATATTCCCGAATCCGGAATTTATATTTAAAAAGGACATCCGCAATTACCTGCCTTTAAAACTGGGCTGGTTTAAAAGAGAATCTTTAAGCATACTTATTGTTTTAGCCGTGTGCTTGCTGGTTGAATTCCGGGAAGAGATAAGGTTCAACGGCTGGAGCGCGTTAGTTCCGGAAACGCTGGTCCTTCTGCTGGCGGGAGTTCTGTATTTTATTTTTGTATTATTTCTTATCGGGCGAGATGGGGAAAAGACAGAGTAATGCCGAAGTTTTGGCTAATAAAAAAATCAAGGGATGCTGTTTTAAGATCGTTCTGCGCTCGCCTTCCGCGGCCAAGGAAGCTTTGCCCGGACAGTTCCTTATGCTTAAAGCAGGGGCCGGACAAATTTCCGATCCTCTTTTGCGCCGTCCTTTAAGCATACATAAAGCGGCCGGCGGGGAAATAGAAATTCTTTACGAGGTCGTCGGCAAAGGAACTCGGGCTCTTTCTCAAAGAAGGCCCGGAGAGCTTATAAGTTTTTTAGGCCCCCTGGGGAACGGTTTTGATTACCGGAACACGGGGCTTTCAAGCCGCCGTCCGATATTAGTGGCCGGAGGCCTAGGCGTTGCTCCGCTTCTTTTTCTGGCCGGGCGCTTGGCCGCTATCCGCCGGGATCCGGCAGCCGGAAAGATCGAAGTGCTTATCGGAGCCCGAACTAAAGAGCAGGTCCTTTGCGAAAAAGAGTTTAAAAACACCGGCTGTAATGTTAAAATAGCCACAGACGACGGCTCTGCGGGGTTCCCCGGACGGGTCACCGCCTTATTGGAGAAGCAGCTATCGGCTCTTGGCCATAAGTCTTTGGCTGTTTACGCCTGCGGCCCGCAACCAATGCTTAAGGAGCTTGCTGGGATCTGCCGTAAAAACAATGTTCCCGCCCAGGTTTCCTTAGAAGCGCACATGGCCTGCGGCATCGGCGCGTGTCTGGGATGCGCGGTCAATACTAAAGACGGCTACAAAAGGGTTTGTCAGGAAGGCCCAGTGTTTAGAACGGAGAACCTGATTTACTAAACAAGGAGGACAATGATGTTTAAAGGTCCGTTTATCTCCATTATCATCCCGGTCAAGAATTTCGAGCGGACGATCGAAAAATCTTTCGAGTACCTGCTCAACGTCGATTACCCCCATGATTCCTGGGAATGGATCATCGCTGACGGCGGCTCCACCGACAGGACCGTCCCGATCATCAACGACTGGCAGAAAAAATACCCGTTCATAAAATTAGTCAATGTCCCCAATTGCCCTTCTCCCGGATACGCCCGCAACAAGGCGCTGGAAGTGGTCAAGGGCGAATTTCTTTTCTTTACCGACGGCGACTGCGCGCCGGACAAGAACTGGGTCAACGAGATGCTCAAGCATTTTAACCGCGACCCCAAGATCGCCGCGGTGGGGGGGGAGGTTTATACGCTTAAGGTCGACCCCAAAAATATGGTTGAAGCCTGGTGTCAGCATTTCCGTTTTAATATGGTTTCTCCGCGCTACGGTTTTATCAAGGAGGGGTATTACCCGGATTTTCCCAAAGAACCGCTGCCCTGCGATATCGGCGGCCATAAAGCCTATTTCTTCGGAACCTGCAACGTGGCTTACCGCCGGTCCGCGATGAAACAGGCCGGAGCCAGGTTCTGGGACCGGCCGACCGGAGAGGATATGGATCTCAGTTACCAGCACCGCAGCAAGGGCTGGAAATTTTATTTTGCCCCCCTGGCCAAAGTCGACCATATGCACCGGGCTGATCTTAAAGCCCTGCGTAAAGTCTGGGTTACCTACGGCCAGGCCCATTTGCCTTTGATCGAAAAATACGCCAAGAAAAATATCCTGGAAATCGCTTTCCAGAATCTTAAAGGCTGTCCTTCGATCAAGATCCCCTTCCCGGTCAAGGGGTTTGTCTATATCGGCAATCTCCATCTTATGCTTTTGTTCGCCCTGATCGCTTTGATCAGCCTGGCGGCAAGTCTTTTTGTCCGGACTGGGAACTCCTGGATGCTCACGGCTCTTTTCTTTGTCCTGACCTTTAAATTCGCCTATCAGTATGTGCGCTGGAATTTCGACATGGAGCCCAAATCCGAATTTTGGACCTGGGCAAAGCTGAAGTACCTGACCAACATCAGCTTTATCGAAGGAGGATTAAAAGACTTCAAGAAATACAGGATCCTTTGCATTGAGCCGAGCTTCTAGATCAGCGGCTTTCGCAGGCGGTTATTAAAAGAGGGAGGGATGCGATGAATTATTTTTTATATGTCGCTTTGGGCCTTGTTGCCGGCGTGCTCGGCGGGATGTTCGGGATAGGCGGAGGAACGGTACTTATTCCGGCCCTGGTGTTTTTGTTCGGCCTGACCCAGCATCAGGCGCAGGGCACTACCCTGGCAATAATGGTGCCTCCTATAGGCCTTTTAGCGGCGATGCAATATTACTCTAAGGGCCAGGTTAAATTAGCAATGGCGGGTTTTATCTGTCTGGGGTTCTTGGTCGGAGGCTGGATCGGAGCGCAGCTGGTGCAAAATATTCCTGATCTCGGCCTGAAGAAATTGTTTGGCGCGTTTCTATTAATAGTTTCGCTGCAGATGATATTTACCAAATAATGGACCGGAAGATCTCTGTCAAAATAGGAAAGCTCCTGCTCAAAAACCCGGTGATGGCCGCTTCCGGGACTTTCGGATACGGTGAGGAATTTGTCGATTTCCTGGATTTGAAAAAGCTGGGGGCGATAGTTTCTAAAACCATTACCGTCCGTCCCCGGCAGGGCAACACGCCTCCGCGGACCTGCGAAACCCCGGCCGGGATGATCAATTCCATCGGCCTGGAAAACCCGGGGATCGATGCTTTTATCGAAAAGAAGCTGCCGGTTTTAAAAAAGGCCGGGATCCCAATGATCGTGAGTATCGCTTCCGAAGGCGACCCAGAAGAATTTGCGGTTCTGGCCCGGCGCCTGGATAAGCTCGGCGCGGTTTCCGCTATCGAGCTGAACATTTCTTGCCCGAATATAAAGTCGCGCGTCTCAGGTCACAAGGTCACAAAGTTAGTTTCTCAGGACCCCAAAGCTACCTTCGCGGTGGTAAAAATGGTGCGCCGGGTTACGAGAAAGACTTTGATCACCAAGCTCTCTCCTAATGTCACGGGCATTGCCGAGATCGCTTTGGCGGCCGAAGAAGCCGGCAGCGACGCATTAGCTTTGATCAATACGGTGCAGGCGATGAGCATCGATGTTTTGACCCGCAAACCGAAGATCGCCATGGCCGTGGGCGGTTTGAGCGGCCCGGCTATCCGGCCGATCGCCGTGCGCATGGTCTGGGAAGTTTATCAGAAGGTCAAGATCCCCATCATCGGAATGGGCGGTATCATGGATGCCGAAAGCGCGCTGGAATTTTTTATCGCCGGGGCAAGCGCGATCAGCGTTGGAACGGCTAATTTCATCGAGCCCGGGATTTCAATTGAGATCATCGCTGGCCTTAAGAAGTATTTAGCGGATAACAAAATAAACGACATTCAAAAGTTGATCGGATCAATAGAATGCGGAAAATGAGCGATAGGATTATCGTGGCTTTGGATGTCAACACTGATAAACAGGCAGGGCAATTTGTCCGACAACTCTCGCCAGCGATAAAAATTTTTAAGGTCGGGCC
>JBFZAG010000003.1:0-3490 GCA_041309145.1 Candidatus Omnitrophota bacterium | reverse complement strand
ATCCTCGCGGACCTGACCAGGATAAACGTGAAGTATGACCTGGGGGCATTATTGAAAAGAAAAATCCACCTGGTTCTCGCGGAGATCGAAATCAAGGAGATCGGGCTGCAGAAGAATTCCGAAGGCAAAATGAACGTCGACGAGCTCAAGGTGGTAAAAGAAGGGGCAAAACAGAAAGAGGCTAAGCCGGCTGAAATGCTGCCGCTGCAGATCGATCTGCTTAAGCTGAGTATAGGCAGGATCGTTTCTAAGGATTATAAAGCCGGAAAAGAGCCGGCGGTGAAGGTTTTTGAGATAAATATCCATAAGAGTTATAAAAATATTACCAGCGCCCAACAGCTGGCCGCGCTTATCCTGGCCGAGCCCATGAAAGCCGCGGGAATACAGGGGGCTAAGATTTACGGGGCGGCGATGCTGGCCGGGGTGGCGGTCTTGCCTGTTGCCATTGCCGCGACATTTGTCGGCCGGGACAGCGTCCAGCAGGAATTTTCCGCGGATCTTAATAAAATATACGAGCAAAGCCTGTCAGTCATGCAAAGGATGGGCAGGATCACCCGGGAAGATAAAGCTAACTGGATTATCCAGGCTGATATAAGTTCCGCCCAGGTATACTTAAAGATCAGGAAAAAAGCCGCCAATAAGAGCCAGGTGGTTATTTCGGCGAGGAAATATTTCCTTCCTAAACCGGCGATCGCCGGAGGAGTGCTTTACGAGATCTCCCAAAAGATAAAATGACAAACCAGGTCAACCTACGCGGTTGCCAGTGCTGGCAACCGCGTAGGTTGACTAGGCGCAATAATGGGGACGTTTCTATTTATTCCGGCAAAAAGCGTTTTGGAAAAATAAATAGAAACGTCCCCATTATTTTAGGGTGGAAGAAAGTCGGAAATTGGGGGGTTTTGTCTATTGACATAAATTCGGAGGTAAGGTAATATAATTTCAGGGTATTAAAGGAGGTAGCTGAATTCTAATCGCCAGGGTCAGAGGTATTGCTCTGGCTTTTTTTGTTTAATTTTAAACGATTTAACCAGGAGGTTCGCATGAAGAAGAGATTTTTGGCGATGTTATTTTCAGGTATTTGCGCTTTTTTTGTTTTTAGCCCGGCCTATGTTTTTGCCCAGCCTTATCTCGATGAGCGAAACCCTGCTTCCAGCGAGACCCAGGTCCCGGTAGATACCAACATTACTTTCCGGATCAAAGATAATGCCGCGGATATAAGTTTGAGCTCGATCCAGGTCACGGTCCAGAGGGAAGGGGATGATGCCGCTACTGATATCATTAAAGACGGAGTTAGCGCTTTGGTTGGTGCTGTCATTGACAGTACGGACGCGCGGAATATCCTGGTGACTTATGATCCGCCTGACGATGACGACCACCGTTTCTGCTTCGAGCAGGTGATCACTGTAGCTGTTAAGGCCGAAAATCTTCAATCGGGCTCGCTGGATACTCAATATTCCTTTACCACCGCCTCAATTCTTCAGGCTCCTAATGTCAGGGTCAACCAGACCACGGACGGGGACCAGCGTAATTCTTATATGGTCATGGATCATTCCGGCAAAGATGTTTATGTTGTCTGGCAGGACGGCGACGGCCAGATATGGTTCGCTGGCTCTGAGGACCGCGGTGAGACTTTCAGCTCCGAGATCAAGATCAGCCCGGATAATTCCGGATTTAACGAAAATCCGGCGATGGCTGTGGATGAGCCGGGGAATATCTATGTAATCTGGCAGAGCAAGAAGGGCCAGCAGGATTCTGAGCTCTATTTCTGCCGCAAGCTGAAAAATTCCCAGGATTTTGAAGCTCAGGTCATTCCTGTTGACGCTGTTCTGGGCCAGGATTCCGACCAGAGTTTTCCGGCTATCCGGGCCAAAAGCAGCGGCTCGGTGTTTATTGCCTGGGTCAACTCTATTTCCAATGAAGGGGTTTTTTACAGCCGGTCAAAAGACAGCGGCGCGAGTTTCGGGAATATCCTTCCCGCGGAGATTCATCAAGTAGATGACGAAACCGCTGAGCTTTTCCAATATCCGGATATCGGCATCGATTCCAGCGGCAACAACGCGATCATCACCTGGAGCGCGGTAAAAGATAATAAGCGCAATATTTATTTTAACGCTTTCAGCTATGATACCGTTAATAAGATCGATGTCAAAGTCTATGCCAGCGATATCAGGATCAATGATGATTCGAGCGGCGATTCCTGCGATAAGCCGAGGATCTCCAACCGCAATAGTTTCTCCGGCGGAGGGAAAAAACCGGGGATCGTTATTGTTTGGGAAAACACTCAAGGACAGGATACGGATATTTTCCTGGACAGCTCTGTTGACGGCTCATCCTGGGGTGCGGATGCGCAGGTGAATACGGACGAATTGGCCTCGCCCGCGCTCCAGTTGGAGGCTCAAGTAGCCATGGACGCCAACGGGGACATATTCTGCGCCTGGGCGGATAAGCGCGGCGGCCATTGGGATATTTACGCGGCCTATTCTTTGGACGGCGCCAAGACGTTTAAAGACCCGATCAAGCTTAACAGCGACGATTCTGACCGGGACCAGAGCGATCCTTCCTTATATTTAAGCGCTAACGGAAAAAATTTCTGCGTTTCCTGGAATGATTCCGGCGATACCGATGCGGACATTTACTTCGGACGGAACACCGTTATCGACGAGGAAGGCGGTTTTAAAGCTACGGCTGATCATGACCGGGATTGCTCGCTGGTGGCCGGGCCTGCTACTAACGTCGAGAATGCCGGGGTAAATATTCCCGCCCGGGCGCTGGCAGCGGATACGGAGATCAGCGTTGCCCGGGTTTACTGCCCGCCGGGATTTATCTTCGGCAAGGCCAACCTGAATAAATTTGTCCATTTCGGACCCAGCGGTACGAAGTTCAAAAAGAATGTCACGATCAAGATCCCCTATACTTTGAATGAACTGAGCCAGGCCGGATTAGCATCAGGCAGCGCTTTGGCTATTTATTATTTTAACCCCAAAACCAAGGCCTGGGAGTTAGTTCCCGGGTCCATCCAGGATTCGCTGAGGCAATTAGTTTCAGCGGATGTCGACCATTTTTCTTCATTCGCGCTGGCAGAAGCGGATCCCAGCTCAGGCTCAGGCGGCGGAGGTGGCGGCGGAGGTGGCGGCTGTTTTATCGCCACCGCGGCATTCGGCTCTTACGAAGCGAAAGAAGTAAAGGTGCTCAGGCTTTTTCGCGACCAATACCTTTTGTCCAGCGCCTGGGGAAAAAGGCTGGTAAGATTTTATTATAGCCACAGCCCGGCGCTTGCCCGGTACATCCAGGATAAGCCGGGATTAAAGAGCGCGGTGCGTTTGGCGCTCAAGCCGATAGTCAGCCTGGTAAGCAGACTAAAGTTAGTCCGCTAAAAATAAAACTTACCCCAGAAATAAAGGGGACGCTTCTATTTATTCCGGCAAAAGCGTTTTGGAAAAATAAATAGAAGCGTCCCCATTATTTTTCTGTGATATAATCGTTGAAAAAG
>JBFZAG010000002.1:0-29529 GCA_041309145.1 Candidatus Omnitrophota bacterium | reverse complement strand
CTGGAGAACGGGACCTGTTCGGTTTTGCCGATACTGGAGATCGATTTTTCCACTTGCCGCAAATCCGGCGAGTTTTTCTATTCGTGGAGGATGAAAGAATTCCAGGGGGATGACAAGCAGGGGCTGACCCCTACTTTTCATTGTCCGGCCCGGCTGGACAGCCAGACCGAGAAATTGATCAAGGATACCGCCGTAAAAACTCATCGGGCGGTAGGTTGTTACGGCGTTTCGCGCACCGACTTCCGTTTAAGCCGGGACAATATTCCTTACGTGCTGGAGATCAATCCTTTGCCGGGGCTTAATCCCAAAGAATCTAATTTTCCGATCATGGCTTATGCCGCTGGGATGAGGTACGGTGATATAATTGAGGCGATCCTGATGAGCGCCCATGAGAGAAGAAAGGCGGGAAATGGCTAATGCGGCGGTAACCGAAAACCAGAAGTTGCTTTCCGAAACTGCTCTTCCCCAGCGTCCGGCCCGAAAAGCGCGCGATTACCAGCAGATCAGCCTTTATAAAGAAGTTAATCCGCTGGACTGGGAAGACTGGCGCTGGCAGATGCGTAACCGCATCACCAAGATCGAACAGATATCCCAGGTGGTCAATCTGACAAAGGAAGAAGAAGAGGGGATAAAAAACGCCAAGGGGCATATGGCTATGGCCGTAACCCCTTATTGGGCGACTTTATTGGATCCGGAAGACCCTAATTGCCCTATCCGGCGCCAAGCTGTTCCCACCCAAAACGAGTTCCATATCAGCCCGTATGAAATGGCTGATCCCTGCGGCGAGGACAGCGATTCTCCGGCTCCGCATCTTGTGCACAGATATCCTGACCGGGTCTTGCTTTTAGCCACCGAGTCCTGCGCCATGTATTGCCGCCATTGCACCAGGAGGCGGCTGGTCGGACATTCGGAAAAAACGGATAATTCTCCCAACCGCTGGGACGCGGCTTTAGAATACATCCGGGCCAACAAAAAGATCCGCGACGTCCTTATTTCCGGGGGGGACCCGCTTACCCTGGAAGACGAGGTTTTGGAAGAGCTGATCAAAAAATTGCGCTCGATCCCCCATCTGGAATTCTTGCGTTTGGGTACCAGGGTCCCGGTGACTATACCCCAGAGGATCACCGAAAGCCTGGTTTCGATGCTCAAAAAATATTCTCCCCTTTGGATGAGCATTCATTTCAACCATCCCAAAGAAATAACCCGGCGCACCAGGATCGCCTGCGAAATGCTCGCTGACGCCGGGATCCCTCTTGGCAGCCAGACCGTGCTTTTAAAAGGGATAAACGACCGGCCCAGCACCATGCGCCGGCTGGTGCACGACCTTTTGAAGATCAGGGTCAGGCCCTATTATATTTATCAATGCGACCTGGTCAGGGGAACGCAGCATTTCCGCACCTCGGTCGAAGCCGGGATCAATATAATCGAAAAATTGCGCGGCCATACTACCGGCTACGGAGTGCCGACCTATGTCATCGACGCTCCGGGCGGGGGCGGCAAGATCCCGATCAATCCCAGCTACATCGTTTCTCAGGGGAAAGGCAAATACGTTTTGCGTAATTACGAAGGGAAAGTGTACACTTACCTTGAGTAGAACAAGACTCCCGCGGATATTGCGATCCGCGACAATCTGCGCTTTATCGATACTATCGTTACCCTTATTGTCCTGGGGCCAGTCTGAGTCTTCCGTCCGCAGCCAGGAGATAGAGGATATCCTTGACAAAATGGAGACCAACCTGCAGATCATTTCCGACAGCGCCAAAAGCTGTCTGCGCGAGGTCGGCTCCGAAAGATCCTCTCCTTCAACAACAAGCATTCCTTCCCGGGCAGTCTATCAAAAGCCTGTCAGCGCAGAAGGCTTCTCTGGAAGACTATCCCGGCAGAGAGCCCCTACCAGGGCAAAACAGGTTTACTCCGGACAGACAATGCGCGAGCAGAATATGGAAGCGACTTTGCGCAACATCGCCGTTGAGATCACCCTGGAGTATTTCAACAATATGGGCAGCCAGAGAGTGTCTTTTATCGACGAGGCTACGGGAAATCAGATCTCCAAGCTGACTTACCCTCTGGAAGGCCCCATGCCGATCTTCAAAGGCGAACTGCGCTTCTTACCCAGGGTTTCTTTGGGCGGCAAGTATGCCAATAGCCAGTTGAAAGACAGGGTTTCCAGCGATGAAGATTGGGATCTGTGGAGTTCTTCGGCAGGGGAATATATAGACTACCAGATAACTAAACAGGCAGGCACATCCCGGGTCGAGTTTTTCGACATTAATCTTTATTATAATCTGTTCGCCTCCGGGGAGGATAATCCGGATCAGAAGACAATATTCCCTGCCGGCGATCCCATATATAAAAATTTGAACATCGACAGAGTCTCTTTAGACGTGTTGGCCGGTTACCAGTATTATAAGGGGCGTTATCGGACAATGGACCCGATGTACGAAGCGCACGGGTTTGATGACGGGAGCATGTGGTATGATCCCACTTACCCTAAAGATATCGGCTTGGATTCTTTCTACAAGATCAAATATTGGGGGCCGAGAATCGGATTGAGGCTGGGAGGAAGCAAGGGGAGGTTCAGCTCCCAGCTGAGACTGGCGCTGTCTTTGTTGCATACTAAAGCCTATGGCTGGTGGAACCTCCGGGATTATTCTTTCTGGGAGTCCGGAAAGAACGGCTATGGCACAGAATTAGGTTTTGACACTGCTTTTGCCTTTACCCCTTCTTTTTCCGCGGGGTTGGGATTTAATTATTTCGGCTATTTCCAGCAAAAAATGGATGAATCCGGCAATCAGGCCGGCGTTACTTATTATGATGCCGATATAGTGAGAAGCGCCGATTGCCGCAATTACGGCCCATCTTTGATATTAAAGTATATCTGGTAATCATTTTTTGGGCCCCTTTCGGCTTTTCCCGCGTTATCTCTGCTTAAGATTTTCCCTTGACCGTCTTTTAAATCACGCCTATAATAGTTTCATCAACTTTCCCAATCCTTTTGGATCCGGATTGAGTTTAGTTCAGAGCTTAAAACACCTCTAAAATCTATTGTTAGGATATTTGGCTTAATTCCTTGAACCCCGCCGGGTTTTAATACTTTTTTAAAGATAAAGGAGTATAAAAATGGATGCCAAAAACAAAAGAAGTGTTATTCTCTTAGGACACGCTCAATCGGGAAAAACCACTCTTGCCGAAAGCCTGCTCTTCCGCTGTAAAGCCACTTCGCGAAAGGGCTCGACCGCCGAAGGCAACACCGTAAGCGATTATAACTGGGATGAGATCGAACGCAAGTCTTCGATCAACGCCGGGTTCATGTTTTTCGATTATCAGGATATCCGGATCCAGATAGTGGATACTCCGGGCTTCGCGGATTTTTACGCAGAGGTGCTTTCCGGAGTGCGCGCCGTGGATAATGCCATCGTGGTCGTCGACGGCTCAAGCGGAGTGGAAGTGGGAACGGAAAGGGTCTGGGAGCTTTTGGAAGAAGCCGGGATCCCCAGGATAGTTTTTGTCAATAAAGCCGATAAAGAAGGTCTCGACAGGGAAAAAATCGTCGCGGATATCCGCAATGCCCTTTCGCCCCACGCGGTGGTTTTGAATTCCAGCGCCCTGGAAGAATTGATGGAGCCTATAGCCGAGAGCGACGACGCGCTTCTGGAAAAATATCTTTCCGAAGGCAAGCTTACCCTGGAAGAGATCAATAACGGCCTGCATAAAGCGGTTGCCAGCGCCAAAGTTTTCCCCGTTCTTTTCGGCTCCGCGCTTACGGATAGCGGTCTGGATGAGTTGTTAAAAGCGATCAAGGACGATTTGGTTTCTCCGCAGGAGCGGCCGAATATGCAGCTTCAGGAAGGCGAAGTCGATTCCCGGGAATCTGCGCCTTTTTCGGGGTTCGTCTTTAAAAGTATTTTTGACCCTTACGTCGGGCAGCTCAGCCTGGTCAGGATATTCTCCGGAAAATTGACCGGCAACACCACTTTTTACAACGTCACCCAAAAGAACACCGAGCGTTTCGGGCAATTGTATTTTCTGCAAGGCAAAGAGCAGCGCTTGGTGGAAGCTGCGACTTGCGGTGATATTGTGGCTATCCCTAAATTAAAAGCCACTCAGACTTCGGATACTTTGGCTGATCAGGCCCATCCGCTTGTGTTTAAGCCGATAGAATTCCCTGAAGGGATGATGTCCGCTTCGGTAAAGCCGCGCACCCGCCAGGATGAAGAGAAAATATCTCAGGCTCTGGCTAAATTGGTAGCCGAAGACCCGACATTCAGGGAAAAAGTTGACCCCCAGACCAAAGAAATGATCGTTTCGGGGCTCGGCGACCTGCATCTGCATGTGATGATCAACCGGCTCAAAAAGCGCTTTAACGTAGACGTTGAGCTGGGTAAGCCCAAAGTGCCTTTTAAGGAAACCATCACCAGAAGTTTCAAGGTCCAGGGTAAATTCAAGCGCCAATCTGGCGGCCGCGGTCAGTACGGAGACGTCTGGATCGAGGTCCATCCGTTGGAGCACGGAAAAGGTTTTGAGTTTGTCGACAAGGTCGTCGGAGGAGCGATCCCGCGCAACTTCATCCCTTCGGCGGAAAAAGGCGTTGTCAAGGCTATGGCTGAAGGGGTGATCGCCGGATATCCCGTGGTGGATATGCAGGTCGTTCTTTACGACGGTTCTTATCACGATGTCGATTCTTCGGATATGGCTTTTCAGATCGCCGGTTCCATGGCCCTGAGAAAAGCGGTTTCCGCCGCAGGCCCGGTATTGCTGGAGCCGGTCATGGAAATCGAGGTTTTTATTCCCGAAGATTACCTGGGAGCGGTTTCCGGCGATTTGAATTCCCGCCGGGGGCGCACTTTGGGGATGGAAGCAAAAGGCAAAACCCAGGCCTTAAGGGCTAGCGTGCCGCTGTCGGAAATGTTCACCTATGCCAGCGACCTGCGTTCCCTGACCCAGGGAAAAGGGAATTTCACCATGAAATTTTCCCATTATGAGCAAGTGCCCGGTAAAATAGCTCAGCCGGTTATCGCCCATTATCAGGAGCATCATAAAGCGGAAGAAGAATAAAGAAATTCACAAGTGCTCCCTCGGCAAGCTTTCGCGGATTTTGTTAAAATCCGCTCAGCCTCGGGATAAATTCCTGCCTGACGGCAGGCAGGCGGCCAATAACTTATGTCGCACTTCGTGCTCCATAAGTTATGGCCTCATTTAAAGGAGAGGCGGATAAATGAAAATTGGAATTTTGGGAACGGATATTTTTACCCAGGGCAAGGTTAATCTGGTCGATGAGCGGGTTAAGGCTCTCAAGGTTATGTTTAATGCGCCCAAAGAGGTTTACATACAGCCGGACATAATTATTGACCAGGATAAGTTGGTCGAAGCCGACGGGATAATCGCTCCGGAAGACGCCAAGCTGGATCTGATCGTTCATGATATGGAGTTTGTCGAGACCAGGCTTGGCCGCTGCGAAGACCCTGCGGAAAAAGCGCTTTTAACAAAATTCAAAGAGCAGCTGGATAAAGAAGGGCTGTTATGCCATCTGGGCGCCAGCGATTCCGAGAAAGAGCTTATTTCCGGATATTCGCTTTGGAGCTTGCGGCCGGTATATCTGGCCAAGCCGGAAGAATTAGAGGATAAGAATCAGCTGCTTTTTAACGCCTACGCTCATTTCGGCTTTATCAGTTTTTTTACCGCGGGAGATAAAGATTCCCACGCCTGGAGCATAAAGAAAGGGGCCACCGCCTGGGAAGCCGCGGGAGCGATCCATTCGGACATCCAGAAAGGTTTTATCCGGGCCGAAGTGACCGCTTACCAGGAGCTGACCGCTGACGGCAGCCTTTCCAAGGCCCGCTCCAACAACCATATCCGCCTGGAGATGAAAGATTATGTGGTCTGCGACGGCGATTACATGGTGATCCGCACTAATAAATAGGACAGTTCGCAGTCAATCGTTCATGGTTTTTAGTCTGAGGCAAATAACAAAAACAGGAGATCGGGATGATAAAGATCAAAAGAGCTTTGGTAAGCGTTTCCGATAAAACCGGCATCGTTGAGTTTTGCGCGGTCTTGAAAAAGTTCAAAGTAGAGATCCTTTCTACCGGCGGGACCGCGAGGACTCTTGCGGAAAACAATATTCCGGTCATCGAGGTTTCTGACTACACCGGATTCCCGGAGATGCTGGACGGCCGGGTCAAGACTTTGCACCCTAAGATCCACGGAGGGCTTTTGGCTTTGCGCGAGAATCCCGCGCATATGCAGACTCTTAAAGAGCACAATATCGGCCTGATCGACCTGGTGGTGGTCAATCTTTATCCCTTCGAGAAAACAGTGGCCAAGCTCGATGTTACCAGGGAGCAGGCTATTGAAAATATTGATATCGGCGGACCGTCAATGCTGCGCTCGGCGGCCAAGAACCATCAGTCGGTGGCCGTGGTTTCCAGCCCGGCTCAGTATCAGTCTATAATCAAGGAGCTGGAGATCAACCAGGGCTCGGTCAGCGAAGCAACCTGCCGGGATCTGGCCTCCGCGGTATTTAAAGCCACTTCGGCGTATGACGGGGCGATTTTTAATTATTTAAGCAAAAACCCCTCAGCCGGGAAATTTCCCCAATCGCTGGACCTGCAATTCTCGAAGGTCCAGGAGCTGCGCTACGGAGAGAATCCCCATCAGAAAGCCGCTTTCTATTCCGAAGGAAAACAGTTTTCGGGGTTGGCGGCGATAAAACAATTATGGGGCAAGGAGCTTTCTTTTAATAATATCCTGGATTTGAACGCGGCGGTCAATATAGCCAGGGAATTTGCTGATCCGGCGGTGGTTTTTGTCAAACACAATAACCCCTGCGGAGTCGCCGAAAACAAGGATGTCTTAAAAGCCTATAAACAAGCCTGGGCCTGCGACAAGCTTTCCGCCTTCGGTGGGATCATCGCCGTCAACAGGCGGATAGATCTTTCGCTGGCTAAATTGATCGCTAAAAGCGGATTCCTGGAATGTATCGTCTGTCCGGCGTTTGCCAGGGATGCGCTGGAACTGCTTAAAGCTAAAAAGAATTTACGCCTCCTGGAATTGCCCGGGATTTCCCGGAAGAACGAAGCCCTGGATTTTAAACGGGTAAGCGGAGGGCTTCTGGTCCAGGATGAGGATATTCTTACTTTGGATGAGAGCACTTTGAAAGCGGTGACCAGGAGAAAGCCGACAAAGGCGGAGATGGAATCTTTGATCTTTGCCTGGAAAGTGGCCAAGCACGTAAAATCCAACGCCATAATCCTGGCCAAAGGGACTAAAACTGTCGGGATCGGCGCCGGACAGATGTCCAGGGTCGATTCGGTGTTCATCACTAAGAGAAAAGCCGGAAAACTGACTGAAAATTCCTGCCTTGCTTCGGACGCGTTCTTTCCTAAAGACGATGCTGTGTTGGAAGCCGCTAAGATGGGGGTCAAAGCTATAATCCAGCCTGGAGGCTCAATTGCCGACGAGGAGATCATCAGAGCCTGCGATAAGCATTCTATCGCCATGGTCTTCACCGGCATGCGCCACTTCCGCCATTGATGCGTTTTGAAGACAAAGAAAAATGTCCTACCTGGAAACCATAAAATATCTGGACGCTTTCGTTAATTACGAGAAAAAACCGGATGAGCTTTATCAGGAATCGCTCAAGCTTGAGCGGATTGAAGGCTTTCTGCGGGGCATCGGCTACCCTCAGCGCAGCTTTAAGAGCGTGCACGTGGCCGGGACCAAGGGCAAGGGTTCGGTCTGCGCTTTTACCTCCCATATCTTGCGCGAGGCCGGCTATAAAGTCGGCTTGTTCACTTCTCCGCATTTGACTGAAGTCAGAGAGCGGATCAGGGTCTTGTTGCCGCGGGAGCCCGGCAGCCGGATTGGCGGCGGAGATTTTGAAGGGATGATCCCCAAGAGAGATCTGACTGATCTGGTATCCCGGCTTAAGCCCAGGATAGATAAATACTGCGAAATCTGCCCTTACGGGCCGCTGACGTTTTTTGAGATCTACACTATTCTGGCTTTCGAATATTTCAAACAGCAGAAAGTTGATTTCGCGGTGCTGGAGACCGGGATGGGCGGTAGATTGGACGCCACCAATGTGGTCGTTCCGGAAGTCTGCGGGATAACCTCGATCAGCTACGACCATACCGCTCAATTAGGCGATACCCTTGACCGGATTGCAGCCGAAAAAGCCGGGATCATTAAACGTCATCCGTCACACGACACAGGTCACCAGTTGATGGTAGTAAGCGCTCCGCAGGAGGAAGAGGCCGGGCAGGTCATAAGAAAGAAGTGCGCTGAGGAGCAAGCTGTTCTTTATGAGATCGGCAAGGATATAACATTCGATCTGGCGGGATACGGCACGGATCACCAGGAATTCAATATCCGCGGAGCTCTGGGCCGGTTCAGCGGCCTTAAAATAAAATTCCTCGGAGCCCATCAGCTGATCAACGCTACTTTGGCCGCCAGCCTGGTTTCGGCTTTATTTATGAAAAGCCGGGAAAATTTCAAGGCCGGGATCTTTAAAAAAGGCCTTTGGAAGACTAACTGGCCGGCCAGATTTGAGATAGTCAGCAAAGATCCGCTTCTGGTCCTGGACGGTGCGCATAATGTAGCTTCGGCTAAGGCGTTAGCCGAGACCCTGAGGCAGAATTTTCCGGAGAAAAAGATAATCCTGGTCCTGGGGATTTCCCGGGATAAGGATATTCGCGGGATCGCCCGGGAGCTTTTTCCTCTTTCCGATAAGGTGGTCCTGACCCGCGCGGACAATCCCCGCGCGGCCAGGCCCGCGGAGATACTTTCTGTTGGAAAAACTTTCCTCAGAGATCAGAAAGCGCAGGTTTCCAGGTCCGTCCTGGAAGCTTTGAAGATCGTCCGCAGCAATCCGGTCCGGGACAGCCTTATCCTGGTCTGCGGTTCTTTATTCGTTGTGGCAGAAGCCCGGGAGATCATTAAAAACCTTCGGCCCGGGAAATAAAGTTATGGCCATGGATAAGAATTTATCTTTTGATACCATCGCGGCGATCTCGACTTCGCCGGGAGAATCCGGGGTGGGGATAGTCCGGATAAGCGGCAAAGACGCTCTTATCGTTGCGGATAAGATTTTTATCTCCTCGAATAAAGCCGGGAAGCCCTCGGATTTTAAGGCCTATACCCTTAACTACGGCTGGATCGTCGACCCGAAAAATAAAAAGGCCATCGATGAGGTTCTTCTGGGGGTGATGCGCAATCCCCGAAGCTACACCCGCGAAGACGTGGTGGAGATCAATTGCCACGGCGGGATCATTGCCGTCCGGGCGGTGCTGGAGCTGGTTCTGGAAAACGGCTGCCGGCTGGCTGATCCCGGAGAGTTCACAAAAAGAGCGTTTCTGAACGGCCGGATAGATCTTTCACAGGCGGAAGCGGTCCTGGATATCATCCGGGCCAAGACCGACTCCGCGTTGAAGCTGGGCTCGGAACAGCTCAGGGGCGCTTTATCCTCGGAGTTAAGAAATATCCGCGCGGTTATTCTCGACCAGCTGGTAATTTTAGAGGCCAATATCGATTTCCCGGAAGAAGAGATAGGCTCTGCGGATTTGCAAATTGTCCGCAAGAAGCTTAATGAAGCGGACCGGCTTTTAAGAGGGCTCCTGGATAGTTCCGGACAGGGCAGAATAATGCGCGAAGGCTTAAGCGCGGTCATTTGCGGAAAACCGAACGTCGGCAAATCCTCGCTATTGAATGCGCTGCTCAAGCAGGAGCGTTCGATCGTAACCGCCGTAGCCGGCACTACCCGGGATACCATCGAAGAAATAATCGATATAAAAGGGATCCCGATCAGGATAGTCGATACTGCCGGGATCCTCGAGCCCCGCGACCTGGTGGAAAAGAAAGCCATCCAGAGGACCAAAAGATATATCGAGCTGGCGGATCTGGTGATCGTTGTTTTTGACGGCTCCCGGGCTCTTTCAAGCGACGATCAGCTGCTGATCAAGAAAGTGAAGAATAAATTAGCTCTGGCGGTGGTCAATAAGATCGATCTCAAGCAAAAGATCAAGGAAGGGCTGATCTGCTCAAGCTTCAAGCGGACAATCAGGATCTCGGCCAAAAAAATGCGCAATATCGCTGCTTTGGAAGAGGCGGTGGCTGACCTGGTATATAAAGGGCATTTCAGCCCAACGGAATCGGTCCTGGTCAGCAATATCAGGCACATCGAGAAAATAAAAAAAGCCCAAAAATCAATTGCCGAATCGCTGGATTCGCTGGATAATAAAGTGCCGGTTGAATTCATCGCTCAAAACATAAAGGACTCGATCGGATACCTGGACGAGATCCTGGGCAAGAGGGTTTCCGAGGATCTCTTGGAAAAGATATTCAGCCGATTCTGCATCGGTAAATAGCATATCGCAAACTGGAGAATGAATGGATAAAAGAAAAATCGAAAATTCGGTAAAGCTTTTGCTGGAAGCCATAGGCGAAGACCTTGACCGCCGGGATATTGCCGCTACTCCCAAGCGGGTGGCTGAGATGTACGAGGAGATCTTTTGGGGGATGACTAAAGACCCGGCCAAAGAGCTGGAAGTGGTCCTGGACCAGAAGCACAATGAGATAGTTCTCTTAAAAGATATTCCGCTCTACAGCATGTGCGAACATCACCTGCTGCCTTTTATCGGCAAAGCTCACGTGGCCTATATCCCTAAAAAAGGCAGGGTCACCGGCTTAAGCAAACTCGCGCGGGTGGTGGAGATCCTTTCCCGCCGGCCGCAGGTCCAGGAGCGCCTGACCACCCAGATCGCGGATATAATCATGTCCAAGCTTAAGCCCCAGGGTTGCATGGTGGTGATCGAAGCCGAGCATTTATGCATGTCAATGCGGGGGATCAAAAAGCCGGGGACGCTGACCGTGACTTCGGCGGTAAGAGGGATATTCCAGGAGAACGAGAAGACCCGCTCGGAAACGCTGTCTTTGATGAAATAAGACAAAAAATATTTAAATTGATTTGAATTAATAGTATAATATAGCCCATGAAAGACAAGCAAGGCTCGGAAGTTATTTATGCCCTGGCGGACTATAAGCAGCTGGTTCTGGCTTACCGGACAAAGCATGCGGAATTAATCAAAGCTTTGACTTTCTGGAAAACTTCCCTGATCTGGCTGGGGTGTTTTTCGGCTTTTTTGGTTCTGGCGGCGATGTTCTGGCTTCAGGGAACAGTCCGGGAGCTCGACAGCAGCAGAAAAACCGCGGAAATGCTCAAGGCCCAGGCCAGCTTTGTCGCCGAAAGCCTGGCCGGAACAGAGAAAGAGCTTTTAGTGACAAAAGAGGAAC
Source organism: Candidatus Omnitrophota bacterium (assembly GCA_041309145.1). Lineage (GTDB taxonomy): Bacteria > Omnitrophota > Gorgyraeia > Gygaellales > Profunditerraquicolaceae > JAPLLS01. The sequence continues at coordinate 18,240 of JBFZAG010000002.1, read as the reverse complement.
TGAAGAATAAAGAAGAAACGATCCGCAGCCTTGAGAAGAATATTTCGACGGCATCCAAGAATCTGCTGGAGAAACTGCTGGTCGACAAAGACGAAACGGCGACTAAGTAGCGCCCCTCGGGAGGATAAGTTAATGAACAAGCTTTCTAGTGCGGAGCAGCGCAAGTTCAAGCGGATCAAAATAAATCTTTCGGTCGTTTACCGCCTGGCTAAGCCGGCGGCTGTGCGGCTGTTGGTCGGGAATAAAGAAGTAAGGGCCACGATGCTGGATCTGAGCGAAGGGGGGCTGTCGGTCCTGACTAATTATGACATCCCGGAATCCACGTCGCTGTTCATAAAATTCACTCTTTTCAGGGTCGAGAACGACGATGTCAGTTTTTACGGCCCCATGGATATTACCGGAGAAGTCCGGTATAATATGCCGCTGGGCGGGAATGAGTACCGCCTGGGGATTTATTACAAAAAAATAAAGAGCCAGGATAAATCCGAAATCTCCAATTTCCTGAGAATTAAAGGTTCGATGCCCTTATCCCCGTAAGAAACCTTCCTGAAAACGTTTTCAGAAAACCCCCGGCCCGGCATTGTAATTAGCGTCTTTGTAAGGCATAATTATGTCAGGAATGGCGTTAGGCGCGTATCCGAATAATCGATGTTCTAAAAAGGCGATAGCGTTATGGCATTAGATGATCGGAGGACCTTCGAGCGTTTTAAAGCGGATTTACCTTTGAACTGCTCTCAGGCAGATACCAAAGAGAAGCTGAAGGTGTACGCCCACGATATAAGCGCGGAAGGCCTGGGCGTAATTTCCGATAAACAATTATTCATCGGCGCGCCGGTCAGCGCCTCCTTTTACGTTCCCGATATAAAAAAAGAATTTCCCGTGCAAGCCAAGGTGGTCTGGTGCCGCATGTTGGGCAATAATTTCAGGGTGGGGCTGGTCATGGAACAGATGGGATTAATGGAAGTCTCCGCTATTCTGCAATTCCTTCACGCAAGGGCTAACTAAAAATAATCTTTCCCAAGCCGTTTTCAAAAACCGCCTAATCTTTATCCTTTATGTCTTTCGAAGATTCTGCTATAATTAAGAAAAATATCAAGGAGGCGGGAATGCTTAAAAAAGCCAAGATCCTGGTTATTGACGATGAAGAGGATATTTGTCATTTTACCAAATCTGTTTTGGAGCGGACCGGTAAATTCGAGGTGGCGGTTTCCACTGATTCCTTAAAAGCCGTCGCCCTGGCTAAGGCGGATCTTCCTGATCTGATCGTCCTGGATGTCAACATGCCGAATATGGACGGCGGGGAGGTCGCTCAGACTCTTCGCGGATATAAATCTACCAGCGGCATACCTATAATATTCCTCACCGCGCTCTTAAAGAAAGAGGAAGTTGAAAATAAATCCGGGCAAATCGGAGCGCACACCTATATCGCTAAACCTGCCAGCCCTAAGGAGCTGATCGAAAAGATCGAATCCCTGCTCGGGCAAAAGTGACGGTCGCTTTTTAAAAGATGCGGTCAAGACTGCGGTATTGTATGGCCTCGGCGATATGCTCCGCCTGTATTGTTTGTTTCCCCTCCAGATCGGCCACCGTCCTGCTCACCTTTAATATTTTATCGTAAGCCCGGGCAGAAAGACCCAGTTCGGTCAAAGCCGCCTTCAATAAAGCCTGGGCTGATTCTTCCAGGAGGCAGTATTTTTTTATTAGCCTGACCTGCATTTGGGCATTAGAGAATATCCCTTCTGTTTTAAGCCGGCTTCTCTGGATCAAGCGGGCTTTTTCCACCCGTATTTTGATTGACGCCGAAGATTCGGCGTCCCGAGTGTCGGAAAGCTCGGGATATTTGACCGAAGTCAGCTCTACGTGAATATCGATCCGGTCTAATAAAGGCCCGGAAATTTTGGCCAGGTAATTCTGGATCTTGCTGGAGTTGCAGCGGCAGGCCTTTTTGGGATCGGTGGAATAGCCGCACGGGCAGGGGTTCATGGCGCAGACCAGCATGAAATCAGCCGGGAAACTAAAAGCCCTGTTGGCCCTGGATATCCGGATCGCTCCGTCTTCCAGCGGCTGCCTTAATGCTTCCAGGCAGTCGCGCCTGAATTCAGGAAGTTCGTCCAGGAATAACACCCCTTGATGGGCCAGGCTGATTTCTCCGGGATGGGGCACTGATCCTCCGCCTACCAGAGCGGCATAGGATATAGTATGATGGGGCCAGCGGAAAGGATGAGCGGTTATTAAGCCCGGTTTTGGCTCAAGGGTTCCGCTGGCTGAATGGATTTTGGTCACTTCCAGGACTTCTTCAGGAGTAAGATCAGGCATGATCGTAGGGATCCTTTTCGCCAGCATGGTTTTTCCGCTTCCCGGAGGACCGATCATCAGCAGGTTGTGGCCTCCGGCCACCGCTACTTCTAAAGCCCTTTTGGCGGAAAACTGTCCTTTGATTTCCGAAAAGTCTTCAATATACGAGGGAGGAACCGGCAATAATGCCTCCCGGCTGGTTTTAAACGGAGCCAGGCTTTGGTGGTTATTCAGGAATTCTACGGTCTGCCTTAGATTCTTCAGCGGCCAGACCCGCAAGCCGGATATTATAGCGGCTTCTTGGGCGTTATCTATAGGCAGAATAAGATCTTTGATTTGTGATTTGACCAAAGCCAGGCCGGTTGGCAAAACTCCTCTTACCGGTCTAAGCGATCCGTCTAAAGACAATTCTCCCAGGAAACAATAATTTTTCAGCCATTGGGGATTGATTTGTTCGGACGCGGCTAAAATTCCCAAAGCTATGGCCAGGTCAAAACCGGTTCCGTCTTTTTTTATGTCTGAAGGAGTCAGGCTGATAGTGATCCTTTCTCCCGGCCATTTGAATCCCGAATTCTTAATGGCCGGCTTAATCCGCACCCGGCTTTCTTTTATTGAAGATGTAGCCAGTCCCACCAGATTGACCATTGGCAAGCCCCAAGACACATCTACTTCAGTTTCAACAGGATATGCGTCTATTCCCAGCAAACCGTAACTTAATGCCTTGGCTAACATAACTCCTCCTTTGTTTGAAAGCGCTCTTTACTTCAATAGACGCAGAAAAACCGAAAATCTAACATAATTTTTCAGGAATTTTACTCTTAAGGGCAAAACTTAAACCTTGCTTTTTAGGTTTACTATTATATAATAGTAAAATTAGGAGAAAGAGGAATGAAGAACATCGCAGCCATTATAGTCGCGGTTCTCTTGGGAATTACGGTTTTCTGCGTATATAAGTATGTCGCTTCGGTTAATGAGAACAATTCTCTGGCCGCCAATATCCGCCAGTTGAACAGCGAGGTTGAAGCTCTGGAAGATGAAAAAATTGATCTGGCCAGGGATTTAGGCCGGGAAAAGGAAATAAATAACGCCTTGAACCGGGAAGTTGCTCTCGTCAAGGATAATTTGATCCAAAGTAAGGAAAAATTGGCCCGGCTGGAAACCGATTTCCAGAGTTCCCGGAAGACGATCGATGATCTCAGCTCTGAATTCTCTTTGGTCAAGGCGGAAAACACGGCTTTGCGCGAGCAGATCCAGGGGATGGAAATAGATATTGCCCAGGCTAAAGTCGATAAAGAACAAATGCAGGCAAAGTTAAGCTCTATTAAGGGGCTTAAGAAGGCGATCAGGGAATTGCGCCAGAAGACTCGGGCGGCTAAGATAAAAGTTCGGGAGCGGATCGTGGCAAAGGAAGATATGATCCTGGGCAATAACGGATTTCTGATCAAGAACGGAAGATCTACCCTTATCGGCGAAGTCAGGATCAAGGTAGAGCCATTACCGGGAAGTTGACAATGCAAGAAATCTTTTCTCAGATGTACCGGAACAAGATCTTTATGACCACCGTTTCCAGCTGGGTGATCGCCCAGTCCATTAAGGTGGTGATCGGCGTGATCCAGGAGCGCAGATTTGATTTCCGGTGGTTTGTAGGCACCGGCGGAATGCCTTCCAGCCATTCTGCCGGAGCTTCCTGTTTGGCCACTGCTGTGGCTATTAACTACGGCTTCGACAGCGTCTATTTCGCCCTGGCCGCTTCTTTTTCCATAGTGGTCATGTTTGATGCTCAGGGGGTGAGGCGGGCAACAGGCAGGCAGGCCCGCATCCTTAACCGGATCATGGAAGATATTTATTGGAAAGGCAAGATCAAAGAAGGAAGATTGCGCGAGCTTGTCGGACATACCCCCCTGGAAGTGATCATGGGTTTTCTATTGGGCATCCTGATCGCGATTATCGCTTTTGGGTGGGGTAATTAACAAAGGAAGGTAACGTGAACAAGAGATCTGTTCTGATCGCGGTCTCGGCCGCTGCCATAATTTTTGTCCTCGCGGTCTTTTATTATATGAGGCATTCCGGTCCCGGTCCGGCAGCAACCCCCGAAGCCTCCGCGCTTCTTGCCGAAGCCAGGAAAACCGAGGAAAGCGGGGATTTGTCCTCGGCCAGACTTGCCTATCAAAGATTGATCAGCGATTATCCCAATTCCCGGGAAGTAATGGACTGGCAGAAAAAGTTCGAGGACCTGAACATCAGGCTGCTGTTCTCTCCGGTTGTCACCCCCAAGTCAATAGAATACCAGATCAAGCCCGGGGATTCTCTGGATAAAATAGCCCGGGAATACAAGACTACCGTTGAGCTGATAATGAAGAGCAATAATCTTGCCAGCGAAAACATTTTTCCGGGCAAAAAAATAAAGGTCTGGACCGCGCTTTTCAGTATTGTCGTGGACAAATCCCAGAACACCCTGATCTTGAAAAGCAACGAGGAAGTGATCAAGACTTACACCGTGTCCACGGGGTTGAACAACTGTTCCCCCGTAGGCACCTTCAAAATAACCGAAAAAATCGTCAATCCTCCCTGGTATAAGCCGGGAGGAGGAATGATCCCCGCGGGAAACCCGCAGAATATCCTGGGCACCCGCTGGCTGGGGCTGGACAAAGAGGGCTATGGTATCCACGGCACCACCGAGCCGCAGAGCCTGGGAAAACAGGCTACCGCCGGATGCGTGCGCATGCTCAATGCCGAAGTGGAGCAACTATACGCTATCGTTCCCACCGGCACGGAAGTGACCATCGTCGATTAAACAATAACAACCATCAGCGAGCAACCGATATGGCAGGATTTGATTTCGAAAAACCGATCGTCGACCTGGAAAAGAAGATCCAGGAGCTAAATAATTTCTCCGCCGAAAAAAAAGTCGACCTTTCGCTGGAAGTGAAAAAGCTCGAGGGCAAGCTTGAGGGGCTCAAGAAAGATATCTATTCTAACCTTACCCCCTGGCAGAAAGTCCAGATCGCCCGCCACTCGCAACGGCCATATACGCTGGATTATATTTCCTGGATAATGACGGATTTTATCGAATTGCACGGCGACCGGGCTTTTGCCGACGATAAGGCGCTGATAGGGGGGCTGGCCAAGATAGATGGTATTAAAGTAATAGTTATGGGCCATCAGAAAGGCCGGGATATCAAAGAGAATATCAAGCGTAATTTCGGCTGCGCTAATCCCGAAGGCTACCGCAAGGCTCTGCGCTTGATGCAGATGGCCGAAGATTTCAGTTTGCCGATAGTGGTTTTCGTCGATACTCTGGGCGCGTATCCGGACAAGGGCGCGGAAGAGCGCGGCCAGGCACAGGCGATCGCCACCAATCTGAGAGAGATGATTTCTATTGCCACCCCGATAATCTCGATAATAATCGGAGAAGGAGGGTCCGGCGGCGCTTTGGGGGTGGCTGTTGCCGATAAAATCTGCGTATTGGAAAACGCTTATTATTCGGTTATCACTCCGGAAGGCTGCGCTGCGATCCTCTGGAAAGACAGCGCTAAAGCTCCGGAAGCTGCCGAAGCGCTGAAATTGACCGCCCAGGACCTTTTAAAAATGGGGCTGATCGATGAGATCGCTCCCGAGCCGCTGGGCGGGGCCCACCGCGACCCTCAAAAAATGGGCCAGACCATCAAAGAGATAATTCTGGATAATCTGAAAGAACTGTCCGGGCTGAAAAAAGAAGAGCTTTTGAAATCCCGCTACAAAAAATTCCGCAGTATGGGGGTCACCGCTTGATCCCCTGAGTTCCAAGCCGCTTCCTGTTTTTGTTTCCGCGATTATCTTGAGGATCCTCCCGAAAAAACTTGACAAAAGTAATTAATGTGGTATATTTCTAATAGGATTAATAGTTAACATAGCTAACAATCAAGGAGGTAAGGATGACTCCTGTACCTTTAACCGAATTCGCCGAGCAGCTGAGCCGGCTGATGCCGGAGATCGCCAGAGGCACTCTCCGCCGGGAGGCGTTTGAATTGTCCAGCGGCCACATAACTTTGCCGCAATTTTTTATCTTAAATATGCTGGATAGACAGGAGGAATTGCGGATGACCGATATTGCCCGCTCCCTGGGAGTGACTACCGCGGCGGCTACGGGAATTGTCGACAGGCTGGTGAAATCTTCCTACGTGCAGCGCGTTTACGACTCCGATGATAGAAGGATAATCAAGATCCGGCTCAGCCCTAAAGGCCGGGAGCTGGTCCAGCGGGTCAATAAAAGCAAAAGACAGAATATAATCGAGGTGTTCGGCAAGATCCCTTCCGAAGACCGGGACAGTTTTCTTAAGATATTAATGAAGGTCCACGAAATCGTGACCCGGAAGAACGAATCGGATAGATAATGAACAAGATAAGTATTTTTCTGATTACGGCTCTCATGTTTTTATTCTCCGGCCTGGCTTTAAGAGCGGAAGAGGTTTCTTTGACTTTGGAGGAAGCGGTTGCTCTGGCTTTGCGGGATAACCGGGACATTTTGCTTAAAAGCGAGGATGTCAAAAAGGCCAAGGCTAAGATCAGCGAGGCCCGCTCCGGCCTTTTTCCCAACTTCGCGGTTGGCGCGGGCTGGAGCGATGTCCGGGGGCTTTATTCCAAAGACGTCAGCGGATTTTCCGCACAGGCCGGAGTAAGCCAGGTTATTTATGCGGGCGGCCGGGTGATCAATGCCATCAAAGCCGGGGAGTATAATTATATCGCTACCCAGGCGGTATTGGATAAGACGAAGCTTGAGACTGTTTTAGACATAAAGAAAGCTTATTATGCGCTTCTTTTGACGGAGAGATACCGGGAGATCAATAAAGCGATAGTGGAGAATACTCAGGAACACCTGGCGTTTGTTCAGGCCCGGTTTTCCGGAGGGCAAGCTTCTGAATCGGATGTGATCAGAATGCGCTCTTCTTTAGCCGATGTGATCAGGGCTTATCAAATTTCCTTGAACCAGACGGATTCTGCCCAGGCGCTTCTGAACAATTTGCTTTTTCTGGACAAAGACACCCGGATCAAGCCCGAAGGGGAGCTGAGCTGTGAGCCTAAAGAAATAGCTTTTGACCGCGCCTTCCTGCAGGCATTGCAATCCCGGCCGGAGATCCGCCAGCTGGAAGCCCAGAAAAATGCCGCGTCCAGGAATATAGAGATTGCCAAGGCCGGTAACCGGCCGCAGATGTCCGCGGCCTGGGATTACTACAGCAGTTCGCATCTGGCAACAGGTACCGCTAAAAACCAGAATGACTACAATGTTTTGGGTATTGCCGTCAACTGGCCGATCTTTGACGGCCGGCTCACTAAGTCCAAAGTGGACCAGGCGATCATTGATCTAAAAGAAGCTCAGCTCTTAAAGGAAAAATCCGTCAAGGACATCGCCCTGGAATTAAAGACCGTTTACCTGGAGCTTAAAGATTCTATGGAGAAAGTAAAAGCGGTCAGCGAGCAGGCGGGTGTTTACAAGGACAATCTTTCGGTTATCGAAAAGAAACAGAAAGCCGGGCTGGCCAGCGGACTTGATCTGCATGATGCGCAATTAAGTTACAACGTGGCATTATTCAACCGGATCCAGGCGAATTATGATTATCTGATCGCGAAAATAAAATTTGATAAGGCCACAGGAGGAATGTAATGAAGAATAAGTATATATGGTTTTATAAAATTATCTGTCTGGGCGTTGCGCTGTTTTTCCTGGCCGGATGCCAGAAGCAGTCGGCTAACCTGAAAAAAGATGCCGGTCCCGAGGTCATTCCGGTCAAGGTGGTTACCGTTGCCCCGCAGGACATGCAGGAACTCCTGGATTACGTGGCCAATATAAAAGCCCAGCAGGAAGTCCTGGTATTTCCCAAGGTCACCGGCAAGATCATTGAGAAAGTCAAAGAAGAGGGCGACTCAGTGGCCAAGGCAGAGGCGATCGCTTTCATCGACCGGGATGAAATCGGCCTGAATTTTGCCAAAGCCCCGGTGGAAAGCCCGATCAGCGGCATAGTGGGCAAAGTTATGGTTGATATCGGCTCGAATGTTTCTTCCCAGACTCCGGTGGCCCTGGTTGTGGATATGGAAAAAGTCAAAGTTTATCTGGATATCCCGGAAAAATATCTGACCAAGATCACCTTGGGTATGCCCGCGGCTGTTACGGTTGACGCATATCTCGGGGAATCATTTGACGGCGTCTTGGATAAGATCAATCCGGTCTTAGACATCGCCACCCGGACCATTCAGGCCGAGATCATCATCGATAACAAAGATCATAAATTACGTTCAGGCATGTACGCTAAAGTCAAGCTGGTGACCCAGGAATACAGGAATGCTTTAGCCGTCTACAAAGAAGCTGTCCTGGGCAAGGAGCCTAAACAGTATGTTTATGTAGTTGACGGCCAGAAGGCCCAGCTAAAAGAAATTACGACCGGAGTCCGCCAGGGGGGGTATCTTCAGGTCAAAGATGGGATCAAGGCCGGGGACAAGGTGGTAATCATGGGCCAGCAGCGTTTGTATGAAGGCGCTGCGGTTTTGGTGGAAGAAAACGGCAAATAGAGAGAGGATATTTATCTATGAATCTTCCGGAATTCGGGGTCAAAAAACCGGTAACTAATCTGATGATCTTCTTTTCTTTGATCATCGTGTCTTTGTACGCGATGAGCCGGCTGGGCGTGGATATGATGCCTACTATCGAGTCGCCGGCGATCTCAGTAATTACCTCTTATTACGGAGCCAGTCCGGAGGATGTGGAGATCAAGGTCACCGAGCCGCTGGAAAACCAGCTGGCTATTACCCCCGGCTTGGACAAAATAACCTCTAAGTCTTCGGAGGGAATGTCTACAATCACCCTGCAGTTCAAGTGGGGCACTAACGTCGACGAAGCCACAAACGACGTGCGTGACCGGATTGACCAGGCCAAGACTTTGCTTCCGGATATTCCGGACGAAATATCCAACCCGTTCATTTTTAAATTCAATACCGCGAATATCCCGATAATGGTGGTCGGCTTCCAGGCCGAGCGCAGTTACCCGGATCTTTTTGATATTATAGATAAAAGAATAGGCGATCCGCTCAAGCAATTAGCCGGAGTGGGTACGGTCCAGCTACAGGGAGGTCTGGAGCGGCAGATCAATGTCTGGCTTGACCGCCAGCGCCTGGAAGGATATGGTTTATCTACCGCGGATATCCTCAACACTCTGGAGCGGGAAAATGTTACCCAGCCTGTAGGCAACATTAAATCCGGGCTGACCGAATACCTGTTGCGTTTGCCCGGAGAATTCTCTTCGCCGGAGGAGATCAATTCTATTATCCTGGGGACCCGGGACAACAAACCTATATACCTGCGCGACGTAGCCAGGATCGAAGACAGCTTCAAGGAAATGAGCACGGTAGTCCGGATCAACCGCAAGTCCGGTCTGACCATGATGATCCAAAAGCAGACCGGCACCAACAGCGTGGAAGTGGCTCAGAAGGTAAATAAAAAACTCGCGGAGTTGACTAAAGCCCTGCCTTCAGATGTGAAAATGGTTGTTGTGTTTGACACTTCTAAAGACATCGTCGATGCTTTGAAGTCCCTTTCGACCTCTTTGTATATGGCGATTATCCTGGTGATCTTGGTGGTCTGGTTTTTCTTAAGACAATTCCTGCCCAGCTTGATCATTGCTTTGACCATCCCGTTCTCGCTTTTGATCACTTTTCTTTATCTGTTCTTGAACGGCCGGACGATCAATATCATCGGCCTGTCGGCCATGGCTATCGCTTCAGGCATGGTCGTGGATAATGCCGTCGTGATAGTAGATAACATTTTCCGCAAGCTCGAGCGCGGACAGCGCTCAACCGAGGCGGCGATCTTCGGCGCCTCGGAGATGTTCCTTTCGATTTCCGCATCCACAATGACCACGATCGCAGTGTTTCTGCCTATGTTCTTCATTACCGGGGTCGTGGGGGTTATATTCTCGGAATTGGCGGCGATCATTACCGCAACCCTCTTAGCCTCGCTTTTTACTGCGGGGACTTTCAGCCCGATGCTTTGCTCCAAGTGGCTAAAGCCTGCTTCCAACGGGAATGGACAAAATAAGAAGGGGGGCTGGTTGGCTCCTGTTTATAACTCGATCGAAAAGTTCCTGGTGGGTTGGGAAGATGTATACTCTAGGTCTTTGGGGTGGTGTTTGCGGCACAAAAAGACCGTGATTATCGGTTTTACCGCGGTTTTCTTTGCCACTCTTTTGCTTACTCCTTTTGTGGGAAACGAGTTTTTCCCGGAAGAAGACAGCGGAGATCTGAATATCAGCGTGCGGCTTACCATCGGCACCAGGATGGAGGAAACAGATAAAGTCGCTAAAAAGATCGAAGATATCTTTGATTCCGTAAAAGAGAGGAAGTTCAGTTTCGTCAGAAGCGGACAGGTCATCGGGATCGGCAGGATGCTCGGCCAGGCTTCCGGCTCGCATGTGGTTTACGCCGGGGTAAAGTTGGCGGCTAAAAATGAGCGGGATAAATCCGTTAAAGAGATCGCCCAGATCATCCGGGCTAAAGTCAGGCAGATCCCCGGAGTGGAGCGGGTGGATGTGGGCACGGGATCTCCGATTTCGCGGCTGATCTTGGGAGGCGGAGGAAAGGCTATTCAGATAGAGATCATCGGAAATTCTTTCGCTGATACTGATATGGTGGCAGCAAAGATCAAAGCGATCGTCGAAGCTACGCCCGGAGCGGTGGATACCGCGATCAGCCGGGATATCAGCCGGCCGGAGATACGCATTTCCGTGGACCGGGAAAAAGCGGCCAGCCTGGGGCTGAATATGACTACTATCGGAAAAAGCATTAAAACTTTTATTGAGGGTACCAGCGCTACTAAATACCGGGAAAAAGGCCGGACCTATGATATCTATGTCCGGCTGGAAGAATCTTCCCGCTCCAAGATCGAAGATATTGAAAATCTTTCCGTGGTTTCTTCGGTAACCGGCAAACAGGTCAAGCTTTCCAGTTTCGCTAAAGTTTATGAAACTATCGGACCCATGGATATCGAGCGCAAGAACCGGGAGCGGGTGGTCAGGGTTGAAGCCAATGTTTTCGGCCGTTCCAGCGGCAAGATCGCCGAAGATATTAAGGCGGGGCTGGCCAAGATCAGCCTTCCTTCGGATATGACCGTTAATATCGGCGGAGAGGCCGAAGAACAACAAAAAGCTTTCCGGGACCTGATCACTTTGATCTCTTTGGGGATAATCCTGGTATATATGGTCATTGCCGCTCAGTTCGAATCGCTTTTAGACCCCTTTATTATCATGTTCTCCGTGCCTTTTACTTTTACCGGAGTCATCTGGGCATTTTTACTGACCGGCATGACTTTAAACGTGAACTCATTTTTGGGCATGGTCATGCTCATGGGAATCGTGGTAAATAACGCTATTGTTTTGATCAGCTATATCAATATCCTGCGCGCCCGCGGATATACCATGTTTGAGGCGGTGACTATGGGCGGAAAAGACCGCTTGCGTCCGGTCTTGATGACTACCATCACTACCCTGGTAGGACTATTGCCCATGGCTATTTCCCGGGGAGAAGGCTCGGAGAACTGGCAGCCGATCGGCATCACCATGATCGGCGGCCTGGTGGTTTCTACTTATATCACCATGCTTTTTGTCCCGACCTTATACTCGGTGTTCCATCGTAAGGACGAGGGCAAGGAAATCAAACTGCGCAAATGCGATATAGCTGTAGCGAAAGGTAAAGTCTAATGGACAAAATGGTGATGATCTCTTATAACGAGGCTATTGACGCTGAGGTGATGGAAGCGCTAAGCCAGTGCTGTGTTTTGAATAACTATACTAAAATACCCGGGGTGTTCGGCAAGGGCAAGACTTCGGGCGCGCACATGGGCGACGATATCTGGCCGGGCAGGAATAATCTATTATTGGTTTATTGTTCCCCGCCGGAAGCTAAATCGCTTTTTTCCTGCCTCAAACAACTCCGGGCTAAATTGGGCAAAGAAGGGGTTAAAGCTTTTGTCTTGCCGGTGGAAGAAGTCACCTGATGCTTAGAATCGGAGAGCTTAAACTCCATTCCAACCTGATCCTTGCTCCGATGGCCGGAGTGAGCGACCTGCCTTTCCGCAAACTCAATCATAAATTCGGCTGTGAACTGGCTTTTGTGGAAATGATCAATGCCCGCTGCCTGGGGCATAAGAGCAAAAAGACCGCGGAGATCCTTTGCACGGACAAGACCGACAAGCCCCTCGGTATGCAGCTTCTGGGCTGCGAGCCGCAGTATATCGAGCGGGCCATGGATGTGCTGCTTAAATATAAGTTTGACGTTCTGGATTTTAATGCGGCTTGCCCGGAGAGAAAAGTTACCCGCAGGGGGGAGGGAGCAAGCTTATTAAAAGAACCCAATAAACTGCGATCTTTGTTGGAAATCGTGGTCAAGAGATCGCCGGTGCCGGTGACCGTGAAGATCCGCACTGGCTGGGACAAAGATTCCCTCAATGCTCCTGAGGTCGCCAAACATGCTCAGGACGCCGGAGTAAAAGCGATATTCATACACGGAAGGACCAAGCAGCAGCTGTATTCCGGAAGCGTTGATTATGAAACGATCAAGAAAGTCAAGAAAGCGGTAAGCGTGCCTGTTATCGGCTCGGGAGATGTTTTTTCCGGGGAGCTGGCCAAGAAAATGTTGGAAGATACCGGATGCGATGGTCTGCTGGTGGCGAGAGGCGCTTTAGGCAATCCCTGGATCTTCGAAGAGATCCGGCATTACCTGAGAATCGGCCATGAGCCGCCTAAGCCGGAAATGGGAGAAATAATCCGGACCATGCTTGAGCACCTGGACTTGTCGGTTGATTTTTTTGGACCTAAATACGGAGTGGTGATCTTCCGCAAGTTTTTCGGATGGTATACCAAGGGTTTCCGCAAGATCCGGCCCCTGCGCGAGACTATCAGCCGGCTGAAAACCCGAAAAGACGTGGAAGAGGTGATAAATCAGATCTGCCTTATCCGTTACCCCCGCCAGCCCGGAACTTCAGTAAAATAAAAGCTACCAGATCTTTTTTTCCTTCATAAAACAAGCGTGATGAGTGACTGACATCCCGTACTTTTCGGCTTTGCAGATAGCCAGCTCTGATTCCGATCCCGGCTGCATCCAGATTTCTTTGATCCCTAATCCATGGGCTTCTTCGACTATCCTTTCGGTTACCCGGTGGTTGACTACGGTGATGATAAGATCGGGCTTTTCGGGCAGGTCGGATAATCCGCGATAGATCTTTCTCCCCGCGATCACTCCTTCGGCAGGGTTGATCCCGTAAACATCATACCCGGCTTTGACCAGATCAGCAAAGATCCTGTAGCCGAATTTATCTTCTTTATGCGATACGCCTGCCACGCAGATCTTCTTATCTTTATCCCCGGACATTAATTACCTTTCGTGAACAGGCCGATCAATTCCGCCCGGTCCAGAATATGCCCTTGCATGGCATCCTCTAATTCTTTTTTTGCCGGCCTGGTCTTGAATTCCAGTTGGCGGTCCAGGGCGTAGATCTTGAAAAAGTAGCGGTGGGTCCCGGAAGGCGGGCAGGGGCCGCCGTATTCTCCGCGGTTAAAACTGTTTTGGCCGAGTTTACCCGGAGCGCTGTTTTGAGGTATAGAAGATGTCACCGCGATATTGTAGACCAGCCAATGCACCCAGGTTCCCATGGGAGCGTCCGGGTCATCCATGATCAGAGCCAGGCTCCGGGTCTGCGCAGGGACGCCGGAAATGTCTAATTGCGGGTTGATATCCGCTCCTTTACAGCTGAATTTGACGGGAATAAACTGGTTAGGCTTGAAATCCGGAGAAGTCAGCTGGAATTCTGCAGCCCGGGACCGGGGAAGGTTCAGCCCGCAGAAGAAAAATAAGAAAACAAAGATTGTTGCTGATTTTTTTGTCATATTTGGCTCCTATTTTATTATAAGCAGAATAAAACTTAAGACCACCAAAAACAGAATGACCAGGAATGCTATTTTGAAGCGGGGAAAATGCTTGTCCGGCCGGTTCAGGGATTCTCCGCAATAAAGACAGAGGATCGCCTCATCGTCATAAATGGGATTCTTGCAGTGAGGACAGATATATTCACTCATAGCTTATTTTACCGCGCTTAAGAAGGGCCTGTCAATAGGCCAGATTTTGCTGCTCATGACTGATCAGGTTTTTAACGGGGCCGGCATTGAAGGGATTACGGTCTGCTTCGCGCACAATTAGGAGATTTTCGGCAAAAGCGCACAAGGAATTACGCCGAACGAGAGCCTGTGCGGTAACGATAGGCTGAAAGCGGAAGTGAGGCGTAAACCGCAGTGCGCGCAGAAAATCTCCGTGCGAGAAGCAGATCGTAATCCCTTGAAGTCGTCCCGGACCCATTAAAACCCTAGGCGCTGCGCTTCAAGAAATCTTGCCCGGAGGCAAAATTATTTGGTATAATAATCCTTAGAACCTTTTACAAGGAGGAAATCATGAGCAAGACCTTGATGGTGATCCTTATGCGCACGAGGCGATCATCGGCGGTAAGGGTGCAAAAAGTGCTTACCGATTTCGGCTGCATGATCAAGACCCGGCTGGGAATACACGACGGAGTGCTGGATAAATGTTCGGATACCGGGCTGATCATCCTCGAGCTGGTCGGTTCCAAGGCTGAAAAGGCCAGCCTGAATAAGAAACTTAAAGTTATCCCCGGGGTTAAGCCTAAACTGGTGGAAATATCGCTGTGAGCGTTTCTAAGCAAAAATCAATTGAGCTCAAAATAATCGCTATCGGCAGGGCTTTGGCGGATTCCGGCCTTTTAACCGCCGGGGCCGGTAATCTAAGCGCTAGGTTAGACCCGGAAACGATCCTTATTACCGCGACCGGCAGCGAATTGGGGCGCTTGAAAAAAAGCGACATCATAAAAGTTGACCTTGGCAGCAATTCTTTCAATAATGCGCTCAAGCGGCCGAGTTCGGAACTGCCGATGCACAGCTTGATCTATAAAAATTTCCCTTGCCGTGTTGTGATCCATTGCCATCCGCCTTTGACCAATGGCTATTTCGCGGTCATGCCCAAGCTGAAAGTTCTGACTTTCGAAACCCGGTTTTATCTCAACGATGTTCCGGCGGTAAAACAAAAAAGCTTGAACGTTACCGACCCGGAATCGGTGATCCTCGCGCTCAAGACCAGCCGGATCGTCGTGGTCAGAAATCACGGAGTTTTCTCGATCGCCGATACTTTCCATCAGGCCTTGAATCGGGTTTTGATCCTTGAAGAAGCGGTCAAAGTTGCGGCGCTGGCCAGGCTGTTCAAGAAGAAAGCGCTGGACCGGGTCGACCGGGAAATAAAAAAGTGCCTTTTGCTCAGGAAGTAGTTTAAAAAGCATGGAAAGACACGCGGTTAAGAAAAGTCTGAGGGCCTCTTTTTGGGACGGTGTGTTCGCCGCGGGGATGGTCGGCCTTACCGCGGAATATTTTACCCCTTTTGCCCTGGCTTTAAAAGCCAGCGTTTCCCGGAATAAGAAGCCCCAGGCCTAATTGGAATAGAATGAAAATAAATATCAAGGAATTAACCTTGGAAGGATTGGAAGGGGTCTTGGCTGTCTGGAAAGAGCCGGCTTTCCGGGCGGCGCAGATTTTTTCCTGGGTCTACCAAAAAGGGGTTTGCGAGTTCGATCGGATGAGTGATCTTCCTGCCGGGCTCAGGAAACGTTTAAATGAAGACTTTGCAATTTTTAACCTGGAATTAGCCGCGGCGCAGGAATCCAGTGACGGGACTAAAAAGTTCTTGTTCGGGCTGGAGGATAATCAGTTCATCGAAGCGGTAGCGATCCCCTCGGAGAAAAGGCTGACCGGCTGTATTTCCAGCCAGGCCGGCTGCAAATTCGGCTGCGCTTTTTGCGCCAGCGGGATTTCAGGGTTTAAAAGAGACCTTTCCTGCGCGGAAATCCTGGATCAGGTCTGGTATCTGAAGAATAATTCCAGCCAGCCGTTGACCCATATAGTTTTTATGGGCACCGGAGAGCCGCTGGATAATTATGACAATGTCCTGAAAGCGATAAGGCTCATAAATTCGGATTACGCTTTCAAGATCGGCTCCCGCAGGATCACCGTCTCTACCTGCGGGATCATTCCCGGGATCAGGAGACTCGCGGATGAGGGTTTACAGGTGGAGCTGTCCGTGTCGCTTCATGGCTGCGACGACCAGACCCGCGGCCGGCTTATGCCGGTGAATAAAAAGTATCCGCTTAAAGAACTGTTCGAGGCGCTGAGGGAATATGTGAAGAAAACCGACCGCCAGGTGACCTTCGAATATATCCTGGCCGAGGGCATTAATTCGGATTTGCCAAGCGCCGGGAAATTGAGTAAAATAGTAAAGGGGTTGAACTGCAAAGTCAACCTGATACCGGTAAATCCTCAAAAGGAGCTGGGGCTGCAGCCCCCGTCTAAAGCGGATATTTTATTTTTCCGGGACGCGCTGGAGAAGTCGCAAGTGACGGTGACGTTGCGGCGGCCGCGGGGCCAGGACATCGAAGCTGCCTGCGGACAGCTGAGGTTGAGATATGAGAAAGATTAGAATCGCATCGATTTTACTGGAATTGTCCGTTTTCGCCTTGATAACGTTGTTGGCCGGCTGTAACCGAAGCAGCATCGCCAATCTCGATTCCCGGGGCAAAAATATCATCTGTTTCGGAGACAGCATTACCAAGGGCAAGGGCGTTGCCTCTGAGCAGAGCTACCCTGCGGCGCTAGCCAAAATGAGCAGCTTTCCGGTGATAAATGCCGGGATAAACGGCGACATTTCTCCGGAGGCGCTAAAAAGGGTCAAGACCGACATCATGGACAATGATCCGCTTTTAGTGATCATTGAATTCGGAGGCAACGATTATCTCAGCAAGATCCCCTTGGAACAAACGGTGAATAATATCGAAGAGATGATCAAAGCGATTCAGGCCGGCGGGGCGATGGTGGCCATAGTTGATATCAGCAACAGCATATTTATGGGGGAATACAACCTGGAATTTAAGCGGCTGAGCAAGACTTACCGGACGATATTCATTCCTCGGATCATGGAGGATATTGTCGCCAACTCGAGCCTTAAAAGCGACGCCATCCATCCTAACGCCAAAGGCTACCAGATAATCGCTTACCGGGTTTACCGCGGGATCTTTCCTTATCTTAACCGGAACAGTATCCTCCGCGGCCAGCAAAAGCAAATCTTCGATTCTTCCAAAACTTTCCGATAAGAGAATAAAAATGCCGGGGGAGGGAGTTTCCCTCTAAAGGAGTTGCCCTGCGGTCGGGATTCCCGCTGAAAAATCAACAACTTAGCGGGAGAACCCTCCGATAGGTTCAACTCCCTTAAGAGAATAAAAATGCCGGGGGAGGGAGTTGAACCCTCATGAGGTTGCCCTCAACAGCTTTTGAGGCTGCCGCGTATGCCATTTCGCCACCTCGGCAAGAGTAATATAACTATACTATCCAAAATCTTATTTGTCAATTCCGTTAATTTGGAGTATAATGTAACCTCTTAAAGGCTTTTAAGCAGCAGGCAGGGAGGAAAAATGAAGAAGTCGAATTTAGCCGCCGGTATTGTTTTACTTTTAATCTTTTCAGGCTGCGTAACTACGCCAGTTGTGAATTACTCCGGACAGAACCAACAGCTCAAAAACCAGGTCAGTTACCTGGAAACCCAATTGAATCAGTTAAAGCAGGAGAATTTTCAACTGCGCCAGCAATTGCAGCAGCAGGCCGCCATCAAAAAAGAAGTGCGCATGCCCAGTGGCGCTGAGATCCAGACCGCTTTAAAGAGAGCGGGTTTTTATAAGGGTCCGGTAGACGGACAGATCGGTTCCCAGACCAAGGAAGCGATCAAGAAGTTCCAGGAAGCGAACAAGATCAATCCCGACGGGGTAGTAGGAAGCAGGACCTGGCAGTTGTTGTTGAGGTATTTGGATAAATAGGAAAAAAT
>JBFZAG010000001.1:0-8926 GCA_041309145.1 Candidatus Omnitrophota bacterium | reverse complement strand
ACCTCCAGCCATGTGAACCTCCCTGAATTTTTTATTATCCTTATGAGTTATTTCGAAGTTTTAATACTAGCACATAAAGCGGCTTTAATCAAGACTAACTTCTTCTTCCGGCAAAGGGATGTAGGCATCCAGCCCTTTTTGTGAGAGCGCCGTCCAGAGAGCCTGGCACTGTTCCTCTTCCCCGTGGACCAGAAAGATCCTTTTTAAAGGCAGGCATTCTCCGACCAGTTCCAGCAGCTCATCTTTATCGGCGTGCGCGGAAAAGGCATTGACGATCACGACTTCCGCGTTGAGCTCCTGCTCGACCCCGAATATCCGCACGAATTTCTCCCTTTCGACTATCCTTCTTCCCAGCGTATCCCTGGCCATGTAGCCCACGATCAGGACCGTGTTGCGGGAATCTTCGATGTTATTGCGCAGGTGATGCAGGATCCTTCCGGACTCGCACATGCCGGATCCGGCGATGATCACCATCGGACGTTTATCGACGTTCAAAGCCTTGGATTCCTTCTGGTCGCGGACAAATCTCAGGTTCAGGAACTCGAACGGGCTGTCCCCGTTGTCCATCGCCTGTTTGGTCTGGGCGTTCATATAATTATTGTGGTATTTGAACACCTCGGTTATCTCGGTGGCCAGCGGGCTGTCCACGTATATCGGCAAAGCGGGAAGTTCTTTTTCCTTGACCAGCTGGCTTAAGAAATAAAGAACTTCCTGAGTGCGCTCGAGAGTGAACGCCGGGATGATGATCTTGCCTTTCCTTTCGATGGTCCGCTTTATGGCGTCGCGCAGCTTGTGTTTGGCTTCTTCTATCGGAGCGTGGTCCCTTCCTCCGTAAGTGCTTTCCAGGATCAGATAATCCAGGTTCTTAGGCATGTCCGGGTCATTGAGCATGGGAAGATTCTTCCTGCCCAGATCCACCGCGTAACCTATCCGCACAGGCCTGTCTTTTTCTTTGATCTCCAGTTCCACGATCGCCGAACCCAGGATATGGCCGGCGTCGTGCAAAGTGACAAACACGTTCTTGGCCACACAGACCCTCTGGCCGTAAGAAATATTCACGAACCTTCTCTTGGCGGCTTTGGAAGCTTCCAGCTTGGTATAAAGCGGCTTTCTCAACGGCAGCCCCAGGCGCTTGTTGATCTTGTTGACGTAGCGGATATCTTCTTCCTGGATTTTTCCGGAATCCTCAAGCATGAGTTTGGTCAGGTCGCGGGTGGCGTGAGTGCAGTATATCTTGCAGCGCAGCCCCTTTTTGACCAAGCTGGGCATGTTTCCGCAGTGGTCGATATGGGCGTGGGAAAGGATCACCGCGCTCAGTTCGCGGGGGTTAAACGAAAAATGGGAATTTTTCTGATAAGACAGGTCGCGCTTGCCCTGGAACAGCCCGACATCGAGAAGGATCTTAGCCAGGTCGGTGGAAACCAGATGGTTGGATCCGGTCACCGTCCGGACGCCGCCCATGAATTTTATTTTTACGGCCATGGTTTTTTATGCGCTTACTCAGGAAATAAAAAGATTGCGGGAAAAGAATCTTCCGTCGGTAGTCAGATTCACCCCCAGCCTTTTAAGCCCGACATCGTCTCCGGGAGTGGGAATATGGGTCATGTGCAATTCGCAACCCCTCAGTTCGGTCAGCTTCTTCATCGCCAGTTCCGCGGTATGATTGGTGGTCGCGCTTATGGCCAGAGCGATCAGGGTTTCTTCCAGGTCCATGCTGTGCGAGTCGGTCTTCAGGACTTTTTCTTTAAGCATGGTGATCTGCTTGATGATCTGAGGGGAAAGGATCAGGATCTCGTCGGGTATCTTGGCCAGGACCTTGATCGCGTTCAAGACCAGGCTCGAAGCGGCGTGCATCAGCTGGGAGTTCTTTCCGGCGATCAACCTGCCGTCCGAGAGCTCGATAGCCGCCCCGCAGTAAACCCCGTCATTGCCCTTATGGTTATCCTCGGACTCCTGCGCGGCCTTGCGGGCCTGCTCCACCACAGCCCGGTCAGTGAGCTTTACTCCCAGCTCCTCGATGATCCGGACTACCCGGTCCACGGTCTCCTTCTTTTCTATGCCCAAGGCGTACTCGGTATTGTAACGGAAGAATCTGCGGATCAGCTCCTGCTTGGCCGCTGCCTGGACTACTTCATCGTCAACGATGCCGAATCCCGCCCGGTTGACCCCCATATCGGTGGGAGAATTATACATCGGCTCCTCCGAGCTGCCGTCGGAGATCCGGGAAAGAATAAGCCTGAGGATCGGGAAGCTGTCCACATCGCGGTTGTAATTTATCGCGGCCTTATTGTAAACGCTCAAATGGAAAGGGTCGACCAGGTTGAAATCCAGGATATCCGCGGTAGCTGCTTCGTAAGCGACGTTGACCGGATGTTTTAAAGGCAGGTTCCAGATAGGAAAAGTCTCGAATTTGGCGTAGCCGGCGCTGACGCCTCTTTTATGCTCCTGATACAGCTGCGACAAACAAGTGGCCAGTTTGCCGCTGTTTGGCCCGGGCGCGGTGACCACGACTATGGGCTTGTTCGTCGGAACATATTCATTCCTGCCCAGCCCCTGGTCGCTGACCACGGTTTCGATATCCGCGGGGTATCCTTCGATAGGATAATGCAGAAAAACCTTGATCCCCCGGTGCTCCAGTTTGTTCTTAAAAGTCACAGCGGTCGACTGGTTGGTAAACCTGGTGATGACCACGCCGCTGACATCCAAACCCCATTTGCGCAGGTCATCGATAAGCTTGAGGGTAGCCAGGTCATAGGTGATCCCGAAATCGCCGCGCACCCTTCCTTTCTCTATATCTCCGGCAAAAATACAAAGGATAATGTCGACTTTGTCTTTTAATTCCTGGAGAAGTCTGATCTTCACGTTGGGGTCATAGCCGGGCAAAACCCGGCTGGCGTGATAATCAAAACAAAGCTTGCCCCCGAATTCCAGATAGAGCTTATTGCCGAATTTTTCCATCCTGGCGGTGATCGCGGCGGTCTGCTCCTTCAGGTATTTCTCGTTGTCAAAACCGATCTTTACGTTCATAGCGGGATATCCCTATCTATAGTTAGAAAATCTTCAAACTGTTCTGGGAAACGGCTCTTTGCTTCCCCCGGCGTAAATACAGCCTGCTTTGGCGCACTCTTTTTCCTTGCCCAAACAGTCGTTGATATGCTTGCCGAAATCCCCGGCTCCGCGGGAATCGGATTCATGGACCGCCGGACAGCGGGTGAATTTATTTCGCAAATTGCAAAACCTGTTCACTATCTCATAATTTGGCATCTTGCTTTCTTCCTTGGTTATGCGGTGATATTAATTCCCGCCGAGGCAGGTTCTTACTTCTTCCGGCAGGTTCTGAGTTTTGAAATCCTTGCCCACGCAGGCCCAGACTGTCCGCGATTTTACCAGGGTCTTGCCCCGGCCCCTTATTTCCTGGACAAAATGGATCGAAGAATTCCCGGTTTTCTCCACCCCGGCGGTCACCTGCAGCGTATCCGCGTACTGCGCCGGAGCCTTGTAATCCAGCTCCACGTGCACCACCGCGAAAGCTATGCCTTTTTTGAGCCAGTCGCTTAAGTTTATTCCCCGGTTCAGGCAGAATTCGGTCCTGGCCTCTTCCAGGAATTTCAGGTAATTGGCGTAGTAGACCACCCCGCCGGAATCGGTGTCGTGATAATAAACTTTTTTCTCGATCAAGAATTCCGGCATTTAAATGAACTGGGTGTAAGACTGCACGGTATCGCGGGAAACCAGCCCCCTGGAAAAAAGTTCTTCCAGGTACTGGTCCAGAGTATGCATCCCCAAACGGGACCCGGTCTCCATGATCCCGCGGATCTCGCCGATATTGTTCTTGCGGATAAGATTAGCTACCGCGCTGTTACAGACCAGGACCTCGGTTGCCACGATCCTGCCGACTTTGTCATGGCGCGGCAGGAGGACCTGCGAGACGACCCCCCGCAAAGTCTCAGCCAGCTGCATCCTGACCTGGGGCTGCTGAGTCGAAGGAAAAACATCCACTATCCTGTTAATGCTCGATAGGGCGTCCATAGTGTGCAGGGTGGTCAGGACCAGGTGGCCGGTTTCCGCCGCGGAAAGAGCCACCGCGATGGAATTAAGGTCGCGGATCTCCCCGATAAAGACAACGTCGATATCCTGGCGCACGATATATTTTAAAGCGTTCTGGAAAGAGAGGGCGTCAGAGCCGATCTCCCTCTGCTCGATGATGCTTTTTTTCGACCTGAAGATATACTCTATGGGCTCTTCCAGGCTCATGATCAAAGCTTTTTGCTCCCGGTTGATTATGTCGATCATCGCGGCGAGAGTCGTGCTTTTTCCGCAGCCGTTAGGTCCGGTGACCAGTATCAGCCCAGAAGGCCGGCGGGCCAGTTCCGCCAGGACAGCCGGCAGATGCAATTCCGCCAGCCCCATGATCTCGGTGGGAAGGCAGCGGAAAGCCGCTCCTAACTGCCCTTTTTCCTTATGCACGTTGACCCGGAAACGGCCGCTGTCATTGACGTAGGAAATATCCAGCTCCAGGTCTTCCTCGAATTTCTGTTTTTGCTTTTCGGAAAGAATTCCGTAGACCATGGCCGAGATATCTTCCGGGCTGAGGATGCCGCTTTCGATCGGCTTTAACTCTCCGTAAACCCGCATAGTCGGCGGCTGGCCGGAAACCATATGGACATCGGAAGCTTTGTTCTTGACCGCGACGCCCAACAGGCGGTCCAAGTCGATCGAATCTATCCAGTGCTTGACAAAAGCCAGGTCTTTTTCCCTGATCTCGGAAAAAGTTATTCCCACCTCGTACATTTTATGTTCTTTGAGCTCCCTTATCCAGACCGCCCTGCCTTTAGCTTTGATGGCGGAGGCCTGGCGGGGAGAACAGATTTCCAGGTCTAAAACCGTGCCGATAGTCAAAGGTTCGGGATTGAACATAGCCAGGATCCCTCCTTCGCCGATATTGTTGACCGCGGCTTCTATCGTCTTTTTAGCGGTATCGTTTTCCCGGCGGTAATTAATTTTGATGTTTACGGGGATACGGCGGAATTTCCTGTTCTCCATGAGCTCTCCCTTAGTAAAAACAGACAGAGCAACCTCCCTTAAGTCCATAAGGAACGTTGCTCGCGGTTAGATCCACTTTAGGTTCAATATCTGTTTCACAAAGATATTTTACTCAAACAGCGCTGGTTAGTCAAATAGATTTTCTCATTGAACAAAAAGCCCTCTGCGGCGCTTCAGTCCGCGGAGGGCTGGTTCGCTTCGGCCAAAAGACCTGATCGGAATATCAGATGCCCTTATCGAACAATTCGGCGTCGCAGACAATATCGTCGGGAAACGCCGCCTTGATCTGGTTCATAGTCACCCCGTACATTCCGCAGCCGACTACGTATTTCCGGCCGTTATTAGTGGCGATCTTGACAAAGGACGTTTTCACTTCCTCATTGGCATGTCCGGGCTTGGGCCAAAGATAAACCACCCAACCCTGGCCGCTTTTCTCCACTACCTGGTTCATGGCCGCAATAAAAGGAAAGCCTGTGGAATCTTTGAGATCCAGCTGGCTCATCCCTTCCATCGAAGGCCTGGTGGAATGCATGACCATGATCCCGGACAAGCTGTGGATCCAGATATACCCCTGTCCGTTAGCGAACCTGAACGCGCCTTTTTCATCCTTGAATTTGGGATAAGCTGCCGGGCCTTCGCGCTCAAAAATATTTACCGCCGCGTTAACCTTGTCTTTGACCAATTGCAGCGTGAACTCTTCAGCGGAACAGATTACCGCCATTGCGCAAAGAAAAACCAGGCAAACCCCAGTAATAGCCATGATTCTTTTTTTCATTTGCCCCTCCTTAAATGAGCGCATAAGTTGTGGAGCCCGCTACTTCATACGCCAAGCGACATCAACTTATCAGCGCGCCTGCCTACCGTCAGGCAGGAATTTACTCCGAGCGTGCGAGCAAATTCCCGGAGGAATTTGCGAACGTCTACGCGAGGAGGAGATACCCAAATCCGCGAATGTCTGCCGAGGACAAGATATATCCTATTTTTAAATATCTTAACCCTGATTTATAATTTTGTAACTGACGAAATCGCTTTTTTTTCTGTCTTTATTCCGCTTTCTTTCCGATCTTCCAGGCCAAACCGATATTTTCTCCTACTGACCAATATTTATTATCGGGCATGCTCAGGGCAAAAGGCCGGATTTTTCGGATATCAGGCTTGCCTTCGGTCAAATATTTTTCTTCGGAAAAAGCGGCGATGATCTCTCCGATAAACAAAGTGTTGCTCGGCAATTGTACCGTTTCAACCAGTTTGCATTCCATGGATAAAGGGCATTGGCCGGCCATCGGAGCATTCTTAAGCTGGCCGAAGAAAACTTCGAACATTCTTGATTTATCAAAGTTCTTACCGGAAACCAGGCCGCAATGATCGACTTCTTTGACCAGTGCACTTCCGGGGATATTTACGCTGAAAGCTTTATTTTCTTTTATCCCGATATTTGTATAATGGCTGTTCCCGGAGGCAAAAGCGATCATCGGAGGCTGGTAATTTACCCGCGAGACCCAGGCCACCGTCATAAAGTTCGCTTTTCCCTTGACCATAGCCCCGATCAGGACCACCGGCATCGGATAAACGAACGCGTTGGAATCGATCTTGATTTTCTCCATCAAGTATTTATAGACGTTTTAGCTAAATGCTAGCAATACAGTAGATTGCAGAATAATTATTTCTAAAATAATCCCGGACAGATAAAGTATTTATATCTTAATTATAGGATGGCCGGACGGTTATGTAAAGCGTCTATTTAATTACTGCTCGTAGGTGGAGTAGAAATACGGGGTGTGGGCGCGGAATTCGGCGGCGCAGGTGTCCACCAGTTTAAAGGAAACCTGGATGTTGCGCTCTTTGCGCAGTTTGTAGATCTCTTCTTCTTTCTTGTCCAGCATCTTGGCCAGCTGGCGATCGGAAAAGCCGTATTCCTTGGCTTTGATCAAAAGAGCGTCATCCGGCAGACCTTTATTATTAAGGATCTCTTTTTCCAGGTCAATGATCTCTTTTATGTTGTGCAGGAACCAGGGATCGATCCTGGTCAGGTTGTAGATCTCCTCAACGGTCAAACCGATCCTTAAAGCGTCTCCGAGATAGAATATCCGCTCGGCGTTGGGAACCCTGAGCTTGGCTTGAATAACTTCCAAAACGCCGTTAGAAGAATCTACATTCCTGAGATCTTTGAAAAGCATGCTCTCCAGGCCGTATTTCTTGATCTCCAGGGAACGCAGAGCTTTTTGCAGCGCCTCTTTAAAAGTCCGGCCGATGGACATGGCTTCTCCCACGGATTTCATGGAAACCGTAAGTTCCTGGTCAGCCTGGGGGAATTTCTCAAAAGTGAACCGCGGGACCTTGACCACGCAGTAATCTATGGATGGCTCAAAGCAAGCCGGGGTCTCCCGGGTAATGTCGTTGCGGATCTCATCCAGGGTATATCCGACAGCGAGTTTCGCGGCGATCTTGGCGATAGGAAATCCCGTGGCTTTGGAAGCTAAAGCCGAAGAGCGGGAAACTCGGGGGTTCATTTCGATGATCGTCATCCGGCCGTTCTTGGGATCGACCGCGAACTGGACATTCGAGCCGCCGGTCTCCACCCCGATCTCCCGGATGCAGGCAATGGCCGCGTCGCGCATTTTCTGGTATTCCCGGTCAGTCAAAGTCTGCTGGGGAGCCACGGTAATGCTGTCTCCGGTATGCACGCCCATGGGATCAAGATTTTCGATCGAGCAGATTATGACCACGTTATCTTTTTTGTCGCGCATGACTTCCAGCTCGAATTCTTTCCAGCCGGCCACTGATTCTTCGATCAGGATCTCGCTGATCAAACTTGATTCCAGCCCGACTTTAGCCAGCTCCTTGAATTCCTCAATATTGTAGGCGACACTTCCGCCGGTCCCTCCCAGGGTGAAACTCGGACGGATGATCAGCGGAAATCCGATCTTGACGGCCAGTTCACAAGCTTCTTTAAGCTTATAGGCATTGGCGCTCTTGGGCAGATCCAAACCGATCTTCTGCATTGCCGCCTTAAAAAGCTTGCGGTCTTCGGCTTTTTTGATGGATTTGATGTTCGCGCCGATAGTCTCAACTTTATATTTTTTAAGTATTCCTTTTTCTTCCAGCCCCACCGCGGTATTCAAAGCGGTCTGTCCTCCCAATGTCGGAAGCAATGCGTCAGGCCGCTCTTTGGCGATGATCCTGGCCACAGTATCCACGGTGATCGGCTCGATATAAGTCTTGTCCGCGGTCTGGGGGTCGGTCATAATGGTCGCCGGATTGGAATTGACCAGGATGACTTCAAAGCCTTCGGCCCGGAGAACTTTGCAGGCCTGGGTCCCGGAATAATCGAACTCGCAGGCCTGGCCGATGACGATCGGGCCGGAGCCGATGATCAATATTTTTTTGATGTCTTTGCGTTTAGGCATAATCGGATTACCTGGCTCTTCTGATCAGATCTGCGAAATTTTTGAATAAGTACGCCGCGTCATGCGGCCCCGGAGAAGCTTCCGGGTGGAACTGCACCGAGAATACGGGATATTTTTTATGGCGAATGCCTTCCAGGGTATTATCGTTCAGATTTATATGGGTGATCTCGATATCTTTCTTGTTCAAAGAATCGATATCCACGCAGAAACCGTGGTTTTGCACGCTGATCGCGACTTTTCCGGTCTTGAGGTCCTTGACCGGCTGATTGCCGCCGTGATGGCCGAATTTGAGTTTAAAAGTTTTTCCGCCCAAAGCCTGGCCGAGCATTTGCTGGCCCAGGCAGATCCCGAAAATCGGGATCTTGCCGATCAATTCCCGGACCGTTTCCACCACATAAGGCACTGCCGCGGGGTCCCCCGGGCCATTGGATAATAATAGCCCTTTGGCTTTGGATTTAAGGATCTCAACGGCTGCG